>JAQWFM010000141.1 GCA_028704415.1 Oscillospiraceae bacterium | reverse complement strand
GTCCCGGCCTTTCAGGGCTTCCTGGAACCAACCGTGCTGGTCCGAGGTATGATTCAGGACTAAATCCATAATAATGCGAATACCGCGGCGCCTGGCCTCAGCGATCAACCGATCCATATCGGCCAGGCTGCCAAACATCGGATCAATATCCTGGTAATCTGAAATATCATAACCGTTGTCTTCCTGGGGCGATCGATAAACTGGAGACAGCCAGATCGCGTCAATGCCCAGTCGCTGAAGATAGTCCAACCGCCGGATCAAGCCGGGCAGATCTCCCACCCCATCTCCGTTGGAATCCTGAAAGCTGCGCGGATATACCTGGTAGATCACGGCCTGCTGCCACCAATGCAGTGAATTAGCGTTCGTGTTTCTCACCTCCATCTGCTTACATAAGCTCCGGATAGCAAAGCTCCTCACGCTTGCTGAAAACCGGAATTTCACCCAGCAGACTATTTACCAGTATTGTCTCGCCGCCAGTAACCGGCCGGCCGCTCCAGAAATCAAACCACTGGCCCTTCGGCAGCCAGACCTCACGACTGGTCGTTGCCTCCTCCAGAATTGGCGCTACCAGCAAGCTTTGCCCCAGCATATATTGATCTTCACAAAGCAAACTTTGCCGGCAGTCTGGATAATCGTAAATCAGATGGGCCATCAGGGGACGGCCGGTCGCGACAGAATGACGGGCTTCGGCATACAGATATGGCAGCATTTTCATTCTTAGTTTAGCCAGACGGCGGTAGGCAGTGATAATTTCCGGTGCAGCGTTTACCCGGGCCATATTCCAGGGGCTGCGATCGTTAATCCAGTCGCGGCGCCGACTATCGCCGTACTGACCATTACGAGGTTCTGAGTGGAATTGCATGACAGGGCTGAAACAGCCCATCGCAGCCGAGCGCAAATATAAATCTGAATCCGGCAATTCACCGGCAAAGCCGCCGATATCAAAGCCCCAAAACAGAATGCCTGATAAGCCGGCGGACAGACCCGCGGTCAGCTGTCCACGCAGCTCGGAGTATTGCGAAAGCTGATCGCCGGCCCAATGGAGGGGGCGGTACTGGGAGCCGCTGTAACCCGCGCGGGAGAAGGTCACGCCCTGGCGGCAATTTTGATTAAGGAAGTCATAATAAGCCTGGGTATAAAGCGCCGGATAAAGGTTTCTCATACTGACCCCGGTTTTGTGGTTGGCGAAGCGGGCCTCAGGAAGGTATACAAATTCACCGCCATCTGTTTTAAAGCCTTCAACGTTTAACGCCTCACAAAGGTAACGCCGTTTTTCAAGCCACCAGGAAGCAGCCTGTGGGTTACTGAAATCCAGCAGCAGACTGCCACTAAACCATTTGTCCGGAATACGAAACGGCGTACCATCCGGATTTTGAACACAGTAGCCTTGGGCAATGGCTTCCCGCTCATCCAGGCGTAGCTGCTGATTTTGATTGTCACTGATGGGACGGATAATGGGAATCTGCCATAGCACCAGATGCAGACCGGCCTCATCCAGTGTCTTGGTAAAAGCGCGCGGGTCAGGCCAGGGACCATCGGCAGGGAAACTGAAATCCTCATACTTGAAGGCCTGACGCTGCGGTATATAGCGAGCGCCATTCCAGATGTAGAAGGTTTCTTCATCACTCCAGGCTTCAAGGACCATGACGGTTGCAGGTATATCAAGGTCCCGGGTCATCTGTAATTGTTCCTCCGCTTCCTTTTGCGTAGCCCATCCGTTAGCAGACATCCATGGGCCAAAGGCCCACGGCGGCGGCAAGGCGGGCGCTCCCTGCAGATGGGTCAGCCGCTGCAGCAGCCGGGCCGGGTCTCCCAGCCACAGGTGCAGCGGATGGAAACGGCCATCGTCTGTCTGCCCGGAAAAGCTCCCACTCACGCGATCTTCCTCATAATGAGACAGATCCCAGCGGGTTTCTGCCTCAGTCTCGGCAAAAAATCCCCAGTGCCGGTCTGAAAAGAGCCATGGCGTAGGCAGATAGGTGTGACGCCCCTGCTGAGTATAATTCTCATACACCAGATTACGGGGCTGCAATCCCCTCTGATTAACCCGGTCAAATTTTTCACCACAGCCAAAAAAGCCCTGGCCGCTCAGGATCAGCGGAATAAAAAAGTCGGTGATCAAGCCGTCAGGTTGGGCTATCAGGCTTATCCCTCTGAGATCCGCGCAGCACAGCGCTGGATCAGCCGGGTTTTCGGCATCACCCAGCGCAAGCCTGAAGGGGTTTGGATCCAGTGAAACCAGTACATTACTTCCGCTGGCCGAAGCATAAGGCTCTGCCAGTGTCAGGCTTAAGGCAGCCCGGCTGAGCGCTTCCGGCTGAGGATCAGTCAGCTGCGGCAACAGTCGGCAGCCGGTTTCTTCAGCCGTCAGTGACAACAGCAGACAGTGATCATCTGAGAGTCGAAAGTACAGATATAGCTGGGCCGAATCCGGCTGAACATGGCCCAGATAGGCCCTTACGCTTAGCTTCTTTCGCACCGTGAAGCGATAGACTGCCGGATCATCGGCCTGATCA
>JAQWFM010000140.1 GCA_028704415.1 Oscillospiraceae bacterium | reverse complement strand
ACGGTTTCAAAAGGGATGTCTGCGCCGGCGCCGCCCTCAGCAAAGCAAAAGGTACAGTGCAGGTTGCAGCGTTTAGTGACCTCCAACAAGACACAGCAGGTGCCCTGCCGGTGTTCAGCACATAAGCCGCAGGCCCGAGGACAATTTTCGTTTTCACCCGGAGCAATCAGGGGCAAATCCCCGCGCCAGGCATCCATATCACGCAGCCCGTGCCAGATGATTGCTGAGAAATCACCGTGCTGGGGACAAGTCTTTTCCAGATAAACCTGATTATGGCCATCGCTGACATGCGCTGCCGGTATACGGCGCAGGCAGACCGGGCAGACACTATATGTTTGTCTGATAACTTTACGCATTTCTTTTGGTCCTCCGCTAGGGTTATTTGTTACCGGGTCAATAAACGCTGCTGGCGTTTTTGTGGATCTGGATAATAAGGGCACTTATTTTTGATGCACAGATCATTATGAACAAACTGACTGCAGATGTACTGGCTGTTGCTGGAATCTGTAAAGCAGCCAAAGTGTTTTTTAGCGGTGGTGACAGCGCTGGTGGAATCTCTTTTGCAGCAGCGGGGTCCGCCATACTGGCTGATCGCCGTCAGGGCCAGCGCGGTCATCCGGTTGGCCTGCCCTCTTTCTTCTATTGCGTAGGGGGTTACCTTATGGATGATGGAATAGGCCACGCCCATACCAATACAGGCGCCGCAGGCGCCATGTGTGCCACATATGCCGCCAAATATTTCTTTACCGCGGGCGATAGCCTCCTTGATGGCGTCGCTGTCCTTTTGACCGGTGCTGTTGCCATAAGCCGTGACCAATACAGCAGGCACAATGCTGTGATATTCCGGCCCGTGCATGTGCAACCCCGGCAAAGCAAAAATACTTAATAACAATTCGATAGGATCGGTCGCACCGCTTTCATTGCAGGTGCGCTCAACAAGCTCAAGAATATCCCGGCTATGGCATTGATCACAGACATAATGACCGTCCCAACAAAAAACATAAGTAATCTTTTCTTGCCCACAGTAAAAACAATTAGCGCGCAGCGGTTTATCAGGGGTGCAATACAATTCCCGGCCGCAAACCAGGCAGCCGCTGATCTGGTCACCAGCTGCGCCGCAGCAAACCGCCTTTTGTTCAGTAGACATATCTGCAATTCTTCCTTTCATGAATAAATAAGCTGGCTAAGCCAGGCGCTGAAGATAAGTGGTAAATTCCCCGGCAGTGATCAGTTGAATGCCGATATTTTGCATATCAAAAAGGTTGGCCTGGTGCACGGCCGGGCTCATTGCTCCAGTTCCGTCGGTCAGCACAGTGACCTGGTAGCCCAGTGAGTTAGCATCCCATACAGTTGCCCGGATGCAGTTGGGGGTTTGAACTCCTGTCACCACAATCCGGCTAACCTTGAGCCGGCGCAGCAGAATGTCCAGTTCTGTCTGAAAAAAGGCGCTCCAGCGCTGTTTTATAACAATATATTCCCCTTTTACCGGCCTCAATTCAGCGATGATCTCTGCTCCTGCTGTGCCCTCGATAAGCGCGCCGCCTTTTTCAATGAAAGTCTGATACCGGGTAGTTTCTACATCACTGCCATCGGCCCGGTAGTGGCGGATGATGTGAAAAATAGGTAAACCGCAGCTTCTGCCCGCATCCAGGACTTTTTTAATCTGCGGCGCCACTGACCTGGCGCCTTTGACCGCAAAAGGCGCCCCCGGCAGGCAGAAATCGTTCTGCATATCTATAATCAGCAGCGCTGTTCTTTCCACTATGAACTTCCCCCTCTAGCTATCAATAGCAGGGTGACCTCAAAGGCAGGCGCCCTCAAAATCGAAATATTGTCAGCAATCGCCTGCCTGACCCGCCCGGCGGCAGTCCCTGATTAACCGCTTGCCCGGCGGCCAGGGCCGGCCGGATTGTTCTGCTTGAACAGGCGCCAGGGTTAAAAAGCCCTTATCCACATTTTCCGCGACCACGGGAATGGCCAGGATATTTTTCTGGACCCTGGCTACGGCTTCTTTTCCGGCCCAGCCCGCTAACCTGGCTTCAATACTCAGCTTGTCCGCGCCCTTGGCCGCAGAGATAACAGCCTTAAAATCAAGAACGCCCGGAACAGCGAACAGCGCCTCATCCAGCATGGACATACTGAGCCAGCCGCCGCCGGGCAGAGCGATCCGGCCCTCAATCCGGTCTTTCACCCTGGTCAGGCGCTTCAGCACTGTGCCGCAGGGGCAGGGACCGGGGATAAAACTGGCCAGATCTCCTGTGCGATAGCGAATTAAAGGCATGCCCTCACGAGTGAGGGTAGTAAAAACCACTTCTCCCTCTTCCCCTTCAGGCACAGGCGCGCCGGTAACCGGATTAATAATTTCGAAATAAAGGTCGGCCTCACGCAGGTGCAGGCCCGCTCTGGCCTCGCATTCTATCCCGCCGCCCAGGCCCATTTCCGTCATGCCGTAGTGATTGTAGACCCGGCAGTGCCATGCTTTTTCAATGGCGTCGATTACCGCCAGGGGCAAGTGATCGGTGCTGAGGA
>JAQWFM010000069.1 GCA_028704415.1 Oscillospiraceae bacterium | reverse complement strand
TTAGTGGTTACGATCATATGTTTTTTATTCTACATGTTTCCTTTTTACATGATTGCACTAAACGCATTTAAAGAAAAAAGAGACATAATAAAAGCTCCCTTAAGTTGGGGAGGCAGTCGTGGATTTACTTTGGAGAACTTCAAAGAAGCTTTTAGTCGCATGAGCTTTCTCAGAGTATTGGGTAATTCAGCCATTATTACAACAGTCAGCGTATGTGTGATTATTCTTGTATCTGCTATGTGCGCCTACATTTTTGTAAGAAAAAACTGGAAAATAAACCATTTCTTCTTTTTGCTTATGATGTTTTCAATGGTTATCCCATTTCAAGTTGTAATGATCCCATTGATATCTTTATATGGTGGGATACTAAACATACTGAATCATCGGGCGACACTGATATTTATGCATGTGGGGTTCTCAGTATCAATGTCGGTTTTCATGTTTCATGGCTTTATTAAAGGGAGTATTCCTTTATCTCTTGAAGAAGCTGCTCAGATAGATGGCGCATCTCAATTGAGAACTTTTTTTCAGATTGTTTTTCCTTTATTGAAGCCAACAACCGCTACATTAGTGATTTTATACGCACTCGCATTATGGAATGATTACCTTTTACCTAGTTTGATATTAACCGACAAAAAACTCTATACTATTCCCATTGCAACCAAATTGTTCCAGGGTGCATATTCAAATGATATTAATTTACTTATGGCGGCATTAGTCATGACAATCATACCGGTTATCACCCTCTATATTGCCTTGCAAAAATATATTATTGCCGGCGTGGTGGCAGGAGCAGTCAAATCATAGTGATAGGTAGTGTCAAGAATTATGCGCAAAAAGGATCGAGGCCATAGTTTATAGGTTTAGCATGCAGTAGAATCGAAATCTTCCAGTGTCTCCAGATGCTTCATGTTCAGGTACTTCTTGTTCCCCCACTGTGTGCCTGCGACATGACGTAGGCGGGCACAAACCAGCATGAGTGCAGCGTTACCGTCAGGAAATGCACCAACCACCCGGGTTCTACGACGAATTTCTCGATTCAGTCGTTCAATGACATTGTTGGTGCGAATGCGTACCCAGTGTTCGTAGGGGAAATCCATATAGGTCAAGGTTTCTTCAATGCTATCCTCTACCTTTTTAGCGGCTTCTTTTAGCTTCATCGCCCTTAATGATTCAGCGACTTGACGTGCCTTCTCCCTGGCTGCGGCCTTACTCTCCTGGGAATGGATCGCTTTAAGCATTTTGGCCACCCGCTTCATTTTGCTGCGTGGCGTAGTTGAGAAGACATTGCGATAGAAGTGTACCGTGCACCGCTGGTACTTGGCTTGTGGCAACACGTCAGCAACTCCATCCAGCATACCCAAACAGTTATCTCCAACGATCAGGTTTACACCATCCAGTCCACGGCCTTTGAGCCATTGCAGGAATGACAGCCAGCTGGCTTTATCTTCTTTCATTCCCTCTGCTGCACCGATTACCTCTCGGTACCCAGCTTCATTCACCCCTAGTGCTACGAGTATACTGACATTCTCGAATTCTCCACCCCAATTCCGTTTGAGGTAGATGCCATCCACATAGACATAGGGGTATTTGCCACCCTGTAAGGGTCGATTGCGCCACGCTTCTATGTGGACGTAGGCTTTCTTGTTTAATTCACTCACCGTGGAGGGGGATACCTTGGTGCCCCACAACGCTTCTGTGATATCTTCTACTCGACGTACCGACACCCCCGCCAGATACATCTCAATTAATGCTTCTTCCACGCTGCTTTCTCGACGGCGGTATCGTTCTATGATTGCCGTTTCGAATGCCACTCCCTTTAAGCGCGGCATTTTCAAGGTCACATCTCCGCTCGTGGTCGTCAAGTTTCGATCGTAGTGACCGCTGCGGTAGCCCTGACGCGCTTCTGTTCGCTCGTATCTACCGGCTTGCGTTAATGCTTGCGCTTCTTTCTCCAGCAGATCGTTTAGCGTTTCTTCTACACTGCCTCGCACCAGTTCCTTTAACTCGTCCTTGATTACGCCCTCGTTTAATTGTATGATTTTTTCGGACATGTAGTTGGCCTCCTTTATATGAATAGTTCGTTCAAACTTATTCTATCATTTGGCCTCTTCATGTCCCTTTTTTATTTTGCGCATCTTATTCTACGTTATCTAGTGATAGAATGAAGCTAAGGAAAGGGGCAAGAATGATTGGTTACAATTAAGGATGTGGCAAGAGATGCCGGGGTTTCCGTAGGAACGGTTTCGAATGTCTTGAATGGCAGCAGAGTCAGTGAAGAACGTAGATTACGTGTAGAAGCGTCAATCCAAAAATTAGGTTATCAGGTCAATACTTTGGCCAGAGGTCTTAAAACGCATAAAACGGATTATGTTGTTGTTATCTTACCTAATTTAACCAATCCTTTTTTTTCATTGCTTTTAGCATATCTTGAAAAAACGCTGACGCTGTATCATAAGCAGATTGTACTTTGTATTTCAGATGCTGAAAAGAACAAAGAACTACATTTTATTGAATTAGCCAGGCGTAATAAAATTGATGGCGTTATTGGGATAACCTATACAAATATTGATGATTACATTGATGACAGTATGGCCTTTGTTTCTATTGACCGGCACTTCCATGAGGGTATTCATGTTGTGTCAGCAGATAATTTTGAAGGCGGAAAACTGGCGGCAGCAACGTTATATGAAAGAGGCTCAAGAAATCTGTTATCCTTCCAGACTTTATCATCACTTAGCACAGAGGTCAGAAAAAGGCAACAGGGTTTTGAAGCCTGGTGTAGCGAACATCAAGTTTCCTATAGCTGCAATACCTTTTCAGAAGATCAAGTTAAGTCGGTCTATTCGTCTTATGGTTCGCAAGATTTAATCGCAAATGTACTGAGAGCTTATTTGGGAAGTGCTGCAGAAAATCGACCTAAAGTAGACGGCATTTTTGCCAGCTCGGATCACCTGGCTTTAGCGATCTGTGAAGAGATCCAGAAATTTGGCCTGCGCATCCCGGAGGATGTTCAGGTCATTGGCTTTGACGGCCTGCGTATCCTGAATCAGGGCGAGCCACTGGTCTCCAGCATAGAACAACCGGTTCCGGCCATTGCGGAAGCCGCTGTAGATATGTTGCTTAAACTCCTGAATCACGAAAATGTGGAAAACGTCACTAATCTGCCCGTCCGCTTTTTAGAAGGCTGGAGCACCAGGCCGCGGCAGGCTTGAACCGCCGCTGCCCGGGGCGGTTTCAGGTCTGAGGGGTTCCGGTGAACTAAACTGCGCCGCCGGCTGCTCCGTGCCGGGTGCAAAGACGCAAAAAGCCCCGCCCCGGAGCGCCGTATAATACCACTCATCCAGCGATAATTGCTGCAAACCTCCGTCAAACAAAACCGTCAGATCCGAGCGGGAGCGGTCATGGCTGACGGACAGGCCGACAATCGTGAGCCATTGTCCGCTTTTAAAATCGCTCAGCCGTCCGGCATCCCGCAAATAAAAGCTTACGGGAATGTCCGTCTGCAGCGCCTGCTGCAAAAAACTCACCAACTGGCGAAAATCGCTGCGGGTGCGCCGCTTAAACCAGGAACAATTCCGGACCTTGGCGGACAGGCTGATGCCCCGGGACCGGCTGAAGTCGCAGACGCCACTGCAATAAGCCGCGGCGGAGACCTTACCGCGCGCGTCATGATGCAAAAATGGAACAATATCCGCGCTGTGCCACAGCAGGTCCTCTTGCCGGAACAGATAATCAGCCGCCATGGTACCCGTCGCCCGGGCAGCCTCCTTGTACGGTTGAAACAGACTGACCTGCAGTGGCTTGCGGGCCACATAAGCGGTTAATTCCGCCGCGGCGGCCGCCGCCCGGTCCAGATCCGTCAGCCGGACCGGGGCAGAGGTCCGGCGCTGTGGCCGCAGCAGGCGCGTCAGCCGGCCAGGCCGTTGCTGAGGGAGCAGCAGCTGCCTGGCCTGGGCGCACCACAGCGGATCCGCACCGTAGCGCATCCGGGCCTCCTCCTGAGCGGACAGGCGGTTGCGGTCAATCACCCGGAGGTTCTCCGGATGCTGCAGGCTGGATCCTTGCGCCTGATCAGCGATGAGCGGCAAAGCAGTATATAGTTTGGGCATCCGGGAGCACCTCACCTTTCTTGGCAACAAACTGGCTTATCCGGCCGGACTTAGTCAGTGGTGAATAAATTCCGCAGTTGATTCAGGTCCAGCTGCTTAAGCAGCGGTTCTCCTGGCTGAATGACCCGGTCAACCAGCCGTCGTTTTTCATCCTGAAAGGCCAGGATCTTTTCTTCAATTGTACCACGGCTGATCAGCCGGTAAATTTGTACCACCCGCTTTTGGCCAATCCGGTGGGCGCGGTCAGTGGCCTGCTGCTCCACAGCCGGATTCCACCACGGATCGTAGTGAATGACCGTATCCGCTCCGACCAGATTCAGGCCCGTGCCACCGGCTTTCAGCGAAATAAGGAATATTTCACCTTCGCCCTCATTAAAGCGGCGCACTTGCTCTAGCCGTTCGCGAGCCTCTACATGACCGTCAATGTAAAAGAGACTGCGCCCCCGATCCAGCTGCCGCTGCCGGATAATGCTCAACATAGAGGTAAACTGCGAAAAAATCAGGATGCGGTGATTGGAGGCCAGCAAATTGTCCAGCAGTTCTTCCAGGGCGTCCAGCTTGCCGGAACCGCCATTGTAGTCCTCCAGAAACAGCGCCGGATGACAGGCCAGCTGCCGCAGCCGGGTGAGCAGCGCCAGGATTTGCATCCGGCTACGGTTCAGGCCCTGACTGGCAATGAGTTCTTCCAGCTCGTTGCGGGCGCGGGCCAGATAAGCCTGGTACAGGCGATTCTGCTCCGGAGACATATCACAGCGCAGCACACTTTCAATCTTGTCAGGCAGTTCTTTCAGCACATCGCGTTTCATACGGCGCAGGATGAAGGGGGAGACCAGCATTCGCAGGCGTTCTGCGGCCTCCTGAGCCTCCTGGCCGCTGCGGGTGACCGGCAGTTCGTACTCCTGATGAAAGCGGGTATAGGAAAAAAGATAGCCTGGCATCAGAAAATCAAAGATAGACCACAGCTCGGACAGGGCGTTTTCAATCGGCGTACCGGTCAAAGCGTAACGGCGTCCGGCCTTAATCCGTTTGACCGCCTTGGCGGTTTGCGTCAGCGGATTTTTGATGGCCTGGGCTTCATCTAAAATGCAGCAGCTGAAGTGGTGCTCAGCCAGCTCTTTGATGTCCTGCCGCAGTACCGTATAGGAAAAAATAGCCAGATCACAGCTTTCCAGCTGCGCTATCTGTTGCAGGCGCTGTTCCTTGCTGCCCTCAATGACCAGGCAATCCAGCTCCGGCGTGAAATGGCGGGCTTCATCTTGCCAGTTATAGATCAGCGAGGTAGGCGCCACAACAATGGCCGGACCTTCAGCAGGAGCAGTAAGCGGACGCTCGTCATGGTCAGAGTGGCCGTCAGGCAAAGCGGCGCTGACCGCGTTGCTGAGCCTGGCTGTTTCGCGCAGATAGCGAATGAAGCTTAAGGTCTGCAGAGTTTTGCCCAGCCCCATGTCATCGGCCAGGATACCGCCGCAGTGATAGGTGTTCAGCAGGCAGAGCCAGCGGAAACCGGCCTTTTGATAAGACCGCAGGATTGTCTGGAGGCCATCCGGCAGGTCAAAGGCTAAATCAGCCGGATCCTGTAAGGCAGTATGTAATTGACAAAAAGCCGGATCCAGACGCAGCCCCAGGTCCATATGACCGGCATCCGGCTGAGCCGGGTTGTCCGTGACTGAAAGACTTTCAGCGCCGGCCGCGTTTCCGGCCGGTAGCAGGCCTTGCTGACTGAGCAGCTCCTGCAGCGGTACTGCCCGAAAAGCTGGCAGATTTAGCGTCCGGCCTTCCCAGTTACCGCCCCATTTTTCAACTTCCTGCAGCACATCTAAGGTCTTTTCATCCTGTGCTTCCAGTTCTAAAAATGCGCCGTCCTTCAAACGGATAAAGTGCTTTTTTTCCCGGTAAGCCTGCAAAATTGCCACCAGCTCTTCAGGATCGTATTGGTTAGTCTCCATATCCACGGTCAATAAACTGCCGCTGCTGTCCAGGCTGATATCTGCGCCAAGTTTACCCATAGGCAGTAGCTTAAGCTGCCTGAACCGTTCGGCATAAAAAAGCTCAACCCCGTCTGCCTGCAGTGCGGCCAGACCATCGCGAAGGAATAGATATAGTTTACGGTCTCCATAAAGGTAGTAGCGGGTATCAGGCTGTCCGGACGGATCCAACAGCGTACTGGCATGGCCGGGTCGCTGCTCGCGAAACCCGGCTGCCTTTAACCGGGAAATTGTGCAGATCTCACGGGCTTCGTCCCGCAACAGCCACGCCAACTGATCGATGCGGGCAGGGTCTGTTTCATGCCACTGGGGATGAGGGTTAATTTCCAGATCACCGTAGACAAAGCGAAGCTCTGCGCTCAGTCCCCGGCCCGCCTTATCCAGGTAAAGCCGGGTGGTCAGCGGCTCCCGGCGCAGCCGCTGGGCCAGCGCCGGCTCGGGAATAAAGGCGGACAACTGATCCAGCCGCGGTAAAATGCGGGTTAAAAACAAGCTGGCATCATGACCGGCAAACAGGAGTCGGTGGTGAGGTGTCGCGGCGGCCAGGGACCGGTATACTTGCCCCAGCGACTGCCGGTGCGCTGTGGGGGCATAGAGCCGGTTGTCATAAAGCAGCAAAGACGCGTCCCGGTTTAGCAGGCGCAGACTGTGCTGCGCATGATTTTTTTGATAGGTTTCCGCATTGTAAATATTGACCGGAAAATCGGGGCTGCCGGCCTGTGGCGTCATGAGCAGCTCTAAGATGACCGGATGGTCCGGGACCGGCCGGCCGTCTGCCTGAGCGGCCGCGGCCAGCACAGCCTGAGCCGCTTCCGTATGACTGTCTGCCTGGCGGATACAAAAGCTGACCGGCGGCCAGTCCCGGCACAGCGGAGCCCGGACTACTTTGCCGGCGGCGGCCATAATCACCAGCCGCGGCGGATCCGGCGCCGCGGCTGGTGCGGCGCAACCTGCGGAAGCATCAGAGCTGTCAGGATCACCCTCATCTGCAGCTGTGGCAAGTTCCGCTGCTTTGTCCGGCGGTGCTGCTGCCTCATCCGTCTGCGTTGCGGCGATTTGGGGCGATTCGGCCTCTGGCTGGGCCAGATCAGCAAAGCGCAGCAAAAATTCTGTCAGTCTGGCCGGATTAAGCAGGAACTGCTGTCGCCGCAGCAAGGGCGAAATCATTTCATAAGCGGTGCCGGTGGGCTCCAGCTGATTGTGATACTGATACAACAGCCAGTTCAGCACTTCCTGAGACTGGGCATCAAAACGCTGGCGGTCCGGGGTAAAGGTCAGATCTTTGCCAAAAACCAGACTGCGACCCTGATCACAGGCATCCAAAAAGGCCTGCAATTGCTTGATTTTGTAAAAGCGACCTTCTCCGTCGGCCAGGCCGATTTTCAGCTCCAGCAAAGCCAGTTCTGAACCAAACAACGGTAACTGCAAAAAAAACTGTAAAGTCAGCTGCTGTCCTGGCCCGGGCTGCTGCTCATGATTTAAAGCCGCCTGCAGACTGCGCAGCAAGCTTAGCGCCTGAGCGCGGTCGAGGTCTGCTTGTCTGAAGGACGGCGCTGCTTCAGGCGGGGTGCTGTATAAGCTGCGGTAATCTGCACTGTTTAGCGCGTTAGCTTTGAATGAGGCGCGCGCGGTGCTAACGTCCCCTGAGGACGGGGCTTTAAGCCGGGCAGCTGCAGCGGCCCGGGCCATACGGCTGGCTTCATCTGCTATCTCACGTTCCGCGTCCAGTTCCTTTTCCAGATCTTTAGCTGAGCTGCGCTGAGGGATAAACGGCAAAAAGGCCGGTTCAGTGCCAGCGGCGCCTGGGGCCAGGGCTGCTCCTGTGTCTGAAGCGGCGTCAGTAGCGGCGTCAGCACTGGCCGCGGCCTGACTGGCTTCGGCCGCCGCATGGCGGCGTAAGCGGGCCTTGGCTTCATCCGCGGAGATCTGCACCATCCGGCGGGACGCCGGCCGCGCGGCGGCAGCCGGAGCGTCGGGCTGGACTGATTCGGTTGCAGCCGCTCCTGCCGGCGCAGCTGACGCAAAAGCGGGCAGGCCTGACTCAGGCGGACCCGGACGGTTCTGCCGTAAACCCGGGCTTGGCGGCTGCGCTGTCGGCTGCAGTTTACTGGCGGCAGCCTGAATGGCCGCGTCTGCGGAGCTGGGGCAAACCGGCTTTTTACCAGCCAGCCTTGCGGCGGTGCTGACTGCCGCAGTTTTTGGTGCCGGCGAACCGGCTGGACTGTCGCCGGCTGCTTTACGCGGCTTGACGGATCCGACTTTTTTTACTTTAGGCTTCAGGGCCGCGGCGGCGGCCTGTGTGGCCTGTCGGCTGCCCTTTGGGCCAGGGGTTTTGAACGGCTTGACTGTGGCTGCAGCCGGCGCGGCCGTACCAGGAGGCAGTGGCAGATGATCCAGGTCAATGTGCGTGGCATGCAGCATAACAGCCACGCTGTGCTTACAGCACCCCAGGTATTGATGACTGTCGGGACAGTTACAGGTCACGCGCCGTGGCCGCAGCCGGCCGTTGACCCAGATTTGAACTTTATAGGTAGACAGCCGGTCCAGACTGCGTACATAAGCATCCAGCCGCTGATCGCCGCTGTCAAAAAACATTTGGGTAATATGGTCTTCCTCAGCGTAAATCTTGCCGCTGGTAAAAACCCGGCCATTTGTAGCCAGACCTTGAATTTCAGTTAACGTAACGTTTAGTTCCACAGTGATCCTCCAATAGCTATCCTTCAATTATATAACAGCTTTGTGTCAGAGACGACCGTTAACAGGTTTCTTTTTTATTGCGAAGACTTGCACAAATTACCGCTATTGGTCTCTTTGCCAAAGCTGTCGCCCTGACCGGCGCGGTGTTAGCAAAAAATTCACTAAGCCTGGCACATAAGGCACAGAGAAATTCATCTTTTTTGCTTAAACTATCCTTATAAGAAGTGCTTTAGTTAAGACTGGAGCAGGACCCAAATGAAAGTGAGGCAAAACAGAATGTTTGTTGATGAAATTATTGGAGCATTTACCGGACAAAACAGGAGAGATCGTCAGCGCAATGCGGCAATCGGCGCGGGAATCGGTCTGCTGGTAGGCCTGGGAGCGGGCATCTTGTTTGCCCCCAAGTCTGGCGCGGAGACCAGAGCGGATATTGCGGACGCGGCAGCCCGCGGTGCGGATAAAGTAAAAGAGGCCGGATACGCGGCCGCGGATCAGGTTAAGGCTACCGCCCAGCAGGTTGGCAGTAAAGTGAATGAGACGGTGGAGACCGTCCGCAGCAAAGTCAAGACTGCGGCGGCCGGTGCCGCGGCCGGCGCGGCGGAAAAAGCCGCTGACGTGGCGGAGGATGTGTCGGATAAGGCGGAAGACGTGAGCGATACGGCCGATGACGCGGAAAAGGCGGCCCGGGCCAAGGCCCGCAAGCTGAGACAGGAAATCCGTGACCATGAAGCGGAGGCGGACAAGAAGGATGAGTCCAAAGAGGATGACAAGCACTGAGACCCTCGGATAGCAGCTAACTTGATGAATCGGCAGTAAAGTTGCCGGGGGAGACCATGCTTATGAATTTTAATTTGACCGCAACAACCGTACAGATTGATTTAAGCGCGCTGTGGACCGCGTTGCTGAGTCTGGCCGGCGTTACCCTGATGGTTTTTGTCATTATTCTTATTGTCCGACTGATCGGTACCCTAACACGGGTCAACACGCTGATTGAGGATATACAGCCTGATCTCAAAAAGACGGTTGAAAAGCTGCCGCAGACCATGGATTCCGTGAACACCATCAGCGGCAATCTGGTTGATCTGACGGATGATATCACTGAAACGGTGCCGGGAATCCTGAATGATGTCGGTGACATGACCGGCTCAGTCAAGGAGACGGTGGAAGATGTGACCGGTCTGGTCAGCGGGGTGGCGCAAACCCTGCGCCGTCCGTCCGTCGCAGTTGACGCTGTGAGTAATGCCTTCAGGGCAGGCTATCGCCTGTACCGGCGGCACAAGCGGCGTAGCAGTGCCAAAAAACGCTGAGCCGGTGACCAGCTGTTCCCTGAACGGGTACACCGGACATCCGCAGCTGCGACCGGATCTGGCGAGGATAAAGAGGCTGACGCTTGCAAAAGCGCCGGCCTCTTTTGGTCTGCGCGGGAGCAGCCGGGAAGAGCGGCTCAAATGCGGGAAGCTTTGCTATCCGTAGGCCAGGTAAGGACATGGACAACCTGTAGCAGAGCTTTAAATAAAACGAAAACCCCCGGCATTATGCCGGGGGTTTTAATCATGGAGCCTTTTGCCGGAATCGAACCGGCGACCTCATCCTTACCATGGATGCGCTCTACCTACTGAGCTAAAAAGGCGAGGCACGAAGTATTCTAGCATAGGGTCTATAGCTGCGCAATACCTGTTTTAAAAAAACTGCTGAAATGTGAAGTGCTTCAAATGA
>JAQWFM010000139.1 GCA_028704415.1 Oscillospiraceae bacterium | reverse complement strand
GAGCCGGATCAATCATGCCCATCAGTCCGACAAAGGTCAGGTGCTGCTCTGCCTCCTCCAGCTTTACTTCCGTATGCGTGCGGTAGGCAAAAGCCAGAACCCGCAGCGCCGTCTGCGCAAACGCGGTATTGGCAGCCATAATTTCAGCCCGTCTGGCTTCGGTCAGTTCCTGCACCCCGGCTGCGGTTAACTCATGATCGCAGCGGGCCAGGATGATATCCGGCGCGCCTTTAGTCAACGACAGGAGCGAATCTGCACCTTCAATTCCCTTATGAAACACCGTCATCATTTTGCGGTCCGAATCAAAGGGCATTTCATCCAGCTTGGGATACCGGGCTTCCAGTTGCTCCTTGGTCAGGCCGGCCTTGCCGGCTGCCGTCAGCATGGCGCCTTCGGTCGGATCCCCCAGCATGGCATAGCTGCCGTCTGCTTTAGCCTGAAGCTGGGCGTCATTGCATAAGGTCGCTATGATCAGCAGGCGTTCTACCACCGGCGGCAGCTGGTCCAGGGCTTGGTCTTTCAGCCTGATCTGACCTTTAGGCGCGTAACCCACACCCTCGAGATCGTAAATCTCCCGGCCCGCATAAAACTTGGTAACCGTCATTTCATTTTGGGTTAAGGTGCCGGTTTTGTCGGAACAGATGACGTCGACTGAACCCAGCGTCTCCACGGCCAGCAGCCGTTTAACAATGGCATTGCGGTCTGCCATCCGCTTCATCCCTAAGGCCAGCACAATGGTAACCACCACATTCAGGCCTTCAGGGATCGCCGCGACTGCCAGTGAAACGGCAGTCATGAACATCTTCAGGATCTCTCCGCCGCTGATAACCCCGACAATAAAGACAATCGCGGAGACGATCAGGCAGATGGTCCCCAGGATTTTACCCAGGCTGTTGAGGTTTTGCTGCAAAGGCGTTTCTTCATCCTGAATGCCCTGGATGCGGTTGGCAATGCGGCCGATTTCAGTATGGGAACCGGTCATGCCGACGACAGCCTGGCCCTTACCATAAGTGACATTCGTGCTGGAAAACATGGCATTTTGCCGGTCGCCCAGGCCAATTTTGCCGCTGCTGACAAATTTAGCGTCTTTATCTACCGGGACGGATTCACCCGTCAGCGAAGCCTCCTCCGCCTTGAGATTGACACTGCTGAGTAAACGCACGTCCGCGGGAACGACATCGCCTGCCTCCAGCAGAACAATATCACCGGGGACCAGCTCAGCTGAGTCCACCATTTCCTGGCGGCCGTCACGCAAGACCCGGGCCCGCGGAGAGGCCATTTTTTGCAGTGCCTCCACCGCCTTTTCCGCCTTGCCCTCCTGATACACGCCCAGAATAGCATTGACGATAACAATTGCGATGATGACCAGTGCTTCAATCCAGTCGCCCAAAAAGCCGGAAATGATGCTGGCGACAATCAGGATAAGGGTCATATAATCCTGGAACTGGCGCAACAGCTTTTTAATGAACGGTTCCTTTTTGGCCGCTTTCAGACGATTGGGGCCATAGCTTTCCAGTCTGGCGCTGGCTTCCGTCGCTGACAATCCCCGTTCCGGGTCACTGACTAGTTTGGTCAGCAACGCCTCTGTGGTTCCCTGGTACAGCTCTTCAGCGCTGATTTGACGCTTCTGAGTTTTCTCTTGCATGGATATGATACCTCCCTTATCACTGGCAAGTCCGGCTTCCGTTCTATAGCCGGCCGCCTCGCCCATCTTAGGGAGAGGCCGGTAGAAAAATTCCGGCAACTCTGGTCGTAGGGAAGCGACGGCTCATAGTTTTGGGCTATTCTCGGAAGGTTTGCCATAAAAAAGTATACCATATACGCCGGTCACTGAGCGCTTCACAAAATCTTTATAATGCAGACTAAAAATAATGCTGGTCAGAAGCAGTAAAAGCAGGCTCAGGGGGAGTTAGCCTGCTTAATATCCCGGTAGCGCGGCAAACCGGGGCTCAAACATAAAATAAAGATCATGTTCAACCGTGAACATGATCTTTATTTCAGCCTGGTTTCAAGCCTGAACCAGGCCGGCTTGGTGCCCAGAGTCGGAATCGAACCAACGACACGGGGATTTTCAGTCCCCTGCTCTACCGACTGAGCTATCTGGGCAAACAGAAAACCGATTCTTATTGGGAACCGGTTTTTGGCGACGCAGAAGGGGCTCGAACCCTCGACCTCCAGCGTGACAGGCTGGCATTCTAACCAACTGAACTACTGCGCCGTATTTGTTTGGTGGGAACTACAGGGCTCGAACCTGTGACCCTCTGCTTGTAAGGCAGATGCTCTCCCAGCTGAGCTAAGCTCCCGAGGTGCGTGTGGCTTTGGTATCAGTACCGTGGCTTTCTCAAGCGCAAGTGAAAGTATACTGGATGGACAAATCCTTGTCAACACTGAATTTTACGAAAATCGGGATCAGCTGGCCAGCTTCAAATGAAAAAGTAAATGCGATGGGTAGGCATGGAAGGCATTGCAGTTTATATTGCAAAGTAAGGGTTTGCAGTTAGTCTTGCAAATGGCATACTGAAGCAACGGCGAGTTTTTGTCTGGACGG
>JAQWFM010000013.1 GCA_028704415.1 Oscillospiraceae bacterium | reverse complement strand
ATTCACAGTCGACTCGACCACGGAATCCAGACTTTCTTTCAGTAACTTTTGATCCACATCGTGCTGATATTGGCCTACGCCAATCGATTTCGGATCAATCTTAACCAGCTCGGCCAACGGATCCATCGCTGAACGCCAGCTGGGAACAGGCCGCCAGCGAAGGCAAAGCTATTGGGGATGCTTTATGGGCTAACGGCAGTATGTTTCCCAAGCGACGCTTTGTGCCGATGGAAAATGAGATTAGTGTGGTTCCGGAAAATAAAGCCGAGTTCCAAAAAGAGATCATTAGTTACTCGCCGACGGTACCGCTGGGTAATGAAAACTACCTGCCGGTTATGACCTCAGAACAGGTTGAGACCCGTTTAGGCATCATCACCGATCTGAAAACCCGCTCGGAAGAGCTGGCTACCCAGCTGATTTTGGGTCAGGCCTCACTGGATAATTGGGATACCTACATTGAAGAACTGAAAGCTCTGGGCCTGGATCAGCTCATTGAGATTGATCAGTCCCGGCTGGACCGCTACATGGCTAGCCTGGGGTAAGGCTAAGCTCCGCTCACAAGCGGTTTTGCAACCCCAACACCCCCGGTATTGCCAAAAAGGCAATACCGGGGGTGTTTTATAACCCTGAGGGCAGGCTTACGGGCAGGGCAGCGCCCCATGGGCGGTCAGCCCTACCGTTATTTAAAACAAATTGTCTGTTTGGCCTGCGTGGTAAAGTCCACCGCAACGGTCTGGTGACAGCCGTCCTTAACCCAATGAAACCAGACCACGCCGCTGCCCTGAGCGGTAAAACCCCGGGCGGAAACGGCCAGGACTTCAGCGGCCTCACTGTCACACCAGGCGGCCTGCCGGTCCTGACTCACAATTTTCAGCAAGATCCCAAAGGGGAAGCTGACCGGATAAGTATGCTCTGACAGGCGCAGCCAGGCCTGACGCGGCTGGTCCGGGGTGTGATACCAATCAATGGCGGTCAGGTAAATATCCCGACAGCCATCCTCACGAACATAGATCGAGTGCAAGGCATCGGCCGCAGTCTGGACCGCAACCGGTGCTTGCTCCTGCAGGCGCTGCAGCAGCTGCTGCAAAATAGCCGCATAGACTGGCATCAGGGTCGGGTTGCCCGGATATTCCTGCGCATTAACAAACCAAAGCGTGCCGGCACCGATAGACTGTTGCAGCAGCAGGGGCGCTCCCTGGTCGGTATAAGCCAGTATCTGCGCCGGACTGTCGGGCCTAAGCCGCCCGACCTGCAGCGGCTTTCCTTCCAGGCTGTCCTGTTGAAAGACTGGCTCCGCGCCTAAACGGTGTAAGAGGGGGTGATCCAGATAGTCAAACTGGCCGGCCGTCAGGGCCGCCCGGTCAGTGGTCACCGTCAGATGAGGCCAGCCCAGCAGGAGACTGCCGCCGGCTTCCACATAGGCTAGTAAACGGTCAAAATCCTCTTTTTGAGCGCGGTTATAGCCCGCAAAGGATAATAACCGGTAGCGTTGCAGCAAGTCGGCCTGGCTTTCCGCGGGAATAACATCAATGTTGCCCCAGGGCGCGGAGGAGTAATAGCCCACAGCTGCTTTAGGACAGTCATAAATGTACAGCGCTTCGCCGGGCTTACTTTGCGGATAAGGCACTTTAAGCAGCTGCCAGCTGTTTTCAGGCTCCGCACAGGGGGTATTCAGGCCCCAGGGATTACGATTGGTAAATCCGTGCCACCCGTCATCTCGTCCCTGTAAAAAGGCGGCGGCGGCATAAAATTTCCCGCGCCGGGTGTGGGTCCTGACAAAACGATAAAAATCCTGCTGCTGCGCTAAGTGGTTCAGACAGGCCGGACTAAACCGGTTGAAATAGCTGTAGTACTCCTCCATGTGCCAAAAGCCTTCTTCGGTATTAATCTCCGTCATCCCCAGCATATAAGGTAAATATAGCGCCAGACGGTAGCGGCGGTAGCGCGCAGCGGTATCATGGGGGGTGGTTGACCACTGAACGGCCACATGAACCCCCATACTATTATGGCCATAGGCTGCACAAGCGCCTCTTAAAAAGGCCAGCAGCGGTTCAAGTGAACCATACATGGTCTCCGCGCCCAGCCATTCGTAACCCGCCTGGTAAAAGTATTTAAACATGACAGAGGGGCCGGTATGGCGGGTAGCCTGGTGTCGCAAAGCGGCCAGCCGGGATACAGCATATTTTCGGCATTCAGCCATATCGGCCTTTTGAGCTGGGTTGCGGTACAGCCACAGCACACTGGTGGGATCCTGGTCATCATAGAGAACGTTTTCCGGCGCATGCGTAGCGGCAGTTTGATCAGGCCAGGCTCTGAATACCTGCTGCTCCAGGCCGTGATAGGTCAGACGGGTTTCGGAATGACCGGGATTGCGGTTACCCCAGTAAAACTGGGCGCCATCCAGCTCATGCTCCTGAAAGCCTGCAAACTGAGGTCCTTCCAGCAACTGGCGGTCAGGGTTGGCGGCCATGCCGGGTAACTCCCGGCCGTCACGGATTAAGTTATAGCGGAGGTTGAGCTGATTCAACAGTGGAATCAAAAAGTCCCAGGCAGCAGGGTTGAGCTGACGCGTACCATTCCAGCGGTAGGCGTGTCTCAAATTTATTTGGTTGCCGATTTGCCGGGACAGGTACCAGCTTAGGAAGTGGGCAAAATCGGCAGGATTGTGGTTAATATAAATAATGTCACTGGAGCCGGTATGAATATCATCGTCAGCCTTTTCAACCACGCGCAGGACCTGATGCTCAATACGGCCCTGACGGCCGGTCAGGGTGAAACCCGCCTGATTCCGGGCTGCGGCCGAGCGCAACTGGATGACCTTGAAGCCTGGCTGAGTGAAATTCAGTACCTGGTCGGTGCTGAAAGCCTGACTGTCCAATACCAGCCCGTCCGGCTGCGCCAAATAAATAAGCAGGCCAAACCGGCTGTAAGCCGGCACAACCTCAGGCGCGTAGATCAGCCGCAGCGGGGCCCCGTCAGAGCTGAGCAGGCCCAGACTGAAAAAGGTATAGGGTAAGGGATCATGATAAGCGCTGCAATTTGTGATTTCCAGACAATTTTGACCCTGCCGCAGGTCAGCAGCGGGCAGATCGATTTCCCATTCAGAATGGCGATGACAGCGCTCAAATACTTCTCCCTTGAAAAGCCCGGTTCCGTTAAGTTTAACGGAGAACTCCGGCCACTCTTTGCGGGACAAATTGACCCCCAGCCAGTCAAAGGCCTGCTTATCAGGGGTGGGACAGGTAAAGTCTGACAAGACGTTCCAGCCTGACTCAGCCTGCAGAAACGGCCGTTCCAGGTAAACCTCGCCCCGGTAATTTCTGCCCTCAATGAAAACCATCACTGAAGCCAGAGCTGCGGCCGGCAATTGCAGCTGGCAGGACACGGTCCGCCAGTCATAGCTGCCGGCCGGTATGTCCAGGCACAGACTTGACTGCGCCGGCTGGCCCAGATCAGCCGGGCTGTGCCCCGGCTGGCGGCAGCGGAGATCAAAACGCAGTCGCAGGAAGCCGCCAGGCTGAATCAGCAGCTGCCGGGTTTTGACCCGGATGCCGCCGGTCCAATGGTCGTTTAACGGCGTCAGAGGCAGATAAGACAGTTGCGGCGGCCAGGGTACCGTTTTGCAGACCTGCTTGAGATAGGTTTCCTGCCGCTGGTTGGAAAAATCCAGGCAGTATTGGGCTTGACCGGCGTGAGTCTGGTCCAGGGCATCATCTATTTTCCGGTATTGATAAGGATAATCCGGTTCGTTTTTCCAGAGATAAGCCAGGGCTGTTTCGCCGGTGACAAATAGCCTCAGGGCCTGACCCGGACACCGTTGCGGCAAATTGAACGTAAAACAGTGACTTTGGCCTGGCCTGAGGGTCAGACCCGGTTCAGACTGAAAAATCCAGCGGCAGGTTTCAAAGGCTTGGCTCATTAACGATATCCTCTCTGTCTTTACGGCAACTGTACGGACAACAATGTCTCTTTATGATACTAAGAAACCGGGCGGTTGGTGCCGGCAACTTTTGATGCGGTCGATTTGGGTAAGTAACTTAGCTGTTTAGACAAGCCCAGGGCAAGCCCCATCAGACGGCCGGTCAAAGCCAGGCCTGCGGCAGTGGCAAAATCCGCAATGAAACAGTAATATAAAAACTGGACAGAGTTCTCCGCTCTGAGTATCCTGTATAAGAAATAACTGTAAAGGACGGTGCCTTGAGATGCCCACAGTTTTGACAACAGGTGGAACCGGTTATATTGGTTCGCACACATTAATAGAGTTGATTCAAGCCGGCTATAAACCCGTGGTGGTAGATAATCTGGTTAACAGCTCCAGGGAGGTCCTGCGCCGGGTAGAAAAGATTACGGGGCAGGCAATTCTTTTTTATGAAGGCGACGTGAGGGACCGACAGCTGCTGGACCGCGTTTTTAGCGAGCAAAAAATTGATGCGGTGATTCACTTTGCTGGTCTGAAAGCCGTGGGAGAATCAGTCGGTAAGCCGCTTGAGTATTACGACAATAATCTGTACAGCACGCTCGTCCTTTGTGAGACCATGCGCGCACATGGCTGCAAGTGCCTGGTCTTCAGCTCGTCGGCTACCGTATATGGGACTCCGGACCGGGTGCCGATTACAGAAGATGAATCTCTGTCCTGTACCAATCCCTATGGCTGGTCTAAGCTGATGAACGAGCAGATTTTAGGGGATGTAGCTAAAGCGGATCCTGAATGGTCGGTGTTGCTGCTGCGCTACTTTAATCCCATCGGCGCTCACGCTTCCGGTCTCATTGGCGAGCAGCCTAACGGTATTCCTAATAATCTTATGCCGTACATTACGCAGGTAGCTATCGGTAAATTGCCGCAGCTGCATGTATATGGCGATGACTATGACACGGTGGACGGAACAGGGGTGAGGGATTACATCCACGTCGTTGATCTGGCCCGCGGGCACGTCGCCGCGATTCGCTATGCGCTGGCACACCGGGGCAGTGAGGCGATTAATCTGGGCACGGGTCTGGGGCTTTCAGTTTTGCAGCTGAAATCAGCCTTTGAAAAAGCTTCCGGCATCAAAATTCCCTATGTTGTTGATCCGCGGCGCCCCGGAGACATTGCCAGCTGCTATGCGGATCCGTCAAAGGCCAAAGCCCTGCTGAACTGGACTGCAGAAAAAGATGTGGATGATATGTGCCGCGATTCATGGCGATGGCAGAAAAATAATCCTCAGGGTTATGTAACCGCCTGAGCCGCGCCGTTGCCTTTTGTCCGCCCTGACCCCCGACGGATTAATCTGCTCGGGGGTTTGCTGATTGTTTGTGCCTGGCCGATTTTTAGCATCCGGCCTGGAACTGCGCAAGTAAATAAGGTCAGAAACATTGATTTTGAGGACTGAATTGTGAAACATAATGTGCCCCGGCAGCAGCCCCGGCCGGATCAACCGCCACAGGACAGGAACCGGTCGGAGGCCTCTGAACCATATCCGCCCGTAGCAGCGGAAGCTGAACCATCTGGTCCCAAGCCTGCGGCCAGCCCGGTGCAGCCAGATTTGGCCGCGCCGGAAGGTCTGGATTTGTTTCAGCCCCAAATCCCTGCTGCGTCAGATTTACCTGAAGCCTCTCCCGCCCCGGCCAGGCCGCGGGGGCATGCCCCGGCCCCGACCGGGCATGCCGCAAAGCGCCGCCAAGTGCCTGCGGCTCCCGGGCCGCGGGTGCGGGCCGGCAGGCATGCTTTTCCCGGCGCCAGGGCAGCCGCCCCAGTTTCTGCCGGCAAGCGATTGCCGGCCCCTAAACCCACCAGACTTTGGACCCGCATTCTGGTTGGCATAGGGGCTGTATTCCTGTTGCTGCTGCTGATCGCTTTTGGCTTGTGGCAATACTTATTGGGCGACTATCGCCGCAATAATCAGGCTCAGATCACCCTTACGAATGCTCAGCAGGAGGTTGTGACCCCTACGCCCATTCCGGAGCAGTCTGCTTTTGCCAAAGGCATACAGAATATACTGCTGATAGGCAGTGATACCCGTAATGATGGCGAGCATTCCCTGGCGGATGTGATTATGATTCTGACGGTTAATAACAATACCAATAAATTGATGCTCAGCTCAGTCCAGAGAGATACGCTGGTTTATATCAATGGCGATACCAGTCGTCTGGCTAAAGTTAATTCGGCCTTACAGGAAGGTCCGGACGCGCTTATGTATACCCTGAATCAAAATTTTTCGCTGGACATTTCTTCCTATGTCATGATTGATATGGCCGGGACCGAAGATATCATTGATCTGGTAGGCGGGGTGGATATTGACATTCCGGACAGCCAGGATTTTATTGATGCCTTAAACGAGGCACTGTATGAGCAAAATGTCCTGGCTGAAGGCTGGTATAACTATGATGCTTATACTCCTGATGTGGAAGTTGCGGGACTGCAGCACCTGAATGGCCGTCAGGCGCTGGCCTATATGAGAGTCAGAACCGTAGACAGCGATTACCGCCGGACCGAACGGCAACGGGAAGTCCTGGGGCTGTTATTGGACAAGTTTAAAACGCTGTCCGCCGCAGATATGCTTAATGTCGTGAAAACTGGTTTAGGCTATATCAGCAGTAATATGTCGGAATTTGACTTGCTGCAGCTGGCTACAACCATTGTCCCCAAGATGGGGACAATGGATCAGCAGCAAATTCCGCAAACCGGCAATTTTTGGGAAGATGAAGCAGGCGACATCGTGCCGGGATTCAGCCTGGTTAATACTGACCTGCATCAGGCCATTTTTGGCAATCTGGATAACCTTAAGAATGTCCCTGAGATAGCCAATGCTCCCAGGTTAAAGACAGATTATTATGTGGAACCCGGGACGGAATACTTTATCCGGGCATATAGCCCGACTTTGGGGGAGGCGGGTGCCGAGCAAGCCAGCGCGGCTGAACTGGCCCGCCAAGTAGCCGCCGGATACAGCCCGCTGCCATAAGCTGTTCTTAGCCCCCCCGGCAGTAGCCGGGGGGGATGCCGGGCGCCGGAACGGCAAAACAAACTTAATATAATTTTATAAAGCCGCGCTGTCAATCCTGTGTATAATGTAAAAGAATCAGGCGATATCAGTTAAAATCAGTGTTAAGGATTGCAGATTATGAAAAAGAACGTACCTCAGCCTAACAGCGTTCCGGAACGAGGCAAAGCTGATCCGGCTTCCCGCTTTAACCCTGATACCAGGGTTTCAGGCTTTACCCGGTCTGAAGACACAGACCGGGCGGCATTGTCCCGGCAGTCAGAGCAGCAGCCGGCCTCCGCCCCCCAGACTAAATCTGCGCATAATAAAGGGAAACTGGCCGGAGCCGGGCCTGCCCGCAAAACTACCGGAGCTGATTCCTATTATGTTTCCTTTGAAGAAGACAGCAGTCCTGATCGCTCCCGGGCAACCGATGCCCTGAAGGTCGCCACCCGGAAGAAACCGGGCAAGTATCGCTGGGTTAAACGAATCCTGATCGGGGTGGCAGCACTGTTACTGGTACTGGTCACCGGTGTGGTGATTTTGTGGAACTGGTTGCTGTCAGGTGCGCAAACCAGTCTGACCATTTCACCGGATCAGTCCAACCAGACTTTACCCCAATCAACAACGATCGCGGCGGCGGTAAGCGGCAGCGCGTCCGACACTCTGGCAGAAACGGCAGCAAGTACCCCCACGCCTACGCCGGATCCGGATGTGGCGATCATCGAAAATGCTCAGTATGACAAAAAAATCACCAATATTTTGATCATCGGAACGGATTCCCGTGACGGGGAATCTTTAACCTATGCGCTTTCTGATACCATGATTTTACTGACCATTGATCAGACAGAGCAACAAATCAAGCTGACCAGTTTTCAGCGGGATATGATGGTTTACATGGAAGGGGAGAGCGAGCCCCAAAAGCTGAATGAAGCTAATTTTAAGGGCCCGGAGTATTTGCTGCAAACCATAAATCAGAATTTTGATCTGGATATTGAAGACTATATTATGGTTAATATGATCGATGCGGAAAAAATTGTTGACGCCTTGGGCGGCATTGATGTGGATATTCCGGATGATCAGGATGTCCTGGATTATCTGAACCGGCTGATCACGGAGCAAAACGCAATTTATGAAGGCTGGGGTGAAGACCGCAGCGGCTGGGTGGATTCCATTGAAGAGGGAGGCTATCAACACCTCAACGGCCGCCAGGCCATAGCTTATGCCCGTATGCGGGAGCTGGACAGTGACTATCAACGGATGGCCAGGCAGCGGGAAGTCTTGTATAAGGTGTATCAGAAAGCCCGCTCGGAAGATGCCCTGACGCTGTTGAAAACAGTAAAAACCGGTTTTAGCATTATCCGGACTAATATGAGTAAAACGGAGCTGACCCAGATGATCTTTGCCTTGCTGCCGACTCTGAATTCAGATATTCAGACATTACAGATCCCGCTATTTGGCTATTACTGGGCGGATACCGACAACAGCTGGAACATCCACGCTAATTTTAACGCCTTAATTCCCAAACTATATCAGTTTATATATGATCAGTTGCCCAGCACCTTTGTGCCGGTATCCTTGCTGCCATACACGCCCCTGCAGGTGACTGATCAGGAATATATCCCGGAGGGGGTTAAAGACGGCAGCAGCACGATTGCCAATACCGGCCAGGATGGGTGGACTACGGACGGCGTTCCGGTTACCGTTACCCCGGACATGGGCTTGGAGCCAGATGAAACCGGCACCATGGGCCTTAATACCTTTGCGACTGAGACCGGCGACGCTCAATAATAACGCCGCGGCGGAGCCTGTCCCGGACTTCCCGGTACCGGCTGCATAAACAGCTGCAGCGCTAAAACAGTAGCTGCGGCTGTTTTGGTTTAAAGCCGCGCTTAGCCCAGGTTATGGAGCCGATGGTCATACAGGTTACGTTAAAATAATGTTCATATATTCGTGTGTTGACTTTATCTGACAATTGCTTATACTTACCAGTGTTGGCACTCAAAGAGCAAGAGTGCTAATCATGGATCAGTTCACTATAATGTCAAGGAGGCAATTTATATGACAATCAAACCTTTGGGTGACCGCATTGTGATTAAGATGCTGGAGAATGAGGAAACCACTAAGAGTGGCATTGTTCTGCCCGGTTCTGCCAAAGAAAAACCCCAGGTTGCAGAAGTTATGGCTGTTGGCCCCGGTGGTGTCGTTGATGGTAAGGATGTCGTTATGGAATTGGAGCCCGGCGATCATGTCTTGATCAGCAAGTATGCGGGAACTGAAGTTAAACTGGATGGGGTGGATTATACCATCCTGCGTCAGAGTGATGTGCTGGCAATCGTTGAAGATTGAGTTGGTTCATATCTGCAAAAACTAAGCCTGCCGCAAGGCATTAATGAGGAGTGAAACAAAGATGGCAAAAGATTTGAAATATGATGAGGATGCCCGCAAGGCAATGCAGGCCGGTGTAGATAAACTGGCCAACACTGTAAAGATTACCCTGGGACCCAAAGGCCGCAATGTGGTGCTGGATAAAAAATACGGCACGCCCCTGATCACGAATGACGGTGTCACCATTGCCAAGGAAATTGAACTGGAAGACCGTTTTGAAAATATGGGGGCCCAGGTGGTCAAGGAAGTCGCTACCAAGACTAATGATGTGGCCGGCGACGGAACCACCACCGCCACGCTGCTGGCTCAGGCCATCATCCGTGAAGGCATGCGTAATATCGCGGCCGGCGCTAACCCCATGATTCTGCGTACCGGTATTAAAAAGGCTGTTGATACTGCCGTTTCCGGTATTGAGAAAATTTCGCGGCCGATCAGCACCAAGGAAGATATTGCCAAAGTCGGCGCTATCTCCGCAGCGGATGAAGAGGTCGGCAAACTGATTTCAGAAGCAATGGAAAAGGTTTCGGCTGACGGTGTTATTACCGTTGAGGAATCTAAAACCATGGTTACTGACCTTGAAGTCGTAGAAGGTATGCAGTTTGACCGCGGCTATATCAGCGCTTACATGGCTACGGATATGGATAAAATGCAGGCTGTGCTGGATGACCCGCTGATTCTGATTACGGATAAAAAGATCAGCAATATTCAGGAGATCCTGCCTTTACTGGAAAAAGTCATTAAGACTGGTAAAAAGCTCTTAATTATTGCTGAAGATGTAGAGGGTGAAGCGCTTTCTACCCTGATCCTGAACAAACTGAGAGGCACTTTCTCCTGCGTGGCGGTTAAAGCCCCGGGCTTTGGCGATCGCCGTAAAGAGATGCTGCAGGATATTGCTATTCTGACCGGCGCTCAGGTTATTTCTTCTGACTTGAGTATGGAACTGGCTGATACAGAGATTGAGCAGCTGGGCCAGGCTCGCCAGGTTAAGGTTGAAAAAGAAAATACCATTATTGTGGATGGTGCCGGTGACAAAAAAGACATTGCCAGCCGGGTCGCACAGCTGAGAACGCAGATTGACGAAACCACCAGCGACTTTGACCGGGAGAAGTTACAGGAGCGTCTGGCTAAATTGGCCGGAGGCGTAGCGGTCATTAAAGTCGGGGCCGCCACTGAAACGGAAATGAAGGAGCGCAAGCTGCGTATTGAGGATGCTTTGGCGGCTACCCGCGCCGCAGTTGAAGAAGGTATTGTTCCGGGCGGCGGCGTGACCTATCTGAATGTGTTGCCTGAGGTTGAGGCGCTGCTTGGCGCGGCCGAAGGTGATGTCAAGACGGGTATTCATATTGTGCTGCGCGCCCTTGAAGAGCCGGTGCGTCAGATTGCCATTAACGCCGGACTGGATGGCTCTGTCATCTGTGAGGGTGTCAAAAACAGCAAACCGGGCGTCGGTTATAATGTGCTGACGGAAAGCTATGTCAACATGGTGGACGCCGGTATCGTAGATCCGGCCAAGGTGACCCGTTCTGCGCTGCAAAACGCGGCTTCTATTGCCTCTATGCTCCTGACTACGGAAGCAATTGTGGCTGATATCCCCGAACCCGAGCCCGCGGCCCCTGCTGGCGGACAAGGCGGCATGTATTAATGCCTGATATCATACAGATATCAGCTTAGGCTGATTGCCCCAGGACCCTGTATGTGGCAGCTGTCACATACAGGGCCCTTTTTTTATTGGGTAAAATCCGCTAAAATAGCACAGACAGACTTATAGGGAGGCTAAATATGTCAGGACTAAATCATCCTTCAGAGGATCAGGGCAGTAAACCTGCCGCAACGGCTAATACTCAGGGGACAAGCAACACGGACCCCGCAAAGTCCACTGCGGCCGCACCGGTGCCCCAGGTCAGTGAGGCTGAGGCAGACTCCGCGCTGAGCCGAGCATATAAGCAGTATGAAAATAAAAAAGACGCGGAGACCTTTACTGAAATCATTATCCCGCAAAAGCGGCACGGGCAAGATTATCTGAAAATATTTGGCTTAATCATGGCGTTCATTATCCTGAATTTTATCGTGATGACTTTTATATCCATGCTGCTGCCCATCAGCCTGATTGGCGGGGCCTGGCTGGTCTGGTGGCTGGCGTCAGCTACCAGCCGGGAGTTTGAATATGTGGTGACCAAGGGTGATCTGGACATTGACATGATTGTGGCGCGCCGCAAGCGTAAACGGGTCTTTAGTGTTAAAAGCAAAGAGCTGGAGTTAATGGCTTCGGTCAAGTCAGACGACTATAAGCAGCTGCAAAAGCAAAATCTGAAATTGCTGGACTGCAGTACAGCTGCCGACAGTGATAAAAACTGGTTTATCGTGGCCAACTACAAAGGCAGCCGCACGTTATTATTGATCAATGGTGAAGAGCGGGTGGTGGCTAACATGCATCGCTTTGCGCCCAGCAAAGTCAGATACAACAAAATGGCGGGTTTATGATGGATAGCAGGGGAGCCAGTCAGGCTGAAGCTGCCTTGGCATGTACAACTCGCAAATTCAGTATCTTCAGCACCCAATGCGACATGTGGGATAAAGTCCAGGCTGAGGCGCTTTTTGCCATGATGCAGGAAGTAGCTTCAGACAATGCGGTGGATAATGGCTATGGCTATGTCCAGCTAGACCCTCAGGGCCTGGTTTGGCTTTTATCCCGCAGCAGTCTGCGGATGCAAAGTTATCCCGGCTGGGGAGACGACCTTTATATCAGGACCTGGTGCCGCAAGGTTGAACGCCTTTTCTATATGCGGGACTTTGAACTCAGTGACGGACAGGGCCGGCTGTGGGGCGCGGCTACGACAGCCTGGTTTTTAAGCGATAAAAGCACGCATAAACCGGAACGGGCGGACCGAATCAGCTCGCAGCAGCAGACTTTTGTTAATCCTGAAGCGGTTTTGCCATTTGACGCGGTTAAGCTTCGCAATGCTTCGGTTGTGTATCCGGATTCCCCTCAGATTAAAAAATACGCGGATTTCAGTGACATTGACCGTAATCGTCATGTCAATAATACCCGCTATGTTGCCTGGGTGGCGGATTGTTTTTATGCGGCCAAGGGTTTGCAGCATCCCCATGCCATCATTGGCCTGGACATAAATTTTGTTTCCGAACTGCATGCCGGGGATGAGGTGTTTTTATATGGCGCTGAGGCTTTAGCCAGTTCTCCGACGCTCGCAAGCGAGATCGAAAGGCCGGAGATATCAGGGTACTTTGATGTGGAGGGAAGGAATCGGGACGGCCTGGTCTGCTTCAAAGCCAGGCTTCATTACAACTAGATTGCAGATAACAGACAGAGGGGCTTTTTAAGCTTCTTTTAAGTATCATTCGCTAACCTAAATAAATAACCGCAATTTCGTTTACGTAACTTTAGGCGTGCGCTATAATCCATAAGGCTTGTACCCAAGGCTGTGACCTGTACTCGGGGGTCAGACCTGTGGTTGTTTTGCGCAGTGCAAAGTCGAACGAAGAAATCCAGGGAGGACAGAGATGATTGAGATTCAAAATCTGGTCAAACGTTATGGTGAGATCGAGGCGGTCAATGATATCTCCTTTCAAGTGAGAAACGGAGAGATCCTCGGTTTTTTGGGGCCTAACGGAGCCGGAAAATCCACTACTATGAATATCCTGACGGGATATATATCCGCTACCAGCGGGCATGTGCTGATTGACCAGTATGATATCCTGGAGCAGCCGCAAATGGCCAAACGGCAAATTGGCTACCTGCCGGAAAATCCGCCGCTGTATTATGACATGACGGTTCGCGAATATCTGAATTTTATAGCTGAACTGAAGAATGTCGACAAGGGCATGTGGCGCTCCCAGCTGACCGAGATTTTGCGCCTGGTCAGAATCACGGATGTGGCGCATCGGCTGATCAAAAATCTGTCCAAGGGCTATAAACAGCGGGTGGGCATTGCTCAGGCCTTAATTGGCAACCCGGATGTTCTGATATTGGATGAGCCGACTGTTGGCCTGGATCCCAAACAGATTATCGACATTCGCAATACCATTAAAGAACTGGGTAAAAATCATACGATTATCCTCAGCTCGCATATCCTGCCTGAAGTCAGCGCAATTTGTGACCGGGTTATCATTATCAATCATGGACATTTAGTCGCCGAAGAAGACATTGACCGCCTGAACAGCCGGGTGGATGATGTTAAAAATCTGCAGCTGTTGGTTGAAGGGCCAGCCCGCGCGGTGGTGCAGAAGCTGCGCCTGATACCTAATGTCATTGATGCTTCGGTGACCAGGGAGACTGGTACCATTACTACCGTTCGGCTGGAATGCGCGCAGGGTAAGGATATCCGCCGGCAAGCTTTTTATGAGATGGCCCGTAACAGCTGGCCGATTCTGGAGATGAAGAGTCTTGATCCTACACTGGAAGATATTTTCCTGCAAGTAACCGGTAATGTTGATTACCGCAGTGCCAAGCAGTAAGAGAGGGAGTTTGTTCATGAAACAGATAAGGGCTATATTAAAAAGGGAGTTTGCCAGCTATTTCAAATCGCCTATCGGCTGGATTCTGGTAGCTATATTTTTCTTCGTCAGCAGCTTGTTCTTTTCGCTGAACTTTATTAGTTCTTATAGCGATGTTGCTTCAGAGCTGACGTTTGTGCAAAGCTTATTCTTTGTCCTGATTCCTATCATTACCATGAAGTCCTTTGCGGAGGAACGCAAATCCGGCACGGAAGTGCTGCTGTTTACCTCGCCAGCCAGTACGGTAGAAATCGTGCTGGGCAAGTATTTTGGGGCGCTCTGCCTCTTCCTGCTGATGTCGTCTACCATCCTGCTGCATATGATCTTTACCGCGGCTTTTGGCGGCGTGATTAACGCGGTAACCTGGGGCTCTTATCTGGCCTTTATTCTTTCCGGCGCTGCATACATTGCCATTGGCATCTTTATTTCCAGTTTGACAGAAAATCAGATCATTGCTGCCATTGTGTCCGTTCTGATCTTTATTGGCTTTACCTTGCTGAGTTCTATTGCCTCTTTGATAGGCTCCCTGGTAACAAACCTGCTGCAATATCTGGACGTACTGAAGCTGATCAGCTCTACGGCTGACAGCGCTGCCGGGACAGCGGTGACCAACGCCATCAATTGGATTAATCCCGCCACCCGGCTCACCGACTTTAATAATGGCATTTTTGGCGTGACACCTATTATATTCCTGCTCAGTTATATCGTGCTTTTCCTGTTCCTGACGGTTCAGTATCACGATAAAAGACGCTGGGCCCAGCGCTAAGTGATGTGGCAGAATAAGGAGATGACAAAATGACTGACGATAAAGCTAATATGGTACCGGATCAGGCTGATGTGAAGGCCAGTGATCCTAAGCAGGATGTGGAGCAGGCCGTCAACGAACAGGACAGCACGGCTAAACGGCCGGAGGAGCCAGACGTTCAGCCTCAGGCTGACGCTCCTAAGGCTAAACCTCCGATTGGCAGCAAAAAGACTAAGCCGGTAAGCGCCAAAAAGGCCGCCAGAGAAAAAAAGCGTGCTTCCAAAGCTTTGGTAGACCGGCGTAACCGGAGAATGGGCCGCTTTTCCACCCTGAGTATTCTGTTGATTATTGCTGTCCTGCTGGTAGTCAATATTCTGCTGGAATCTGTGGTAGGGGACGCCTGGTCCTGGGACATCACCAGCAACAAGCTGATGACCTTAGGTGATGTCAGTACCCAGTTGCTGGATGGTCTGGAGCAGGATGTCAGCATTACCTATCTGGGTACTGAGGATACGCTGGCCAGTTCCAGCACCTATAGTTTTATGCCGGATTTCTTAAAGGAATATGTTGAAAAAAGCAATGGTAAGGTTACGGTCACTTATGTGGATCCGGTCGCTGAGCCCAGCATCTATACGGATCTGGATGCCAATGACGTTTATAATCTGACCAGCGGTGAGTTTGTGGTTAAAAGCAGTGAAACCGGGCGGATTAAAGTTGTCACGACCAGTGAATTAGTTACCCAGGAGCTGGACACCAGTACCTATACGTACCAAATTACCGGTTATTCGGCAGAAAGTGCTATCAGCGGAGCGATCAACTATGTGACCCTGAGCACGGTGCCTAAAATCTATTTTACCAGCGGCCACAGTGAGGCGACCCTCAGTGACAGCTACCAGTATTTTGAAAACCTGCTGCAAAACAATGGCTTTGAGACGGCGGACCTGGATCTGATCACCACGGACAGTGTTCCGGAAGATGCCTCTGCGGTTATCATGCTGGCCCCTCAAACGGACTTAACCGAGCTGGAAGCAGGTAAACTGACGGACTATGTCGAGCAGGGCGGCAACTTTATGTTTGCGGCCGGCGATTTTTCCACCACCGCTTTTACCAATGTAAATAAAGTCCTGGAAGACTTTAATCTCAGTGTCAGCAATGACCGGGCGATTGAAACAGATCAAAGCCGCATTTATTCACAAAACAACACTTATATTATTGCGACCTCGCCTTCCAGCGATATCACCGCCAGCACATATGCGGATAATAGCCCCATCCTGATTCTGGATGCTCATTATATTCAGCAACTGCAAAATCCGGTGGACTGGATTACAGTTACCAACCTGATTGAGACCTCTGATCAGGGCGCCAGACAGCAGAACGGGGACGAAGACAGTGTCAGTGCCAGCGGCGTACAGACCGTAGCTTTGATGTCGGAAAATACGGGCTTTGAGAACGGAACAACCGTTACCACGTCTTCACGGGCAATCGCGCTGGGCAGTGCCTCTTTGTTCTCAGATGAGGTAATCAGCGTGGTACAAAACAGCTGGTATAATTATCAACTGACCTATAACATGATCAACTGGCTGACTAACAATGACGCCTCCGGCAGTGATCTGTTGATTTCCGATAAAGATGTAGCCAGCTACTATCTGACCAATGCCACCAATACCGCGCCCTTGCAGATTATTGCTTTCTTCTGCAGCGTGGTCATCCCGCTGATTCTGATTATCGCGGCGATTGTGGTTTATCGGCGCCGTCAGCACCTCTGAGCGGCCTGGGAACAGCGGAGACATAAATAAATGAAAAAACGTACTGTAATTATTTTGACGGCTTTACTGGTCCTGCTGGTAGCAGGGCTGGTGGTCAGTAAACTGACCGGTTTCACCTTACCGTCTTCTGAAACGACCGCCGCTTCGACCACTGCGGCGGACACAGATTATCTGATTAATCTGGACGCAGCCGATGTTGACAAAATTACCGTCACCAATAGCGAAGGCAGTTTTGTCTTTGGGGTGGAGGCAGAAAGCTCCGGCACCGACAGCAGCAGCACAACCGTTACCTATACGCTGGAGTCGCCGGACGTTTCTACGCCGGACAGCGCTCAGGTTAAGAGTCTGGCGTCCCGCTATTTGTCCTTGCCGGTACAAACTGTGGCCGCTACCAGCGAGGCTGAATTGGCTGATTATGGTTTGGCTACACCTCAGACTACCATAACCTACACCTTGAAGGATGGCAGTAAGCAGGTTGTACAACTGGGCTCGTTACTGAAGAATGACACCAGTACGGGTTATGCCATGCTGCAAGACGGAGACCGTATTGTAACCTTATCTAATGTCGGCACCTTGACAGTGCTTTCGGCAAACGACTTTACCAGCAAAACCATCATTCCCTTTAAGTTGTCTGAGATAGACAGCTTCAGTTATACCCGTAAATCAGATCAGCTGGACCTGGCTGCCTATACCTATGAACCGGAAGCGGAAGCGGGGGCTACCCCAACGCCGACACCTACCCCGGATGCTTCTGCTACCACTGAGGATGCGGAGACCCTGGCAGCCAGCCGCAGCTGGATGGTGACCAGTCCGGTCAGCTGGGAGGGCGGCAGCGATATTAATACTTTGCTGGGAGAATTACAGGGCTTGTCCGCTACGGAAATTGTCAGTCAGACGATAGACGATCCGGCGGCTTACGGCCTGGATGATCCGGCCTATGCCTTTACCCTGAATCATGGGGATGAAACGGTTACCGTCAAGCTGGGTGATGAAAAGGAAGTTGGCATACGCTATGCCTCGGTCAGCGGCCGAAACGAGCTCTTTACCATTGATACCTCCAGTCTCACCTCACTGGATATATCATCCATGAGCTTATTTGATAAATTTGCCGTTCTGGTCAATATCCAGGATGTGAGCGCCATTAATCTCACCACCCCGACTGCCCAGTATGATATGACGGTTTTCCATCCTTCTACAGAAGAAAAGGAAGCGGATGACACGTTAGCTAACCATTACACGCTCAACGGCCAGGACGCCGACGTGCTCACTTCGGATGATGATTCTTATTTCCGTGACCTGTACCGCGGCCTGCTTTCAATTATGCTGGATGGGCTGGATCCTCAGGCGACCCCCAAACTGTCTGATGCGGTGTATAGCTTAGCGATTACGCATCGAACGGACAGCAGTATTGTCGAAAATGTGGCGCTGGTCCCCCGGGATGAGAGCAGTTACTATGTGTTTGTTGATGGGACCTATACCGGATTTTACTCGCTGAAAGAGAATCTGGATCACGAGGCTTCCGATCCGGATGACATGGGGGTCGAGCAATTGCTGACGCGTTTGCAGACCGCCATCGATAACGCTCAGGATGGGGTATATGATTTTCCTGAGACAGAGGCGAGTAACTAACTGACTGAAAGAGTCTGCCGTCAGGTCTTACTTAGCTGCGGACAGCCAGGGCTGTCCGCAGCTAAGAACCTGCCGGGGACTCTTTTGTTCTGACAATCAGCGGGAGGATTGCAAAGCTTGGCCAGAAAAACGCAGACTAAGCCCCCAAAGGGAGCAAAACCAAGGAGAAAAGTTAAGCCGGGGAGGCTTAATCTGTTCCTTTGGTTGGCTTTTTTAGCAGCTCTGACCTTACTGCTGGTAATAGTTGTGCGGAGAAATACCCGGACCACGGCCGGGACAGCTACTGATGCGGCCGCCGGACAGCTGATGTTTAACCTCAGCGATCACCAGGCAGATAAATTGTGGGCGATAGGTACAGAAAAGTTGTTGGAAAAGAAGGGGGATACGCTGTCGTTACTCAGTCTGGACGGGCAGCAGCGGGAGGTTTTGTTTCAGGACTATGATAATCCCCAGGTTATCTCCGCCAACGGGCGGATATTGATCTATGAACTTTCAGGTTATCGCTACAATGTGATTGATGCCACTCAGAGTTTGTATGGCGGTACGACTGACGCTCCCATTGCAGGCGGGGCTTTGTCAGCGCAAGGTGCCTGTGCTTTGATTTTAGATACTGATGCCAGCAAGGGGCAGGTCAGTGTCTATAATGCCAGCGGCGATAAATTGTTTGACTGGCTGGCTCAGGACAGCACTTTATCAGGCTATCCGATTAAACTTGCTTTTTCACCCGACGGTGAGACTTTAGATGTTGCCTTATATAACACCGAGAGTAACGAACCCAAATCTTTTATCAACCGCTTTGACCTGAGTCAAGAACAGCTGGGTCAGCGCCTGGCTCAATTTCAACCTGACGGTTCTGGCCCAATCGGTGGCTTAGCTTATCTCAATGATGACTTCATGGCTGCCGCCAATGACCATCAGCTTTTTAAAATAAGTAATGCTCAGATTCAGAACTGGCTGAGCCTGGGGACTATTTACAGCCTGACGTCGGTGAACGGTCAGGTTTTGCTCATAGCCAGTGCGACCGTGGGGGAGCAGGCCAGTGCTTACATTTTAGACGCGACGGCGGATAGCCTGCCGGAAACCGCCTTAGCCCTGGGGGACCAGCCGTCAGTACCTCAGGTAAGCGATGATCTGGCTGCTGTGAGCAGTGGGCAGATGGTTTGGCTGATCAGCCAGGGCAAACTGGATCACGCCCAAGCCTATGATCTGAAAAGTGAAGTCACCAGTTTTGATCTGGACAGCCAGGGACGTATCCTGTGTGTGACCGAGGATGCAGTCCGCCTGATCAAACCTTGACGTCAGCTGCACCCGGGATGCTTTGGTGCTAACAATATTTACTCTGCTAAGCATAAGGAGAGAGACCAATGGAACGCGAACTGAAACTATGTGCCGCCCCAGGCTATAGCTTTCCGTCAAATCTGCTTGATCTGGATCTGACCCTGTTAAACGCTCAACTGGAAGCACTGACTGCAGCCCAAACCATAAGAATCCATGCTTGCTATTGGGATACCCCCACGCAAGCTTTAGCCCAGGCGGGCTATAGTTTGCGCTCGCGCCTGATGAATGATGAACTGGTCCTGACGCTCAAAGGCCCGGCACCGAGTCTGAGCCCGGAAGGCGGGCCGGAGGCCATGGGGACGCTTAATCAGGCTGACCCGGCTGCCAGTCAGCCCGGCCTTTGGCTGCGGCAAGAATATGAAACGACTCTGGCCTCAAACGCGGTTACCGGTCCTGTAGCCCCGACTGCGGCAGAGTTGGATTTATTAGCCCTGCCAGCTGAGCTACAGCTGTGGCTGGATCAGTTGGCGCCGGATCTTAGCCTGCACGGCCAGGCCAGCTTTACCCGCATCACTAGACTGGCGGCTTATGCGGATTTGCGGGTGGAACTGGCTCTGGACAAGGGGCAGCTTTCAGGAAGCTGGGGAAGCGACCACATAGATGAACTAGAGATCGAATTAAAGCAGGGACCGCCGGCAAGGCTGAATCAGTTAGCCACCAAGCTTCTGCAGGCTCATCCTGAATGGCGCCCTGGGACCAAAAGCAAAGCCGGCCGTATTGCGGCATTGAATGGCTGCGAGGTGTTGATTATCGGGGGCGGAGCGGCAGGCCTGCTGGCCGCGCAGGAGCTGCTGCAGGATGCCACGGTCTCCCGGATTATACTGCTTGAAAAGGGCCGGAATATTGGCAGTAAGCTCCTGGCTACCGGCAATGGCCGGGCTAATCTCAGCAACCGCGATTTATCCTTAAGTCACTTTCATCAGGCGGAACCTGCGCCTGCCTGGCTGGCCACCGTCTTAACGCCAGCTAATTTACAGCGGCCATTTGACCTGTTTGACCGGCTGGGTTTGGTCTTAAGAACGGAAGCAGGCCGGCTGTATCCTTATAGCCTGAAAGCACAGACTGTCTGCAGTTTATTGCAGGAGAGCCTGGCCAATAGCCGCATTAAAGTCGTGACGGGGGAGCGCGTGCAGGAGATCCGGCCTTATCGCGGTGATGCGGCCAAGTATGGCTGGCTGGTTAACGGGCAGCAAGCCACTTATTTGAGCCGGCAGGTCATTTGGGCCAGTGGCGGCCAATCCGGCGCGGGCAGCTACCCGGATCGGGCGGCTTATCATTGTCTGACGGCTCTAGGGCATCATCTGACCCCTTTATGGCCGGGCCTGACGCCTTTACTTAGCCCGGATGTACCGGAATACATGGCTGGAGAACGAGTCCGGGGGATCTTAACGCTGATCCAGGAGCCGCCTGCCAGACCGCTGCGCCAGAGTGAGGGAGAAGTGCTTTTTACCAGTTATGGTCTGTCCGGCATCTGCACCATGGATCTTTCCTTTCACTGTGGCAAACTGCTGCAGTTACAGCGCCAGCCTTTGCTTTGCCTGAATGCCTGCCCGGAATATACTGAAGCGCAGCTTTATGAACATATTGAACAGCGGCAGCAGCGCTTGCCGCAGGCGCCGGCTGAAACTGTCCTGTGGGGAGTCCTTTCAGAAAAAGTGTCAGCCCTGGTGCTGAATCAGGCGTTACCGGATTTAAGCTCTGCAATTAGCACTGCGGACAAGTCACTGAAGCAGGGCAGTAAAAGTAAACGGCGCAAAGCTAAAAAGTCCCGTCAGGCTCAGGCGCCCAGCGGCTGTGGCTTAACGTTACAGGACTTATCCAAACGGCAAATGCATCAGATTTCCCGGCAAGCCTTTCAGCTGACCTTCAGAATCAGCGGCAGCCGGGGATTTGAGCAGGCACAAATAACGTGTGGCGGCGTGCCGGGGTCAGAGGTTGATCCCCTGACCCTGGAAAGTGTCTTTGCGCCCCACTGCTATATTACAGGGGAATTGCTGGATATATCAGGCGATACCGGCGGCTACAATCTTCACCTGGCCTTTAGTACCGGCTGCCTGGCTGCTGCCGCGGCCAGGGCAGCCCAGAAGGCTGACCAGAATAAGGTTAATCATGAAAACCATTAAGCTTAATGCACCGGCAACCTGCCCGCCACAGTTGCGGGCTGCGTTGGAACAACTCTTAATTGAAGCACTGGCGTTTTGCGAGCGCTATAACCTGACACCTTACGGTAGACTGGCACCGCAACTGCCGGCAAATCTGAGCCTTTACCTATCCCTGCGCGATTATCAGATTCTCCAGGCCAACCTGCCGGAAACCGCTCCAACCGCCCCCTGCTTTTGGCAAAATCAGACGACGGACCCGGCATTCCCCAAACCCTGGACCCGCCTTTGCCTGAACGGCAGTATGCTGGAAGACCTGGAGCTGGAGCATTTGCCAATCCATCAAGGCATCAGCCTCAACCTTATCCCGCTGTTTCCGGATAACCACGGCAACCTGCTTAAGCGCACCTGGATCTGGTATGCCTATAAACAGCTGGAATTAAGACTTCAGAAACTGGTTTGCCTGGCCGCCATGACAAAGCAACAGGAGCGTTGCTATGGACGCTTAATGAAGCGGCGGCAATCGCTGCTTGAGCGGGCAGGCTGCTCCCCCGCATCAACCAGCGCATTTTATTGGCTTTTCCCGTATAATGTTAACATTAGCGACCGGCAGCCCAGATTACGACCTGAGCAAATCAAGGCCTGGCCGGAGACCCTTGACCTCTTTACGGAGGACGGTCAGCCCTGGCCGGAGTTTGACGTACCAGAAGATATTGGTTAACCTGACGCGTATGGCGCCAGGACCGGTAACTGCTGGCTGAGCCTGCATCGGAAGGACCTGCAACCCGGAGTCACCGAAGCTACGGCTTGAGCTAACCCTGGTTCACCCCAGTAGTTAAATCTGTTAAAGAAGGACACTAATGTGAAAAAACAACATAGCAGCGGCTTTTCATTAACTGCCAATGATCCTCGCATCCATGAAGTTCATGCCATTCAACTGGCTATGCTTAAAATTATTGATCAGGTCTGCCAGGCTGAACATATCCCTTATTTTTTATTGTTTGGCACCTTGCTGGGCGCAGTGCGGCATCAGGGCTTTATTCCCTGGGACGATGATATTGATCTGGGCGTTTGGCGCCGGGATTATGACCGCCTGCTGAACGCTTTGCAGGCCAAAATACAAAAAGAAGCCTTTGAAGTGCAGAGTGCTGAATTTGAACCGCAGCTGTCGGTTCCGTATGCGAAGCTCAGAGCCAAACATACGCGTTTTGTCGAACTGGGGCATGAAAACCTGAGCTTTAACCAGGGGATATTTGTCGATATTTTTCCCCTGGATAATGTGCCTGAACATAAACTTGGCCAAAAGCTTCAGCAAGCGGACTTCTTTTTGCATTATTTTCCGATTCGGGTTAAAAATGAAGGCTACCGCAGTGAACATAAGTGTTTGCAGCATCTGTATGAGCATCGGGCGCAAAAAAATCCCGCCGCACTTTGGCAGACTTGCCGGCAGAGTTTGCAGCGCTGGGGTAAGCCGGACAGCAAGCTTTGCATAGCTTACCCGTCGGCCAGGGCTGATTATGCCACCTCCTATTTATTGCGGCACGCCATGCAAGCTACCGTTCGCCTGCCATTTTGCGGCAGTTACTTTGAGGTTCCGGCTGGCTGGGATGAGCAACTGCGGCAGCTGTTCGGGAATTATCAGCACCTGCCGGCGCCAGACCAACGCCATGGGCATCATCTGTCTGAGTTTTATATTGATCATGATTTCTGGGCGCCGGTTCTGGAGACTTATTTGCCGGCGGTTAAGCCTGCCGCGGCACCGCTTTCTGCTGAAAACAGCTCCAAACCAGCCGTTAGCCAGACGGATTTGGCTGCGCCCGGGCAAGCGGATCAGGAAGCGGTACGCCATGACTGAAAACAACAGACTGAAGAGCGGGAAAGATCAGACCCTGATGCGACGGCTGGTGATTTACTTTTTAGGCAATCTCAGTACTAAAGTCATCAACCTGATTTTAACCCGGCTGCAGATTACGAGTATCAACACAGAGTCCTACGGACCGGTCAATCTTTATGTCTCCACGGTACCACAGCTGGTTTCCATTTTTTACTTAGAAATCTGGGCCGGGGTGATGCGGTTTATGTTTGATGAGACTGACACGGACGGGAAGCATAAAGCGTTCAGCAATGCTTTGGTTCTGGCCGGCTTTTTATCCCCTTTGTTTATTGTCAGTATTGTCGTGTTAAGTGGCTCCGGCGGCGATTGGACCTACACGCCGTATCTGATCCTGATGGGCTTATTGACCCTGCTGGACTATCTGTATCAATTCAGTTGCCGGGGTATTGGCAGAGATAAGCTTTATGCGGTTACCGGAATTATATCTTCTTTAATCATGGGACTGGCACAGATTATACTGCTTACTGTCTTCCAAATGGGCGCGCTGGCCGTGATTATTTCGCCAATGATCGGATCGCTGGTTTCAATTACGATTTATGAAAGCCAGACCAGACAAATGCGGCGCTTCCGCCGGCAGGAGTTGTCCGCTGGCTATATCAAAAACCTGCTTCGCTTTTGCTTTCCTTTGTCCATTAACGCGGCGGCTTATTTTGCCCTCACTAAATTTAACCAGCTTTATGTTCAGCAGCAGCCGGGCGGGAAATTGGCCTTAAGCCAACTGGAGGCCGCTAACAAAGTCGGTCTGTTTGTCACCTTGTTTGTTACAGTCTTTTCTTTAGCCTGGCAGGAGACCGCTTTTGCGGTCAGTAATGATGACAACCGCGTGGCGTTCTATAGCCTCACGTTAAATCGCTATCTCAAAATCCTGAGTGTCGCGGTCATCTGTATGATTCCCGCGGGCCGCTTCATCGCCTGGGTCCTGGGGGCGGACAGTATTTACGGCGAAGCTGCGATCCGGCTGATCCCGGGGGTGCTGGCAGGCGTGGCGCTGTCAGCCTTATCCAATTTTTTTGGAAATATTTTCAGCGCGGAAAAACGAAACACCCCTTTGCTTTACTCCACCATTTTAGGGGCGCTGGTTAATATTGTCGCTATGCTGGGCTTGTACCGCTATCTCGGGCTGCAGGCCGCCAATGTGTCTTTGTGCCTGGGCTTCCTGGCTACGGTCATCTGCCGCTATCTGATTCTTAAAAAGATTGTGGGACTGAAGCTGGATCCGGCTGTTATGTGGCTGGCGATAGCCGGCAGTCTGCTGGCGACTGTGCTGTTTTATGCCTTCCCGTCTCTTAAAATACAAAGCTTGCTGGCTGTTCCTTTTATGGCGCTGGCTTTGTTTTGGCTGCGACCTGAAATACGTCAGATTTTATTGATTCTGCAAAGCCGCAGTCGGCGAGCAGGATGATAAAACGCCGCCCGCTGACCGGCAGAAGGGAGGGCTGCTGACCCATATGCAGCGCTTATTGATTATTTTAACCATGGTCTATCCTAATTCATGGAAAGATCGCTTTGTGGAAGATGAACTGCCTTATCTTGACACGCAGTTTGACCGCATCCTGGTCTGCCCGGTTAATGCGGTGGGCCGTGAACCAGATCACGGCCGCTACCCCGGCCGGGTAAAGATTTTAACGACAAACCGCCGCGGGCGCGTAGCCGCCCGGGGCAGAGATATCTGCTATGCAGGCTTCAGTGCTTTTAATCAGCGGCCGGATCAGCAGGCCGAACGGCGCCGGTTAGGTAACAGTTTAAAAAAACGGCTGTTTTTGGCTTATTTTGACGGCCGCTGCGCCCAGGCCTGTCATGATCTTAAGCCAGCTATTCTGGCGGCCAGTGCAACGGCCTCCAGTGTAACCCTCTATAGCTATTGGCTCACCGCGGCGGCCAGGACTGCCATGCTGCTGGCCGATGTGCTTAGCTCCCGTTATCCCCGGCTAAAGATAAACCTGTATTCACGCGGGCATGGCTATGATGTCTATGAATATGCTAACAGCCTTAATTATTTGCCCTATCGCCAGGCTTTACTCGCGCGCTTTGCCGGCATTTTTGTCTGCTCGCAAAACGGGGTGGATTATATGAAAAGTCAATATAAAGATAAGTATGACTTAAGCCATATATATTTGGGCCGTCTGGCTATACCTGATCCCCTGACTCAGGCAGCTGTCCGGGCGGCCAGTCTGCCGCCGGCCCTGGCAGTCCTGGCCCAACCGGCTGAGCTCCAGCCAGACCTGACTATTGTTACCTGCAGCCGGGCCGAATCAGAGAAACGCCTGAACTTGCTGCTGGCAGCCCTGGTCTTGCTGCAACAGCAGTCCAGCCTGCGCCTGACCTGGGTGCACTTAGGCGCGGGGCCGCTTTTGGACAGCTTAAGGGCAGCGGCAACCAGCCTTAGCCCGCAGATACAGACAGCTTTTCCGGGTGCCATCCGGCACGACGTGCTGCTGAAGTATTACCTGGCGCAAAAACCGGATCTGTTTATTAATGTCAGTGAGCGCGAAGGGGTCCCGGTGTCTATTATGGAGGCCCTGGCCTGCGCTATTCCAGCTTTTGCTACCAGCGTTGGCGGTACCCCTGAGCTTGTCCGCGCCGGCCAGGGCGGCTGGCTCTGGCCGGCTGATGTGACAGCCGCCCGGATTGCTCAGGATCTGATTGCCTATGCCGGGCGCAGCTTAACCCAGCGCCGGCAAGACCGCCAGCTGGCCCGTCGCCGCTGGCAGAATTTTGCTTCCACCGACCAATACTACCCGGAATTAGCCGGGATCCTGGCTGGCAGGATCAGGCCGCACAATGTACCGCTCTTTACAAGTGAGGATGAGTCATTATAATAAAGCAGGTTTGTTTATACATGAAAGAGAGGATGAATTTTGCTGATACAAGTACAACAAATGCTGCCCAATGATCTGATCCTGCTGCTTTGGGCGGCTGTCCTGATATATTTTTTAGCCAGACGGCAGTATTGGCCTGCGGTGGTGCTGGCCACAAGCTTTGCCATCATGGCGCCTGCGTTAATCGTGGGCAGCCGTCGCCTGAGCCCCCTGTATATACTAACGATCATTCTCCTGGCGGACTGTTTGCTGGCGGTTAAGCACGGAGAGCTTAAGCTGTTTGCTCATACGGCAGACCGTTGGTTTGGGATCAGTATGGGCCTGGCCTTTTTACTATATGGGCTGGGATATGCCGTGAATAACCGGCAGGAGGGCAGTGCCTTTGTGGTAGCGATGGCCGGCTATTTGCAGGTATTGCTGCTGCCGCTGCTGTTTTTTTATCTCTTCAAACGAATGAGCCGGCGCTCAGTGTATAAGGTACTGACGCTGAGCATCCTGATAACCGTCGCCGTAAATCTGATTTTTGCGGTGCTGCAGCGCGCTTTTTATCAGCAGGCCTATAACCTGACATATGCGCTCTATGCCTCTGACGGGCGTTATAAACCCCTGAATGAGGTGGCTAAGCTTGGCTACTTTGACCGTATTTTTGGCACCTTTTATTCGCCTACGCTGCTGGGTTTAACCGCGCTGATGATGCTGGCCTTTTTATTATCAGTCTGGCTTGGCCGCCAGCCCGGGTTATGGGAAAAATCAGGTCTGGGCGACCGGCCTGACGTAACTGCTGCACAAAAAGCCCGGCAGCAAACCGGGTTGATTTTAGTGGCCAGCGCGCTGCTGTTACATCTGGCCATTATCGCCTACACCAAAATTGTTATCTTAGGGCTGCCGGTCTTCATCATCTACTGGGTTATTTTACTGGCTTTTTTCCCCGCGCAGCGCAAAGCAATGTATCAGCGCTGGGCCGTAATCCTGGGACTGGCGGCAGCCGTCTACGTGATTACCTATTTTACCATTCCTGCCTTTTCTCACAATGCCAGAGACTATTACTATGGCCTGTTGCTGCAGCCCCTTAATTCCTTAACTTCGCGCTATGGTTCCGTCAAGCTTAACCAAAGCACGCAAAATATGGAAGCGGCCGTTAACAGCAACCGCGGTATAACCGCCAGTGCGGTGGAAGTGATTAAAAATCACTGGCTGATTGGGGTGGGTCCGCTTTCCATTAAACAGGAATTTTTAGGCGACAGTCAGGTGGTTCAGGTACTGCATAACGGGGGCGTACTGGCTCTGCTTTGCTACCTCAGCTTCTATGGCTATGTTTATCTGAAGGGCTGGTGCTATAAAAACTTACCGCTGCTCTCGCTGATCCCGGCCTTCCTCATCGGGGCGTTAGCCGCGGTCGCCATGGACAGCCGGCAGATGATGCCGTTTATTGCGTTTTTGATCTATGAAACGACCGCTCTGCCCCGGCTGTCAGCCCGGTTCAAAAAGTCAAAGCGGGCGGACCGTCAGAACCCAAAAGCAAGTGGAGTTTGATATAATATCAAACAGTTGAAAAACTGTCGGTGACAGACTACCTAACCGGTTTACTGCTTCGCCGCAAGGATTGCTTCCGCAGTTTTTCGGGAGGACTCTATCATGCAAAAGCCAAATAACTTAAATACAAGGATCAGCCAGATCACCCTGTTGCTGGCAGATTTTTTTGGCGTAATTTTCAGCTACCTGTTTGTGATTAATACATTTGATGCCAAACCCCAGCAAAATGGTGTGTTTCTGGACCCGTTAAAACTGGAAACCATTTTGCTTTTAGCGCTGGTCAATTTATTCATCTATTCACTGGGGGGGTTTTACAGCAGCCTGTGGGAGTACAGCGGCTCGCATGAAGTCCTGCAAATTGCCGTCACCACCCTGGCCGCGACGGTCGTGGATCTGTTCTTTTCAATCCTCATCAATAACCGGATGCGCTACAGCATGTACTTCTTTGCCTGGGTGGTTATGCTGCTGGTGTCCGGAGCAGTCAGAATGTTTTATCATCTCCTGCGTAAGCAAGAGACGAAGCGGAAATACCGGCTGAAAGGGGAGCGGGACCATCGGATCATGATTGTCGGAGCCGGGACCATGGGCTCGCTGGTTATTTCTAAACTGCAGGATAAAACCCTGCCGCTGGGCAGACCTGTGGTAGTGGTGGATGACGACCCTAATAAAATGGGTAAAAGGATTCACGGCTTACCGGTCATCGGCGGGCGGGACGTGATTCAGCGGGCGGTTAAGGAGTACCGGGTAGACACGATTATTCTGGCCATCACTACCCTTGACTCGGCTACAAGGCGGGATATGCTGGACAAGGCGATTGCTACCGGCTGTATGCTCAAGACGGCTCAGGATCTCAATGATATGCTGCAGACCGGCGACACCAAGCTGATGCTGCGGGAAGTTGAAGTGGACGATTTGCTGGAACGCAAAGAGATCCACCTGGATACAGCTCTGATTGGCCAGTATGTTAAGGACCATACGGTTTTGGTTACCGGCGGCGGGGGCTCCATCGGATCGGAACTATGCCGCCAACTGCAGGTGTTTAAGCCGCGGCATTTAATTATCCTGGATATTTTTGAAAATAATGCTTTTAATCTGAAAAATGAACTTAAAGATATCGCCCCTGATCTGGATGTGCTGATAGAAATCGCCTCAATCCGGGATCGCGCGCGGCTGGATGAAATCTTTGACCATTATCGTCCTGATCTGGTCTTTCACGCAGCGGCGCACAAGCATGTCCCTTTGATGGAAGACAGTCCGGGAGAGGCTATCAAAAATAATATCTTTGGCACACTGAATGTGGTCCAGGCGGCGGACAAATATAAGGTGGGGCGTTTTGTGATGATTTCCACCGATAAGGCAGTTAATCCGACAAGCCTTATGGGAGCCAGCAAACGTCTGGCTGAGATGGTCGTGCAAAGTTACAGTCAGGTTTCATCCACCCGCTTCGCGGTGGTTCGCTTTGGCAACGTGCTGGGGTCTTCCGGCAGTGTTATTCCGACCTTTAAGCGCCAGATTGAGCAGGGCGGCCCGATAACCGTCACCCATCCGGATATCGTGCGCTTTTTTATGACCATACCTGAAGCCAGCCGTCTGGTTATTCAGGCCGCGGCCATGGCCCGCGGCGGAGAGATTTATATTTTAAATATGGGGGAGCCGGTAAGAATCCTGGATCTGGCGGAAAACCTGATCAGATTATCCGGCTATGAACCCTACAAAGATATCGACATTGTTTTTACCGGCTTGCGGCCGGGGGAGAAATTGTACGAAGAACTGCAGATGGCAGAAGAGGAAACCCTAAGTACGGATAATCAGAATATTATGGTCTGTGCCTCCACTAAATGTAGTCTGGAGGAGATCCAGACTAAACTGGAACAGCTGAAACCGGTTATTAACGCGACCCCCGCAGAGGTCAAGCGACGGGTATCAGAGGTGCTCCCGACTTATAAACCGGAGATAACCTTACATGACTGTGAACAGGATCCGGATAAAGCCTTTGAACTGACCAGGGAAGAGGCAGAAGCTAAAGGTGAAGCGGTACGCGAACAGTTAGCGAAAGAAGGAGACGTATGAAAAAAATACCTTTTTCTCCCCCGGATATCCGGGAAGAGGACATTCAGGCGGTTACTGAGGCGCTGCGGTCAGGCTGGATTACGACCGGCCCCAGGACCAAGGCTTTTGAGCGGGAGCTTTCTTCTTTTTGCGGGACCCTGAAAACCGCCTGCCTCAACTCTGCCACAGCCGCATTGGAGCTGACTTTGCGTTTGCTGGGGATCAGACCCGGGGATGAAGTGATCACATCGGCTTATACCTACACCGCCTCAGCCTCGGTCATCCATCATGTGGGCGCTACCATTGTTTTGGTCGATACCGCGCCGGACAGCTTTGAACTTGACTATGAGCAGGTCGCAGCTAAGCTGAATTCAAAGACCAAGGCAGTCATACCGGTTGATATAGGCGGCATGATGGCTGATTATAAACGACTGCGCGATATCCTGCAGCAACAGCGGCAGCTGTTCAGACCCGCCAACGATTTGCAGGCTGCGCTTGGCCGGGTGGCCATTGTGGCGGATGCGGCCCATTCCCTGGGGGCGGAACGGGATGGCTGGCGTAGCGGCCAGGCGGCGGATTTTACCTGCTTTTCCTTTCACGCTGTTAAAAATCTGACCACAGCAGAAGGCGGAGCGGTAACCTGGCTGCCCATTGATGGCTTTGAGGATGAGGTCATTTACAATGAATACATGCTCTTATCCCTGCACGGCCAAAACAAGGATGCGATGCACAAAAATCGGGCCGGAGCCTGGGAGTATGACATTATCTATCCTGCCTATAAATGCAACATGACCGATCTGTGTGCTGCTTTGGGCAGTTCTCAGCTGAAACGGTATAAAGATATCCTGAAACGCCGACACCAGATCCTGAACCGCTATAATGAGGGTCTGGCAGATTGTCAGGTTGGCTGGCTGGAACATGAAAGTGAAACCAGCTATTCATCAGCCCATCTGTATTTGCTTAGAGTCTTAGGCCGGGGGATTAATCGCCGCAATCAGATTATTAATCAACTGGGGGAAGAGGGCATTGCCTGTAATGTGCACTACAAACCCCTGCCCATGATGACTGCATACCGCAATCTGGGCTTCAATATAGCTGATTTTCCGGAAGCCTATAAACTGTATAGCGAAGAGCTGACTTTACCACTGCATACCTGTCTGGACGATGATGACGTTACGCGGATTATTGAGACCTTGCATCCGCTGCTGAAAAAATAGGAAGGCCTTAGGCTTATGAACATGAAAAAACCCTTTGCATCCCCGGAAAAGCTGCGTGAGATTGCCGCAACGTATGGCACCCCCTGCCATATCTATGATGAGGCCGGTTTTATCCATAATATCCGAAGGCTCCGGCAGGCCTTTTCCTGGAACCCCGGTTATAAAGAATTTTTTGCGGTCAAGGCAACTCCTAACCCTTACTTACTGCAGCTTTTGCGGCAGGAAAAGGCGGGGACGGACTGCTCCTCCCTGACAGAACTGATCATGAGCGATCGTTGCGGTTTTAAGCAAGAAGAGATTATGTTTTCTTCCAATGATACGCCGGATGAGGATTTTAAATTAGCCCTAAAGTTAAAAGCCACCATTAATCTGGATGATATCAGTCATCTGGATGAGGTGCTGCGTTTGAATGGCGGTCAGACCTTGCCGGAAAAAATGAGCTGCCGCTTTAATCCCGGCGGTGTTTTTGAGGTAGCCAACGGCATTATGGATAATCCGGGCGATGCTAAATATGGCATGACGCGGGAGCAGATCAAACAGGCTTACGCGGCCATGCGCCGGCTGGGGGTCCGCCGCTTTGGTATCCATGCATTTTTGGTCAGCAATTCTACCTCCAACGCCTACTATCCCAAGCTGGCCCGTCTCCTGTTTGAATTAGCGGTCGAAATTAAGCAGGAATTGGGGATTGAGCTGTCTTTTGTCAATTTGTCCGGAGGTATTGGCATCCCTTATAAGCCGGAGCAAGCGGCCTGTGATATTGAAGCGATTGGCGCGGCGGTCAGAGCGGCCTATGAAAGTGTTTTAGTGCCCGCCGGCCTCGGAACGTTGAGCATTTATACCGAACTGGGGCGTTATATCATGGGGCCTTATGGCGGACTCCTGACCCGGGTCCAGCACATAAAAGATACGTATAAGCAATATGTGGGGGTAGATGCCTGCGCGGCAGATTTGATGCGGCCGGCAATGTATGGGGCATATCATCATATTACCGTGGTTGGCAAAGAAACCTGGCCCGCGGACCACAGGTATGATGTGACCGGAGGTCTTTGTGAGAATAATGATAAATTTGCGGTGGACCGGCGCTTGCCGCAGATAGAGCCCGGGGATTTACTGTTTATTCATGATACCGGGGCTCACGGCTTTTCTATGGGCTACAATTACAATGGTAAACTGCGGCATCAGGAATTGCTGCTGCAGCCAGAAGGCAGCGTCCGGCGCATCCGCCGCAATGAGACGCCCCGAGATTACTTTGCGACGCTGGATTTCAGCGGATTGTTTGATGATTTAAGTGAATACGGATGCTGATATAGACAGGAGGACATACATATGCTGCGGGTACTGCAGGTAGTGGATCGTATGGACCGGGCAGGTCAGGAGACGTTCATTATGAATGTCTACCGGCATCTGGACCGCAGCAGTATTCAGTTTGACTTTGTCGAATTTACCGACGTCCCGGCAGCCTATGATCAGGAGATTCTGGATTTGGGCGGGCGTATTTACAGACTGCCGCCTAAGGGCAGACATTTATGGGCTTCTATGCAGGCCATGCGCTCACTGGTGGCCAGCCAGGGTTACAAGATTGTCCACCGGCATTATTCAAACAGTACCATGTATTTTGAATTGCTGGCGGCCAAACAAGGTGGCGCTGACTGCCTGATCGCGCATTCGCATAACAGCACTCAGTTTAATACGAAATTGCTGCATCAGCTCTGCCGCAATCCTTTATACCGCTTGACGCGCTGGCATCTGGCCTGTTCAGAGGATGCGGGCCTGTGGATGTTTGGTAATCACCCTTTTGACATTATCCCCAATGGCATCGATCTGGAACGCTATCATTTTGACCCGCAAAAGCGTAACGCGAAACGCCGGGAGCTTGGTCTGGGCCAGGAACTGCTGATCGGTCATGTGGGTCGATTCACCGCGGTTAAAAATCAGGCTTTTATCCTCTCGGTTTTTCAGCGCTTTCTGGAACTTGAGCCCGATGCCAGGCTGATTTTAGTGGGCGAAGGGGAGGACCGGGCTGACATTACCCGCCTGAGCCAGTCACTGCCCCTGACAGGTCATGTCATCATACCAGGATCCAGGGCGGATGTACCAGAGCTGATGATGGCTATGGATGCCTTTATCATGCCGTCGCTCTATGAAGGTTTGCCTCTGACCTTGGTGGAAGCTCAGGCCGCAAGCCTGCCTTGCCTGGTTGCTGATACCATCAGTCCGGAAGCCAAACTGACGGACAAACTGTCGTACATGTCGCTGCAAGAGGGACCGCAAATATGGGCGGTTCAATTGCGCCAGCTGGCCCGGCAGCCCCGGCTGGACCAGACCGAAGCTATCCGCCGGGCGGGCTATGATATCAGAGAAGTCAGCCAGCGGCTAAGGTACATTTATCTTAACGCCAGCGGCCAGGCCGCTGATCCGGTACCGCCGGCAGGCCCGCCCAGCCGCAGCTAGTCTAGGTCTGCATCTGCCTGAGCAGCTTCTTCCAGCAGGCTGAGATATTGATCGCTTAATTGCTCATATTCCTGACTGAGATCTGCCAGCTTCTGGTAATCCTCAGGCCGGGATTCCGGCCCCAGCTGCGCTTCGAGCGCGTTTTGCTCCGCTTCAAGATAAGCCAACCGTTCTTCAGCGTCACGGATAGCCTGCTGGCGCCTGGCTGTTTCCCGGCGGTGCTGCTGCCGGTTACGGCTGACACTCTGGCCAGGTTTTTTACTTGGCACAGTCAGGCAGTCTGCGCCGGCGGATGCGGCTTTAGCAGCGGCCAGTCTGGCCTGGCCTGCCGCTTTTTCCTGCGCCTGCGCATTGATTAATCGCGCCTGGCGGCGGTAGCCGTCAAAACTGGCGTAGGCATGAATTTCCCCGGCGGCAAAGCCTAAAACCGCTCCCCCTAAACGGTCAATAAAGAATCGGTCGTGGCTGACGGCTAAAACTGCGCCGTCATAGTCAGCCAGAGCCTGCTCCAGGATATCTCTGGAGCGGATATCCAGATGATTGGTCGGCTCATCCAGCAATAATAAATCCGGGCGCTCCTGTAAGACGCAACAGAGATAAAGCCGGGAGCGTTCGCCGCCGGATAATACAGAGATTTGCTTAAAAACGTCGATATCCCGGAAACCGTAGCGGGCCAGCAGATTCCGGGCCGGACCTTCCGGCAAGTCGGTGCGCTGCATGAGTTCATCCAGGATAGGGCAGTCTTCCTGACTAAAGCTGACATTTTGCTGCATATAGGCAAGTTTAAGATCTCCCGGCAGCAAAATGCTACCGCTGTCCGGCGCCACCTGGCCTAACAATATTTTCAGCAGGGTGGATTTACCGCAGCCATTAGGGCCGGCCAGCACGACTTTGTCATGACGCTTCATCTCATAGTCAAAGTGTTCAAACAACAGGTGATTGCCAAAAGCTTTGGCCAGATTTTGAATTTGCAAAATCATCCGGTTAGGATCGCCTTCGCCTTCGGCCGGCAAAAAGTGAAAGCTCATGCGCTGCGGGCTGGCGGCCAGGCGCTCTTTCAGCTGGTCAATCTCTTCGCTAAGCCGGGCCAGCTTTTTTTCCCGCTCATGATACCCGCTGATATTGCGGTGGGAGAGCATGGTCTGCTTAACCTCAGCCTGATGAGCAGCTTCTTTTTTTAACCGCTCCAGTTCCTGTTGTTTAAACCGTTCTATTTCAGCCTTTTGCTGCAGATAGTCGCTGTAATTACCCTTGTAGGACATAAGTCTGCCCCGTTCCAGCTCAGCGACCCGGGTAGCCAGGCGGTCTATAAAGTGCCGGTCATGGGAGACAAATAAAACCGCGCCGCTGTAATGCAGCAGATAATCCTCCAGCCACTCAATACTGTCGATATCCAGATGGTTGGTGGGCTCGTCAAGTAGCAACAAATCTGGCTGCGCGACTAAAAAACGGGCCAGCTTGACTCTCATGCGCTCACCGCCGGACAAGGAGGACAGCGGCTGCTGCAAGAGCTCACCCTTTAACCCCAAGCCAGCCAGCGCCTGAGCCAGCCGGGGCCGGTAATCGTACCCCCCCTCCGCTTCAAAGGCCTGCTGTGTCCTGGCATATTGGTCGGCCAGCCGGCTGAACGTCTGCTGCTGATCCGGCTGGCTGCTGCTGGCCGCCATTTGTTCGGCCAAATGCGTCAGCTGCTGTTCCAGCTGATCCAGGCGGGGGTTGTCCAGCATGGTAAGCGCAGCTGCCTGGCCCAGACTCTCCAATTGCTGCGACAGATAAGCCGTGACCGTACCCTGAGCCAGGGTAACCTGTCCGCTGTCGGGAGATTCCAGCCCGGTAATAATCTTTAGCAGGGTGGTTTTTCCGGCCCCGTTTTCACCAATCAGGGCGACTCGTTCTGAACGGTCAAGTCTGAAATCTACGCCAGCGAGGACTTCACGGCCAAAATATGATTTTTTGATTTTATCTAAGCTTAGGATGCTCATACTTGTCCTCCTGAGGAGCATATTATCTGATTATATCAGAAAGTGATCAGAAAACCTTGCTTGTCCTTTATTGTCAGTACCGCAAGGCAAGGTTATTCTCGTTATTACATCATCCGGACCGGCTAAAACCAGGCGGAAATCCCGCCTGGCCCCGGGACTTAATATGAAGTCTGTCGACTTAAAACCGACGGCGGAAACCTTGCTTAAGGCTTGAAAGGACTGAGTAAACACATGGGAATGACAATGACGCAAAAAATACTGGCCGCGCACGCCGGCCTTAAAGCCGTTAAAGCCGGCGATTTAATTGAGGCTAACTTGGATCTGGTGTTAGGAAATGATGTAACCGTCCCACCGGCGATTGATGTCTTTTACCGGACCGGAGCAACCAGGGTATTTGATCGGGACCGGATTGTCATGGTGCCCAGTCATTTTGCGCCCAATAAGGATATTAAATCTGCCGAGCATTGTAAAAAAATGCGCCTGTTTGCGGCAGCTCAGGCTATTACCCATTATTATGAACAAGGCTCCAAAGGTATGGGGATAGAACATGTCATTGTACCTGAAAACGGTTTGGTCTTGCCAGGCTACTGCATGATTGGAGCTGATTCGCATACCTGTACTGACGGCGCCCTGGGGGCCTTTGCTACCGGTGTCGGCAGCACGGATTTGGGCTGTGCCATGGCTACCGGACAGACCTGGTTTAAGGTTCCGCAGGCGATCCGGATTAACCTGACCGGTGAATTGCGGCCGCATGTCGCGGGTAAAGATTTAATCCTGTACATCATCGCCAAGATTGGGGTTGATGGCGCTTTATACCGGTCAATGGAATATGGCGGGCCCGGGATAGCTCAGCTCAGCATGAATGACCGGCTGACCATTTGTAATATGGCCATTGAAGCCGGCGGTAAAAATGGCATTTTTCCGGTTGATCAGGTGACTTTGGATTATATCCGGGAGCACGCGCCGCAGGCTTATGCCGAACACCGCTATCAGATTTTTACCGCGGATCCGGATGCAGAGTACGTTCAGACCCTGGATATAGACCTGGCAGAGGTCCCGCTGATGGTAGCCAGGCCTTATTTGCCTGAAAACGGCGCAGATGTCAGACAGGTGGCGGCTTCCGACCCGGCGGCGATTCAGCAAGTGGTGATTGGTTCCTGCACCAACGGTCGGTATGAGGATTTCAAGGTCGCCGCTGAGCTGCTTCGCGGGCGTCAGGTAGCCGAAGGGGTGCGCTGCTTTATCATTCCCGGCTCCCAGGCGGTTTACCTGCGGTGCCTGCGGGACGGCTTGCTGGCTGATTTTGTTGATGCCGGCTGTGTGGTGGGGCCGCCTACCTGCGGTCCCTGTATCGGCGGACATATGGGCGTACTGGCTTCAGAGGAACGTTGCGTCAGTACCACAAATCGCAATTTTGTGGGTCGGATGGGCAGTCCTGAATCGCAGACTTTCCTGGCCGGTGTTCCTGTTGCCTGCGCCAGCGCCGTTATGGGACGCATAGCCAGTCCGGATGAACTGCCGGCCTTAGTCAAGGCGTGACAGGATCCAGGGGGACGGCACAGGCTGCCGTCAGCAAAGGAGATATATTATGAGTGAAAATCTAGTCCAACCCAGCCAGACACAGGCAAACTGCCTGCTGAGCGGAAAACTGTACTGCTACGGAGATAACGTGGATACGGATGTGATTATTCCCGCCCGCTATTTAAATACGACGGATCCGGCCGAGCTGGCCAGGCACTGCATGGAGGATCTGGATGCCGATTTTGCGGCAACGGTTAAGCCGGGAGATTTTATTGTGGCCGGTCAGAATTTTGGCAGCGGGTCTTCCCGGGAACACGCTCCGGTGGCAATTAAGGCTTCCGGCATTGCTTTAGTCATTGCCGCCAGCTTCAGCCGCATCTTTTTCCGCAATGCTATCAACATGGGCTTGCCAATTCTGGAATGCCCGGAAGCTGCGGCCGGTATCAGGCCCGGGGACAACTTGAAGGTTAACCTGACTGAGGGCTGGATTGAAAACCTAAGTCAGCATACGCGCTATCAGGCTGCTCCCTTTCCGGAATTTATCCGCCGGCTGATGGCGGCCGATGGTCTGGTAGGGTATGTCCGCGGCAAGTATAGCTTTGGCCCGGCGGAAGAGGCGAAGGCATGAAAACATCAGGTAACGTCTCGAAACAAAACCCCGGGGCGGTCAGGCACATTGTCCTGCTCCCCGGTGATGGGATCGGCCCGGAAGTGATAGCCAGCGCCAGGCAGGTGCTGGAGGCCTGCGCCGTCAGATTTGCCATTCCTCTGGCGTTTACGGAGGCCGCCATCGGCGGGGCTGCTTATGACGCCTGCGGCAGTCCGCTGCCTCAGGATACGGTGGTTAAGTGCTGTGCGGCAGACGCGGTGCTAATGGGCGCGGTCGGCGGCCCGGCCTGGGATAAACTGGAGCGGGGGTTGCGGCCTGAAAGTGCCTTGCTGGGCATCCGGCAGGCTATGGGGGTCTATTGCAATCTGCGGCCGGCTATTATTTATCCCCAGTTGGCCGCGGCTTCTCCGCTGCGCGCGGATGTTGCGGCTAAGGGCATGAATCTGCTGATCTGTCGTGAGCTCACCGGCGGGATTTACTTTGGCGACCGGGGGCGGGAATCTGTGGTGCTTCCGGACGGTCAGGCGGTGGTATCTGCCTGGGATACAGAACGTTATAATACAGCTGAAATCAGGCGAATTGCTTTGTGGGCGTTTCAGTCCGCGCAAGCCCGTCAGCGCCACCTCACTTTGGTTGATAAGGCCAATGTTCTGGAAAGCTCCAGATTATGGCGGGAAACGGTAACCAATCTTGCCGCTGATTTCCCTGAGGTTCAGGTAGACTTTTTATACGTGGATAATGCCGCGATGCAGCTGCTCCGCCGGCCCTTTGATTTTGACGTCTTGCTTACCTCAAATATGTTTGGCGATATTTTGAGTGATGAAGCCGCGGAGATCAGTGGGTCCATCGGGTTGCTGCCCTCCGCGTCCTTAGGCGCGGCTGACCGCCCGGGTTTGTATGAACCCATTCACGGTTCAGCGCCGGACATTGCCGGTCAGGGCAAAGCCAATCCTCTGGCGACGATTCTGTCTGCCGCCTTGCTTCTGCGCTACAGCCTGAATTTGCCTGAGGCTGCCGCGGCGGTGGAGACTGCCTGTCAGGCGGTCTTGACCGCGGGGTACCGGTGTGAGGATTTACGGGATACCGGTGCCAGCCTGCCGGTCATACCAGTGGGAACCCAAGGCATGACCGAAGCAGTCCTGAGCTTTTTGAAATGAGGTGCAATGATGTCAGAACAAGGTAAAATCAACCATCCGCAGCGCAGTGACGCTATGAAAAAGGGCGTAAACCGTGCGGCGCACCGATCGTTGCTATATGCTTTAGGCTTAACTGAAGAAGAACTGGACCGACCCTTTATTGGCGTTGTTAATTCCTTTAATGAATTAGTGCCGGGCCATGTGCATCTGCGGGAGTTGACCGAACAGGTTAAAATCGGTATCCGGATGGCCGGCGGCGTTCCCTTTGAATTTCCCGCCATTGCTGTTTGTGACGGCCTGGCCATGAATCATGAGGGGATGCGCTATTCCCTGATCAGCCGGGACACGATTGCCGATTCCTGTGAGATCATGCTTTCCGCTCATGTCCTGGATGGGGTGGTCTTTATGCCCAGTTGTGACAAGGTAGTTCCGGGGATGCTGATGGCCGCTGCCCGGATGAATTTGCCCAGCATCTTTGTTTCCGGCGGCCCCATGCTGCCCGGAAAAACCAAAACCGGACGGGTCGGGCTGATGAATGTCTTTGAAGGGGTGGGCGCCTATGCAGCAGGGACGATGGATCTTGAGGAGCTGACCCAGCTGGAAATGTCTTGCTGCCCCACCTGCGGGAGCTGCTCCGGCATGTACACGGCCAACACCATGAACTGCCTGACTGAAGCGATGGGCATGGGCCTGCCTGGTAACGGGACGGTTCCGGCGGTCATGTCCGGGCGGAAACGCCTGGCCCGCAAGACCGGCATGCGCATTATGGCTTTGGTGGAACAGGGACTTACCGCCCGCCAGATTATGACCGCAGCCAGTATAAAAAATGCGCTCAGAGTAGATATGGCGTTAGGGGGATCCACTAATTCAGTTTTGCATATGTTAGCCATTTCCAGAGAGGCAGGCTACCCGCTGTCTTTACCGGAGATTGAGCAATTGTCCGCTACCACCCCCCAGCTTTGCAAGCTGAACCCCGCCGGCGATTATTTTATCAGTGACCTGGATGAGGTCGGAGGTATAGGCGCGGTTATGGCGGAGTTAAGCCAGGCCGGCATTTTGCAGCTGGATATACCTACTGTCAGCGGCAGCCTCAGGGACAGACTGCAACGCTTCACCGGCGCAGACGGTCAGGTCATTCATCCGTATGCCAAACCGTATTCTCCGGATGGCGGCTTAGCGGTTTTATTTGGTAACCTGGCCCCGGACGGCTGTGTGGTGAAAAAGGGCGCGGTCTTACCGGAAATGATGCGGCATGACGGACCGGCCCGGGTCTTTGACAGCGAAGAAGCGGCCTGTGCGGCTATCTTCGGCCGGGATATCCGGCCCGGAGATGTGGTGGTCATCCGCTTTGAAGGACCTCAGGGCGGACCAGGTATGCGGGAGATGCTCAGTCCAACGTCGGCCCTGGCAGGCATGGGCCTGGATAATTCAGTTGCCTTGCTGACGGATGGCCGTTTTTCCGGCGCGAGCCGCGGCGCTTCTATAGGCCACATTTGTCCTGAGGCTACCCGCGGCGGCCTTATTGCCAAGGTAAGGGAAGGGGATCATATTATTATTGATATCCCGGCGCGCAGCCTGCAACTGGATGTGCCTCAGGCCGAACTGGAGCAAAGACAGCCCGCGTCTTTGCCTGAACGCCAGATCAGGGGGGTTCTGGCCCGCTATCAAAAGCAGGTCGGCCCGGCCAGCAGCGGTGCCGCCGTGGAGAACTATCCGTTTTAATTAAAGCCTTGCCTGCCCTGCGTGATTATTATGTTGCGCTACCGGGCCCGGCAAGATTATGAGGTTTATGCTATGAATGGTGCTGAAACCGTAATCAAATTTTTAGAAGATCATCAGGTGGATACCTGCTTTGGATACCCAGGCGGCCCCATTCTGGTACTATATGATGCAATTTACCGACGTAACTTTCCTCACATCCTGACCCGTCATGAGCAAGGTGCAATTCATGCTGCGGAGGGCTATGCCCGGGTCAGCGGCCGACCGGGAGTGGTTATTGCGACTTCTGGCCCCGGCGCCACGAATCTGGTTACTGGTTTAGCTGACGCGTTACTGGACAGTACGCCGATTCTGGCAATTACCGGGGCCGTTGCCCGCAGGGAAATTGGTCGGGATGCGTTTCAGGAGGCTGATATCACCGGTATCACGGATCCGGTGACCAAATATAATTATCTGGTGATGGATCAGGCTTCTTTACGGCCCATTCTGGAAGAAGCCTGGAAACTGACCACAGCCGGCCGGCCGGGTCCGGTCCTGGTAAACATCCCTAAAGATCTGTTATCAGCCGAGATTCCGGAATCGCATGAGAGCTTTAACAGCTATCCCCGGCTCAGGCCCAAGCCACTGAAATCTGAGCTGCAGATTGATAAGGTGGTTCAGGCTTTGGCGGCCGCCAAAAAACCGTTACTCATGCTGGGCGGCGGATGTGTCATTTCGGATCCGGCGCCGGCGCAGATTAATACCTTTGTCAGCCATACAGCTATGCCGACTTGTCTGACCTTGATGGGGATAGGCGCGATATCACCACATGCGCCTGGCTATTTGGGTATGGCCGGCATGCATGGCAGTGTTCAGGCCAATAAAGCTTTGGGTAACTGTGATTTACTGCTGGCCGTGGGCTGTCGCTTCAGTGACCGGGCGATCGCCAATCCCGAACGGTATTCTGCCGGCCGTACCATCATTCATGTGGACATTGACCCGGCTGAAATTGGCAAAAATGTTAAACCGGACATTGAAATTGAGGATGACGCGGGAGATTTTTTCCACTGCTTAAACCAAGCCATGCCCGCTGAGTTTAATGCTGACTGGCAGGCCTGGCAGACCTATCTGCAAGACTTGACGCAGGCCTATGAAAAGGCGGCGGCGCCCTTTCTCAGCATTACTGATCCGCTGATGCCAGAGTACGTCCTTAAGCGGATTTCTGATCTGCTGCACCAGTATAATCCGATTGTTGTGACCGACGTCGGCCAGCATCAGATGTGGGCCGCCCAGTATTTTGATATTGAAACGCCCCGTTCGTTTTTAACCTCAGGTGGCCTGGGCTGCATGGGCTTTGGCTTGCCAGCTGCCATAGGGGCGGCCAAGGCAGCACCCGGGCGCCTGACCATAGCCGTCGTGGGTGATGGCGGGATGCAGATGACGGAGCAGGAGCTGGGGACACTTTATGATTTACAGCTTCCGGTCATAATTGTAATTCTGGATAACCAGACCCTGGGAATGGTCCGGCAATGGCAGGAATTGTTTTATGATGAACACTATTCACAAAGCATGCTTAATACTAATCCTGACTTTGTCAAACTGGCAGATGCCTACCGCATACCAGGCACTGATGTCCATACGGCGGCCGAACTTGATCAGGCGGTAGAACAGG
>JAQWFM010000138.1 GCA_028704415.1 Oscillospiraceae bacterium | reverse complement strand
AGGGATAGCAGTCTGATGAAGGATAGCGGTCTGAGGGATGATATCCCTTTCCCACACGCCATTGGCGTAGCGATTACGCAAACAGACGGGCGCAGCCTCCGACTGACAGACTATGCCTCAGCCGGTAAAACCTGGAAGGAAGACTCCGCTACGGCCGCCTGGATACCGGAAAAATAAGCCACTGATTGTTTCATCAAGGGCAGACACTATGCCAGTGATCCGCTATGATAAAGACAATAGACGCTGCGACAGCCTGTCCGGATACCAGCCTGGTCAAACCAGACCGGCCAGCTGATTGGCCAGCGATCCAACAGGAGGGCGGAGCTATGTTTTTTATCATACCAGTCTATTATGTCCTGCTGATTTACATTCTGGCCGCGGTCCTGCCGGCTGCTTTCCTTATGCGATACGTTTACCGCCAGGACCATGTTGAAAAAGAGCCGCCGGTTTTGCTGCTGCAGCTGATTGGCTACGGTGTTTTGGCGGCGCTGCTGTCCGGCATCCTGGAGCTGATCGGTGAAAAGATCCTCAACACGGCGGTCAACGGCAAGATCAGCCAGAGCAGCCCCACTTATCATATATTATTAGCTTTTTTGGTAGTTGCGGTCATAGAAGAAGGCATGAAGTTCCTGTTGCTCTACCGGCGGACCTGGCGCGATCCTAATTTTAATTATCGCTTTGACGCAGTGGTATACGCCGTCTTCACCAGCTTAGGTTTTGCGGCTTTTGAGAATATCAAGTATGTCATGGGCTATGGCCTGACCGTCGCGGTGCCCCGGGCCCTGCTGGCCATACCGGGGCACATGAGCTTCGCCGTATTTATGGGCATTTTTTATGGCAAAGCTAAGCTGTGCTCCGACATGGGCGACCGGACCGGCAAAAGACTGAATATTTTTCTGGGCTACCTGATTGCGGTCTTGATGCATGGCTTCTATGATGCCTGCGCGATGATCGGCACCACGCTGTCTACCGTCCTCTTTGTCGTTTTGGTAGCAGTTATTTATTTGGTGGTGTTCAAGGTGGTTAAACGCCAGGCCCGGCATGACGAACCGATCTGAACCGGCAGGTTAAGGCAGCTGTCACAGGGTTCAGGCTGCTGATTTTTGTGACTCGCTGTTTTGGCTTTAAAAAAATCCGGGACTGAACCGCAGGCCTGCAACACGCAGCCGGCGTTGGTAATGTAAGGGCAGACAGCAGACGAAGGTCGGCTTAAGCCGGGTCAGACAGTAACTGAAGCTCAGCTTGCAGCGAGCCTGCAACAGAAAGAAAGGCGGTAGGTAAGATGAATGGAGACCTGGCACAGATTTTGCGGCAGGCTCGTTTTACTCAGGTCGGCATGGTGGTACGGGATCTGGATGCCAGCAAAAGGCAATACGCGCTGCTGTTTGGCTGCCCGGAACCGGACAGTCAGGACGCCGGGTCGTATGACGTGACCCGGACACAGATTCAGGGGCAGCCCGCGCCGGGAGCCGGCTGTCGCATGGCTTTTTTTAACCTGAGCCCGGGGGTTCAGCTGGAACTTATTGAGCCAAACGACCAACCATCTGTATGGCGGGATCATCTGGATCAATATGGCGAAGGTATTCATCATCTTGCTTTCAGCGTGGATCAGGCAGATCCGGTGATCAGGCAGCTGCAAGAAACGTTTGGGGCGCGAGTTGAGCAGGAAGGGCACTACGCCGATGGCTCGGGCCGATATACATATTTAGACCTGCAAGCGCAGCTGAAATGCCGGATTGAGCTGCTGGAAAGCTTTAATTAGCCGACGGCGTTGCCTGATCTTAAAAGCCAGTGCCTGCGGAGACTAATTTCCCACCAGCCGGCTATTTGCGGTAAGATAAGCAGAGCCAGCTGATGAGGAGGCAACTAATTTTGTACAGACTTGCAACCCATTTTCATACAAAGGAAAGCAGCCCCTGCGGACACATCCCGGCAGCGGAGGGCGTAGCGGCTTACGCCAAAGCCGGTTTTCAGGGCATCGTGGTGACCGATCACTTCAGCGAATCTGTCTGGGGCAGGCCGGAGCGCTGGGGCGGATCCGGGCAGCAGAGCTGGAATGCTTTGCTGGAAGCATATATGAGCGGCTGGCATGCCGCGGCTGCCGCAGGACATAAACTTGGCCTGGATATATTTCTGGGACTGGAGCTGCGCTTCCCGGATAATCTCAATGATTTTCTGGTTTATGGCGTAACTCTGCCTTTTTTGCAGCAGCACCCCTGGTGCTACAATGGATCGCTGGAAGCTTTTCATGACCTGGCGCAGGTCCATGATCTGCTGGTCGTGCAGGCACATCCGTTTCGCAGCATGTGTCATCCGGCCAATCCGGCCTGGCTGGACGGGATTGAGGTCTATAATGGCAATCCCCGCCATGATTCCCATAATGACCGCGCCCTGACCTGGGCTCAGCAAACTGGTCTGCTGCAGACAGCCGGGGATGATTACCACCAGACCGAGGACTGTCTGGGGGCGGGGCTGCTCTTTCCAAAGCTGGAGCACCTGGACGCGGCGGAGCTGACCGGGCTGCTGCGCCAGCCGGAGCAGTACCAGCTATGGCTGCCTGGTTCAGCGGCTGCCGATCGGGTCAGAACCAGCGTTAAGCCCTGAGCACGGAGAAGGACATTAC
>JAQWFM010000068.1 GCA_028704415.1 Oscillospiraceae bacterium | reverse complement strand
AGCTCATACTTGGCTGCAATCTGATTAAGGGATTCATCCTCTCGTAGGACTTCGAGGACCACCTTGGCTTTGAATTCTGCTGTGTATCTGTTTCTCTTTTCCATGCCTCCAGTTTAGCTTATTTTTTTTACTTTTGTGTCTTTTATCTTGGGAGCATTATAGTCTGCCGGACAGTCTGGAGGAATCAGCCCAAATAGAAGGTGCCGGTTACATGACGATCTTTTGGAGAATTGTTTCTCCATTGTGTAAGCCAGTATACGCGACCGTTGCTCTATTTGTGGCAGTTGGCCAATGGAATTCCTGGTTTGATGCTATGCTGTATAATCGCATGAGTTCTGAATATACTACGTTGCAATATGAACTGATGAAACTGCTTTCATCGGTTAGCACCCAGGGGTCCAGTGCAGAAACGATGAAAAATGCTTTGTCCAGCAATGCGGTTACTCCGACTTCAGTCAGAGCTGCAGCCACAATTGTCACCATGCTGCCCATTGTCTGTCTTTACCCTTTCCTTCAGCGCTATTTTGTTACCGGGTTAACGATAGGCAGTGTCAAGGAATAATCAGTCAGCCGGTGGCCTGTGGGTACGCATAATGCTCTGCCAGCTACTTGAAGCTGTTTACCTGCCCGGTAGCATTAGTGGCAGCGTCGCAGCAGGAGACTCAAATGTCGGACATTTTACCAGATCCTGCTCTGGCTGAGCGCTGGAGCTGGTTTGATATAGCTTTGCCAGGCTCGGTCATGGGTAATTCGTTCCTGGCCGGGCTGGCTTGTTAACGTAAACGATGCGGGTCTCGCGGCGGGACGCTGTCCGGCTGCCGGCGCGGCTATATATGGCAGTCAGGCTGCATCGGAGCTGAGCCATTTAATGCAGTCTTAACCTGACTTGCCTTCGGCCTTAATACGTGGCTTTACAATCTCGAGTTTGACAGTTTAGAGAGAGAAAGAACCCTGAAAGGCCTGTAGAATGGGGACTTCAGGGAATTAAGAGGATCATGAAACTGTGGTAATGTTTATGGCTTCTTGGTTTTGGCAATCACTTTTTTCATCTCCTGAAGCGTCAGTGCCTGATAGTCTGTGCGGAACCCGGCTTGTTTATGTAAGGCATCGGTCAAATCGTTACGGGCATAAAGTGGGATATAGCCCTGGCCCTGCAGGCGGTAAAAGTCCATCTGTCGTAGCTGTTGCATAATTTGAGCGCCACCAAAGGGACCCGTTTCAGGGTTGACCGCGGCGACACGATGTTCCAACTGCCGGTAAACTAATAGCGCGATAAGGCAGGTCATGAAGTGGGCCTCCAGCCGCTTGTCTCGACTCAGATAAGCGGGTCTGGCTTTGAATTCAGACGTCATAATCCGAAAACACTGTTCAATCTGCCAGCGACCCTGGTTAATCCTGACAATCAGTTCAGGATCCCCCTCAAGGTCTGTCACAACCCCATAAATGGTTTCCTCCAGGGGTTTCAGAGACGTCTGCTCATTTTAGTTGCCAGGAACGATACGAAAAGCTAGAGGCAGACCATCGCCATCTATAAATAGCCCCATCTGTAGCAGGGGATTGGGACGGTGTTCTTTACTGTGGCCGTACTTGCGGTTTCCGCTGTCCTGTTCAATCTCAAAGTAATAATTGGTACAGTCGTAATAAAGCACCTGATGGTTACGCGGTCTCAGCTTGAGACTGTTTTTATAGAGCTGAGCCTGGATAAAGTCCGATTCCTGAGCCAGGACATCCAGAGCCCGGTAGATCTGGTGGGACTGAAAGGAGGGTGGCTCTAAAAAGGTTTGAGCATCCGCCAGAGCCGCTTGTTTGGAACCGGGATAGAGAATCCGGGTATATAGGAGGGTCAACAAGATCTCCTGAAGATCGTAGGAGAACGGATGGCGTTTCTGAATGGTCTGACAGATTTTCTTCAAGCCGAGTTGACAGGTTAACTGTTGTAAAAAAAGATAGCCACCCCGATAACGAACCACCTTTTCTTTTGGTAGCTGAGCAGCGGTGGTAAACCGAGCGATGAGCTCGGGATGTTCGGCTTTTTCTTTACGATTGAGTTCGTCAACGTAGGCTCTGGCCTAGGCTTCAGGATCAAGGTGCCGTCCAGGTCAAAAAGAATATCTTTATAATACATGCTTGAAAGCTATCTCCTGTCTGATGGTGCTTTCACGCCAAAACACCTGTCTGATACCGGCCCCACACAGCCGGCAGTCAGCTATAATCATAGCATGAAGCCATGATGGCGGCAGCTGCTGCCCGGGGTGATACCACCGGAAAGCGGCGCCATACCTTAAAGCCTTGAGGCTTAAAGGCAATACTTCAGCAGGAGGCGCAGATGACGGTTACTTTACAATATCCCCGGCAGGTTGAACGCTGGGGCCGGTTTGAAATAACGTTACCGGGTCCGGCTGAGGGCAACCCGTTCCTTGAACAGACGCTTACCGCAAGCTTCAGCTCTGCCGGAGGGGGAAGCCGGACGGTGGAGGGCTTTTATGACGGAGACGGCTGCTACCGCCTCCGTTACCTGCCCCGTACGGCGGGCCCTTGTCACTTTGAATTAAGCGCCAGCTTTTTGACGGAACCAATCCGCGGCAGCTTTATGGTAACCCCGCAGGCCACGCCCGGCAATCACGGCCCCGTACATGTTGCGGATACCTATTATCTGGCCTATGAAGACGGCACCCCCTACCACTGTGTCGGCACCACCTGTTATGCCTGGGTATGGCAGTCAGAGCAGCGGCGGCAGAGCACCCTGAAAGCCCTGGCAGCCGCCCCCTTTAACAAACTCCGGTTCTGTGCGCTGCCTAAGCATTACGTCTATAATCTCACGGATCCGCCGCTGTTTCCCTTTCCGGGCACACCCATGGATGCCTCCGTGCTGACTGAGGACAATTTTAATGAATACAATGGCTGTCCGCCTGGCAATCACTGGGATTTCAGCCGCTTTAACCCGGCTTACTTTCAGCAACTGGAGCAGTGTATAGCCAGCCTTTGCAATCTGGGCATTGAGGCCGACCTGATCGTGCTGCATCCTTATGACCGCTGGGGCTTCAGCCAAATGGACCCGGCCACTGATCAGCGCTACTGGCGTTATCTCATTGCCCGCCTGGCCTGTTACCGCAATCTGTGGTGGTCCCTGGCCAATGAATATGATCTGCTGCCCAGACGCAACCTTACTGACTGGGAACGTGACGCGGATCTGCTCTGCCGGTATGACCCCTACGGCCATCTTCGCTCAATACATAACTGCTTTGACTTTTATGATTACAGCCGTCCCTGGATTACCCATTGCAGTATCCAGCGTCAAAACCTCTATCTGTCCGGAGAATTGACCAACCAATGGCGGGAGCGCTGGCATAAACCCGTGGTCCTGGATGAGATAGCCTATGAAGGCGATATCCAATTTGGCTGGGGCAATCTCAGCGGCGAAGAAATGACCCGCCGTTGCTGGGAGACGGTTTGTCGCGGTGGTTATGCCGGACACGGCGAAACCTACCTGATTCCGGACGGCATATTGTGGTGGTCCCACGGCGGGACCCTGCACGGCAGCAGCCCGGCCCGTCTGGCCTTTTTGCGCCGGATCATGGAGGAGACGCCGGGACCGGGCCTGGAGCCCTGGCCGGAGGCTCAGTGGGATGAGGTGGCAGCCTGCGCCCACGGCCCGGCGCGACAGGATTACTTCATCTTTTACTACAGCTTTATGCGCCCGGGCTTCCGAGACTTTAATCTGGGACCGGGCCGCTTTCAAATTGAGGTCATTGATACCTGGAACATGACGATAACCCCGCAAGGTTACGGGGAGGGACGGTTCCGGGTCCGGCTGCCGGCGCGGCCATATATGGCAGTCAGGCTGCGTCGGCGCTGAGCCATTTAATTCAGCCATAACCTGACTTGCCTACGGCCTTAATACATGGCTTTTACAATAACGCTGAAGTAAATCCCATGGAGCCGCTATGAATATTTATCTCCGGGCTATAACCAAGCAATTCAATGGCCGTGCTGTTATAAAGTCTACATCCTTAGATATTCAGTCGAGCCGCTTCACCACGCTGCTGGGACCGTCTGGCTGCGGTAAAACGACCTTGCTGCGGATGATAGCCGGTCTGGAAACAGCTGATCAGGGTGAGATTTACTTTGACCAACGGTGCCTGTATTCCGCCTCCCGGCACATAAATGTGCCGCCAGAGCGCCGGGGCCTGGGTTTTGTTTTTCAAGACTTTGCCCTCTGGCCACACCTGACCGTTTTTGAAAATGTAGCTTTTGGTCTCAGAGCGCAGCACCGTCGGCAACAGCTGCGGGAACAGGTGCTGCAAGTCCTGCAGACCGTCAGACTGGAAGACTGCGCCAGCCGCTATCCGCAGCAACTCTCCGGCGGCCAACAGCAGCGGGTAGCCTTTGCCCGCGCCCTGGTGACCCAGCCCACCTGCGTCCTGTTTGACGAACCGCTGTCAGCACTGGACGCCAAGCTTAGAGACACCATGCGCCTTGAACTCAAAGCGATGGTGTCCAGACTTGGCATCACCGCGGTTTTTGTCACGCACGATCAGACTGAAGCCATGAGCATGAGTGACTGGATTGCGGTCATGTCCGAAGGCCAGATCGAACAGTTCGATCGGCCGGAAGTCATTTACCATGCACCGCTGACGCCTTTTACGGCCCGTTTTGTCGGCTTGTCCAACTGGATTGATGACTGCCACATGTTTCGGCCGGAAAACGCCAGCCTGCAGCCGCTGGCGGAGGCCCGGTCCTTTGAAATTACCGTCCTTTCTTCCCAGTTTCTCGGAAGCACTTACCAGATTAGTGCCGCTTTTGGCAGTTATAACTGGAGCTTGTTCAATGACTGCAGCCTTCAGGCGGGTCAGACCTGCTCTGTTTATATAAAGCACCAACATATTATTCAACTTGGAAAGAGGTAAATCATGAAAAGATCACTGGCACTCTTTATATCTGCCGGCCTGATGCTGGCTATGTCTGGCTGCGCGGGCACGACTGCCACTACCACTGCGGCTACCACCACCGCTACGACTACCACTGCGGCTACCACCACCGCTACGACTACCACCGCCGCCACGACCGCGGCTACTACCGCCGCCACCACCACCACTGCCCTGAGCGGCAAGGTAACCGTCTACATGCCCTCGCCTTCCGGACTGGCAGACCAGCTGGCTGCGGGCTTTGAAGCCGCGACTGGCGTTCAGGTGGAAACCTTCCAGGGAACCACCGGAGAGATTCTGGCCCGGCTGGAAACCGAGGCCGCCAATCCAGTGGCTGATGTTGTAATCCTGGCCTCCTGGTCCGATGGCCTCAGCCTGAAACAAGCTGGCCAGCTGCAGTCCTATACGCCGGCTGCTGCCGGCAGCATAGTAGACGGCTGGATCGATGAAGACCAGGAGCTTTTTGGCTACAGCGCTTCCGCCGTCGGCGTCATTTATAATACGACGATCTTCCCGGAACTGGACGCTGACTGGTCAGAGCTGGCAGACGCGGCCTATCAGGACCAGCTGGCCATACCTGATCCGGAAAAATCCGGTGCCTGTAAAGACTTTATTGCCGGCTATGTCACTAATAACGGCTGGTCAGATTTGGAAGCGCTGGCGGCAAACGGCATGATTGTGCCCGGAGCCAATAAGGCCGCGCTGGAAGCAGTGACCACCGGAGAAGTGGGTATTCTGGTGGCCGGTGTGGACTACAATGCCTACTCATCCATTGCCAAAGGCGAACCGCTGGGGATTTATTATCCCGCGGGCGGCACCGTGGTTAACCCCCGTCCGGCCATGATTATGAAAACTGCCCCCAATCAGGCTAACGCTCAAGCTTTTATTGACTATCTTTTTTCTGACGAAGCTCAAAATTTAGTGGCCCAGGCTTACCTGCTGCCGGGCCGCTCAGATATAGCTGCTCAGGGCCGGACCGGCCTGGCTGATATACCGCAGCTCACTTGTGACTGGGATCTGATGATGGCGGAAGCCAGTGAAGACGCCGCCAAACTCAATGAACTCTGTCAGTAACAGACCAGCGGTGGCGCAGGTTCTGGTCACAGGACTCAAACGCCTGAGCCGGCTGCTGCTGCCGGCTCTTTTGCTGGTTCTGATCATCTGTCCGCTGCTGACTGTCCTGATCCGCGCGTTGGTGAGGGACGGGCACTTCGCCCTGGGCCAGGCCCTGACCGATCTGCTAACCTCACAGTACGCGCAGATGATTGGCAACTCGCTGTTGCTGGCCGCGCTGGTGGTCATTGGGTCCACTGTGCTGGCCGCACCGCTGGCCTACCTCCTGTCCCGCAGCAGTCTGGCTCGCCACCAGTGGCTGGATATCGTCCTGATGATTCCGTTTATGACCCCGCCCTATATCGGCGCGATGGGCTGGATTTTGTTTATGCAAAAGCGAGGTCTGCTGCAACAGCTGCTGCCCGCCACGGCCGGTCTGGAAACGTCTTTCTTTTCCCTGGGCGGTCTGGTTTTGGTGATGAGCCTGCATGTATTTCCCTTTATGCTGACCCTGCTGAAAAACGCACTGCTTAATCTGCCCTCCGGCTTTGAAGAAGCCGCCGCCGTATCCGGGGCAGGCTTGGGCCGGCGTCTGTTTAAAGTGGTCCTGCCGCTGCTTAGCGGCAACTATGCCATTGGCGCGCTGCTGGTCTTTGTCAAAACGTTGTCTGAATACGGTACCCCGGCAACCTTGGGCCAGCGGATCGGTTTTGAGGTATTTACGACAGAGATTCACCGTTATGCCACCATCGCGCCCATTGATTTTGCCCAGGCTGCCAATCTCTCTTCCGCCCTGATTGGCATCTGCCTGATCCTGTGGATGCTGCAGTCCGGGATCAGCCGCCGCCATCAGTATCAATTGGTAGGCAGTCAGGTGCGGGCGCAGGGCCGCGCGCCTTAAGCCGCAGCAAAACAGTGTCAGGCTGGATTTATATCGGGCTGATCCTGCTTTTAGCTATAGGTATCCCGTATTTTTCTATTCTCACAACCTCCGTCATTAAGCTGCGCGGCTACGGCCTGCAGGCCGGCAATTTCACCTGGCAGCATTACCGTGAGCTGTTTACCGCCAATACCAAAGGCCGCCAGGCCTTGCTCAACAGCGTGGGGCTGGCGCTTAGCTCAGCCACGCTGGCCAGCATCTTAGGCACGGCAACCGTCCTTCGCCTGCACCACCGGCAGACTGCCGCTGCCGGCCGCCGCCGTGGGCTTAAATCAGACCGTCTGCTGGAAGCCACGGCGCTTCTGCCGGAAATGCTGCCCAGTATTGTCCTGGTGATCGGGATTATGCTCTTTTGGAACCGGATCTACCGGCTGATCCCGCTGTACAACACCCTGGGCATCATGGTCCTGGCCTATACTGTCCTGTTTTTGCCTTACAGTGTTCAATACGTCAGTTCGGCTTACAGCCAGCTCAGCCCCAGTCTGCTGGCCGCGGCCAGCGTAGCGGGGGGGAGGCCGGCTTACGTCCTGCGGCGGATCACCCTGCCGCTGCTGTTTAAGGGTATCCTGTCCGGCTGGATAATGATCTTTATCATAGCCTTTAGAGAACTGGTTACCGCCAGCTTAATCGCTCCCCCGGACACGCTGGTGGTGTCAACTTATATTCTGCGCGAGTTTGAACAGGGCAGCGTCTCCTCCGGCATGGCCATGGCCGTGCTGTGTGTGCTGTTTACAACCGGTTCCCTGCTGCTGCTCACCCGATTGCTTAAGCCGGCCGTCCGCCGCCAGACCTGAAATAACGGCAGCAGCGAACTAAACAGCCCCGTGCCAATGGCCGGGCACTGCAGCAGCCGGCCTTTTTAGCTAAGCTGAGCGAAAATGATAAAAACCTCAACCGGAAATGATAATATGCGGCTTTTAAGATTGAGTGCAGCCGATATAATGAGGCTAGACTTGACGGATAAACAACCGATCAATCACAAAGGAAAAGAGGGCGGTCAGATGAAAAAAATTCGTGTTGCGGTGATTGGCTGTGGCAGTATTGCTACCAGCGCCCACATCCCTGCCTACCTGAAAAACCCGGCGGTGGAGATAGCAGCATTTTGCGACATTGTGCCGGAGCGGGCGGAGGCCTGTGTGCGGCAATATGGGGTCGGCCGCGCCGTGACCGACTACCATGACCTGCTGAACGATCCGGCACTGGACGCCGTCTCAGTCTGCACGCCCAATGTCCTGCACGCCGTGATAGCAGAAGACTTTATGCGCGCCGGCAAGGATGTCTTATGTGAAAAGCCTGCCGCCCGGGTCTACGCTGAAGCACTGGAGATGCAGCAGGTCCGGCGGGAAACCGGCCGCCTGCTGAATATCGGGGTCTGCAACCGCTTCAATGATTCCGTTAACCGGATCAAAAAGCTGATCGACGCGGGTACCCTGGGCGAACTTTACCATGTGTATATCAGTTTTCGCTCCTACCGGTCTATCCCGGGCTTGGGCGGTGCGTTTACCACTAAAGCGATTGCCGGCGGCGGCGCCCTGATTGACTGGGGCGTGCATTTTCTGGACATTGTGATGTACTGCTGCGGCGATCCCCACCCCCGGACCGTCAGCGGCCAGACCTTTTCCAAACTGGGCAAAGACCTGGCCGGCTACACCTATACGGATATGTGGGCCGGTCCGCCAGATCTGAACGGCACCTATGATGTGGAAGATTCTGTAACCGCGCTCATTCGCACCAGCGGCCCCACCATTACCCTGCACGGCGCGTGGGCCCAAAATATTGGCCAGAATGACATGTACATTGACTTTATGGGTGATCGGGCCGGCATCCGCCTGCAATACGGCGCGGGGTTCAAGCTGTATTCTACCCAGGATGGCGCGCTGCTTGAAACAACGCCTTCGTTTAAGATGAGTAATCATTATGAAAACGAGATCAACAGCTTTATTGATTGCATCAGGCAGGGTACGACCAATGCAGCGGATATTGACAACTTTGGCTGAAAAATGGTAGACTTTTTCCTGGACGGCAAGCCGCGGGTTTTCCGGGTGCAGCCTTCCGGTCATAGCCGGCTTTGATCCGGGCAAAAGGCCCTGGAGCCACCTGCATCCCCGGAAGTTCCTGCCTGACTAAATGATTGCTTAACCAGAGGAAAGTTGATTGAGTTTAATGACTAAAACATACGGCGTCATGCTGATTGGCTGCGGCCATATTGGCGAAGAACATATAGCTGACATTTATTTCAGAGATAATATCCGGATTGAAGCGGTGGTGGACCAGAACATAGCCCGGGCCCGCCTGTTTGCCGCCAAATATCGCGCCCGACAGGCCGCGGCGGATTACCGGCCGCTGCTGGCCGACCCGGCTATTGATATTGTCATCATAGCGACTTACGCGGATACGCACCTGGATATCCTGCAAGACTGCCTGCAGGCCGGTAAACATGTACTTTGCGAAAAACCGCTGACCCCGGATCTGGCCTCAGGCCTGGCGTTTTACCGCATGGTAAAGCAAGCGTCCAGCAAGGTGCTGATTGCCCATATCCTGCGGCATAACCGCTCCTACCAAAAAATTGCCGAGCTGATTAAAGCTGGTACCATCGGCCGGCTCCGGCTGATGCGGATGGTGCAAAACCACCATGCCAAGGACTGGCCGCGCTATCAGCGCCTGATGGCAGACTGCCCGCCTATCGTAGACTGCGGGGTGCATTATATTGATGTGATGCAGTGGGTGACCGGGGCCCAGGTCAGCATGGTCAGCGGCATGGGCTGCCGGATTGACCCGGATGCCGTGCGGGACAACTACGGCATGATACAGCTGCAGCTGGATAACGGCTGCGTCGGCTACTATGAAGCAGGCTGGAGCCGCAGTCTGGCCGCGCAAAACCTGAAGGAATTTGTGGGCGAAACCGGCCGCATCTCCCTGACCCTGCAGGATAACCGCGCCGATAACCGCGAAGAAGGCGATCTGCTGACCATTTATCATCAGGCGACCGGCGAGTACCAGACCCTCAACCTGCCCTCCAAATATAAGGACATGTGCGCTCAGCTCAGCTGCCTGATTGAGATGATTGAGCAGGATGAACCGGGCAATCCCACAATTGACGAAGCCTTCAGCGCCTTTTATGTGGCCATAGAAGCCGAACAGGCGATTTTGGCCGGCCAACCCCGGCCGGTCAACTACCGCCGCTTTTTGCAGGCGGAGCTGAATTCGCCTAAGGAGACAGCCACTAAAGTCACCAGCAGGAGCCGCCTATGACCGTGATCCGTAAAGCGACAGCACAGGACGTTGACGCCGTCGCCGCGATTTATGAGCGCATTATCAGCGAAGAAGAAGCGGGACGCTGCACCATCGGCTGGCAGCGCGGCGTCTATCCGACCCGGGATACAGCTCTCAAGGCAGTAGAACAGGCGGATCTCTTTGTGCTGGTAACCGAAGGCGGCATTGTGGCGGCGATGCGTCTTAATCAGGAGCAGGTACCTGAATATAAGCTCTGCCAGTGGCAGTACCCGGCGGAGGACCATCAGGTCATGGTCATGCATACGCTGGTAGTAGATCCCAGGGCCGCTAAGCAAGGCTACGGACGCCGGATGGTGGACTTTTATGAGCGGTATGCCAAAGCACAGCATTGCCCCTGCCTGCGGATTGATACCAATGCGTTTAACCGGCGCGCCAGAGCTATGTACGCCCATTACGGCTACCGGGAGGCGGGCATAGTGCCCTGTACCTTTAACGGTATCGGGGGCGTGCATCTGGTCTGTATTGAAAAGAAGCTGCCTGATTAAAGCAGAGGGCCGGGAGAGCGGCTGGCTGCGACCGCGGCCGCTGAAGACACAGGCGGCGGTGCTACCATTGTAGATTGCAAAAGTAAGTCCCCTTTTGAACAGCTAAGCCCCTGAAATTCAGCCGATTGCAAAAAATCGTGGCGTGAAAGTGCCCAATCGGGTACAAAAACGTGTTAAACTGCAGGTGAAA
>JAQWFM010000012.1 GCA_028704415.1 Oscillospiraceae bacterium | reverse complement strand
AAAAGGCGCTGTAAGAGGGCAGCTGCCCCAGGGTGCTGCTGATGGTGTTGATGCTGTCAGCGGTCAAAATGGCCGCGATGGCAAAAAACAGTAACATCGCACCTAAACAGGCCGGGACATAAACTTCCTGAAAGATATAATCCGAAAAATTGAGACTGATTTCGCCCCGCTCTGGCAAACTGCCATCCGGCCGGCGTTTATAACCGCAGGATTGAAATAAGAATACATACAGCATAATCAGGGACAGGAGAATCCCCAGTAGTAAGAGAATGAATACCAACTCATTACCCTGCAGCAAATCAGCGAGATTGCGGCTCAGGGTCTGATTTAAAACCCCGTAGGTACCAGGACTGAGTTGAATATAAAGCGTGCTGCCGGAAGGGAAACTGAGGCTGGAGGTGTCAAAGTTACTTAGCGTCCAGCTTTTTCCGTCCTTACGCTCAAGCGTCTTGCTGTCAAACGAAAACTTATAGTCATAGTTGTCTTTCCAGCCCTGGAGCGGAAACGCCGCTTCATAAGCCTGGCCCAGCGTCGCCGACTGATCGTTGCCGCTGATAGCGTTTCTGGACGCATCCAGGATGAGATATTGGTTAGAGTAATAATTCAGCGTGTAGCGGTCTTCATCCAGTGCATCCAGGCGGTTTTGAGCCAATGCCTGCCGCTCATACTGCGTGAGACTGCTGTCTTCCTGATTGATCAGGATATCCAGATCCGCCGCACTGCTTTGTGGCGTCAGGCCACTGGCATAGAGCGCATTGGCAGAGTCGATTAAGCGATGCAGCTGAGACGGAAAACGGCTGGCGACTTCCCAGTCTTTGCCCGGAACATAACCAACAACAATCATGCTGCCCCAGATCAGTGTCAGCCCCAGCAGAAGCAGCAGTAAAAAAGAGGCCAGACAAGCTGCCAGGATTTTCAAGGGAATTGAGACTCTGAACTGCGACATGATTTAGTCCTCAAATGCTTCGATTTTATAGCCCTTACCCCAGATAACTGTGAGATAAATCGGGCTTTTAGGATTGGCTTCAATTTTTTCTCTTATGTGACAAATATGGACAGCTACCGTGTTTTCACTGCCGTAAGGCTGGTTTTTCCACACGGACTGATAGATCCTTTCTGAACTGAATACCTGCCCTTTATGGGACAGTAAAAATTTCAGAATATTGAATTCTGAAGCCGTCAGGTTGACTGACCGGCCATCCACGGTGCAGTCTTTACTGGCATCATCCAGCATCAGCCCGCCACTGCTGTAGATGGTTTCAGGAGCGGGCTTGGGACCCAGCAGCGTATAACGGCGAAGCTGCGCCTGCACCCTGGCAATAACCTCCTGCGGATTGAAGGGCTTGGTGATATAATCATCCGCCCCAAAATTCAGGCCGTTTATCTTGTCCTGATTTTCAGACTTGGCAGAAATCAAAATGACCGGCACGTTGTACGTTTCCCGGATCTGCTGCAGAGCGCGGATGCCATCCAGTTCGGGCATCATGATATCTAGCAGAATCAGGTCGATTTCTTGTTCAGCTAAAGCCGTCAGCGCCTGCTGCCCTGTGTAGGCAGCCTGAGTCTGAAAACCTGCCCGCTCAAGGTAAACCGCCAGTGCCCGGACAATATCGGGATCATCATCACAAATTAAGATCGTGTTATAAGGCTGACTCATATTGTGTTCGGACATGTTTCCCTCCTGAAACTGGTAATACAACTTACTTAATTATATACGGAGTCCCTGCTTAAACCTAAAGATTTCATAAATGCCATAGTCGGGAGGACGGGTCTGGTCATGCCTGGCTGTATTGTTTTGCCGCAGGGCTCTAGGACCAGGTGTAGCTTCGTGTTATATTATAGCTGACCGCAGGCTTCCCGCCGGCGGATTAACGACAGGCAGGTTCAGCGCGTTAAGTGTTGAGGGTCGGGAATAACCTCAAACGAAAAGATATGGGTCTTGCGGTGCTGAATCACCCCAGCTGTCACATAGAATTATCTGCAGGAACAATCCGCTCCTTCTATGTGGCCTGAATCCAATTGGAGGAGTTGATGACGATGTTAGAACATGGTACAGCCGGGCCTGCCACCAGACCCTGGCTTAGTCTGCGCAAGCTGGCTGTACTGGCTTTATTCACTGCTTTGGGCGTGCTGTTTACCCGGATCTTTTCGTTTACCCTGGGCTCAGGGAGTCTGAGGATTGGCCTGGGCCCGCTGCCCATTATGCTGGTGGGGGTGCTGCTGGGGCCGGGATCTGGCTTAACCTGCGGCCTGGTGGCGGATGTGCTGGGCTTTCTGCTTTTCCCTTCCGGTACGTTCCACCCGGGCTTTACCTTGGCGGCGGGGCTGGAAGGCTGTTTGCCGGGGCTGGCTGCCTGGGTTGTGAACCGCCTTTCAGTCAGGCACAGCCGGCGGGTCGCCGCCGGGGCTGGAGTCCGAGTGGCAAAACCAGACAGCCAGGCCCATACACCCAACTCACAGACCGGCACAGGTCCCGCGCTAACCTGGGGACACTTGCCTGTCAAAGCGGTGGTGGGGGTGGTGGCAGATACTTTGGTCTGCTCCGTTTGGCTGCGGACGTTTTGGCTGACTCAACTATTAGACATCCCGTTTATTCCGTTATTGCTCAGCCGGTTACCAGGTGTTCTGGTCCAGGCCGCCGTTTATCTCGGCTGCCTGCTGATCCTCCTGCCAGCCTTAAAAAAAGCCTGGGGGGGCCGCCCGCTTTATTGACCTTCCGCATGAATGTTTCCGCGGTCGCTTCTGTCACCTGACCTTCTTTGCCGGAACAGCCTGATGTAAAAACGGGCGGCTACAGGCAACGTAAATCCAGGCTATTTATTTTTGGCAAACACCTTGACAATGGCATAAATGCTGAAGTATCCTTTATAGGCCGCGGAGATGACCGTCAAGTCATTTCGCATGGGTGGTTAGCTCAGCTGGTTAGAGTACTTGCTTGACATGCAAGGGGTCGTTGGTTCGAGTCCAATACTACCCACCATATTGCCGACTAGTGTAATGGCAGCACACCTGACTCTGGATCAGTTTGTGAGGGTTCAAATCCTTCGTCGGCAGCCAGTTTTTAACCTGGAAGTTTTCCGGGAACAACTGCATACGGGCTCTGGTTGGTGTCCGTAGTGGTAATTATCAGTAGCCAGGCCTGGATCCGGATCACTGTAGATCCGGATCCAGGCCTGGCTTTTATCACTGATAAATTTCCCGCCACTTTTTGCTTGCCCAGACCAGACCTATGAACTGCTTCCGCTCAGGGCCTTAACCTGACCTCGTGTTGTCCTGTCGTTAGGCTAGCCGACCCGGGGCACAGACAAGGTCTCCGTCTGCCGGTGCTGATGGATATGCAAACTGAAACCAGTCCCCTTGCCGGATGTCCTTCCTCCCCCCAAAAAATAGCGGCTCAGGGCGGCAAATAAGGGTTTGGTTTAAGCTAAACGCCTAGTCAAACTGGTTATCCGACAACCGCCGCAACTCGCGCAGCCGTTCTTCCGTAATCTTGTAATCTATCCGGAACCGTGCCTGCCCATCCTCTCTGATTACAAAATCCCCCAGATTGGTTTGCTCTGGCAGTAAGCTGCGCGCGATGGTGCAGCGAACCTGGGCTGCATCCTCAATAATTGCCAGTTTACCGTTAAACCGCACAACAAAACCCTGCTCTGACATCAGATCACCTCGCTTCCATTAAGCGAATCTCTTGGCTGGAAGCATTGCTTCAGCCAAACTGCGGATGATGTTTACTATAGATAGTATAACGAAAATTGCTAAAAATGTCACGAACAATTATGTAATGCACCACTTATCGCACAAAATGACGCCTGTTAATACTATTTTTGCTTGGGCCAGGGCTGGCAATGAGGACAGCTGATCACCCTGCGCCCGCCTATGATATGACTGACCAGCGTTTGACCGCAACGCGGGCAGGGCTGGCCGCCGCGGCCGTATACCAGGTGCTGCTCCTGAAAGTGCCCCTGACGCCCATCCGCATCCCGGTAATCACGCAGTGATGAACCGCCGCTGGCTATAGCCCGGGTGAGTAAGCGCCGGATATCCTGGCAGAGTTGTTGGGCCTGGTCTGCGGACAAGGTACCTGCCGGCTGTAAAGGGCTGATCTGGCTTAAAAATAGCGCCTCATTGACATATATATTGCCCAGACCGGCGCCCACGCTTTGATTTAAAAGGAAACTGGCCATAGGCAGCCGCTGATGCCGTTTGGCTTCACGGTTCAAAAATGCCGGGGTAAAGTCCTGTCCCAAAGGTTCAGGTCCCAACTGCTTCAGACCGGCCGGCCACAAATCAGTCCGGTCAGCCGGAAGGTAAATCAATTTGCCAAAGCGCCGGATATCCCGCCAGATTAAAACGTTTCTGATGACATGGTCTGAATCCAGCAGCGGAAGCACCAGATGGGTGTGGCTGGGTAAAGCTGTCTGGTCAGCGGGGGGAGGTGACAGGCAGAGCCATTCACCGGTCATGCCGAAATGGAGGATCAGGAGTGTATCTGGCCGGCCTGTCTTTTGCAGCCGCCAGAGCAGGTATTTGCCCCGCCGGGACAAGGCCGCGCTTTGGCACCCGTCCAGATCTGAGGGTTGCAAGCCCGGCCATGGGCAAGAGATAAGGCCAGGCCTTAAAATCAGCGGTTGGGCTAGCTGGCGCTGCTGCAAATGCGGCAGCATACTCAGACGGATTGTTTCAACTTCAGGTAATTCAGGCATTTGGCACTCCTTATGTGTGCAGCATTATATACTGAGACGGTCAAACAAAAAAGCTGTACCTGAGCTGTACCTGATATGAAAGCACCGGGCAGCCGCTTTGGCCGCTAGGATTTAGCTGTCCGGGAAGCTGTGGCTGTGAAGGCTGTACCGGGCTCAGCCACCTCTTGCTGCAAGCTTGGCACTTGATAACGGTTTCTGCCCTGACCCGGCGCGGTGCTGAGTTTCTGCAAATCTTTGCTCAGACTTACGACCGTCCATCCTTCCTGCAACCAGCGAATAAAGTGCCAGGCGGGGATTTTCATGGCCTCCAGAATGTCGCAAAGCTTATATAGGGAAACACGGGACTTACCGGCTTCCAGATGACAGTAATAGGTAGAATTGATGTTGGCAGAGGTAGAGATGTCCAGTTGAGAACGAGTCTGGTATTGCCGTATTTGCCTTAACAGCAAGCCTACTTTTTGCGCGTCAATCCAATTGATCCGGTCAGGGTGAGGGTTTGCAGTTGTTGTTGAAACTGCTATATCTGTTACAGAAACTGCGGGTATTTTGTCGGAACGGTTGCGTTGATGTTCTGGACTGTTCTTACTCATGGTTTTACTCCTTCTTATGTTATTATTACAAAATACTGCATTTAAAATAGCGACTGAAGTAGGCCATGTTAACAGAGGAGTCGCCCTTAGCATGCGAAATGCTAATACTGACAGTGATAGACAACTTTATGGCGTTATTATATAAAAACAATGGGTAAAATTTCAATTGCATTTATGCAATAAAATTTTAAAACTGCTAAATACCTTGCAATTTTAGCTGAATTAAGGCCACAATATGGCTGCCTTCCTTGTGGTATGATTACTGCAACAAAACGAAAAGAAGGTAAGTCATGGATATTGTTCTTCCCGTCATTATGGGGCTGGAGCGGCAGACTGCTGCCGAAATCAATGCCTTAGGCTACGACCCATCCCAAATCAGACTTGAAAATGCATTAGTCAGATTATCAGTTCCGGATGAGCGGGAGCAGCTGTCCCAGGCAGTGGCAAGGCTAAATATTTTTTGCAGTACAGCTGAACGGGTACAGGTTGAATTAGCTGAGTTTGAAGCCAGGGATTTTGAGAGCTTTTTTGACCAGGCCGCCGCGCTGCCCTGGGAAGAATGGATCAGTGCAGGACAGGCTTTTCACATCAATGGCTACTCCCTTAAATCACAGCTCTTTTCCGTGACGGATCTGCAAAGACTGCTGAAACGAGCTATTGTTAAGCGCCTGCAGGAGACCCGATATCATGCGGCTGTGCATGTGCCGGAAGATGAAAACGGCCCTGTCCTGTCCATCCGCTTTGCGTTCATGAATGACCGTTGCGCGCTAAGAGTCGATACCAGCGGAGATGGTCTGCATAAGCGTGGTTATCGGACTGAGGCCAATCTTGCGCCGCTGAAAGAGACGCTGGCGGCAGCTTTGCTTGGCACCATGCGCTGGCGGCCATTTACGGACGAATGCTTTTGGGATCCGTTTTGTGGTTCTGGTACCATTGCTATTGAGGCAGCGCGACGGGCGGCCGGCATTGCCCCCGGTTCAACCCGCTCGTTTTCCGGTGAATTCTGGGACTTCTTAGCCGGAAGGGCCTTCAGTGATGCCAGAGATGAGGCCCGCGCGGCAGAAGATCTGACTCCTCCGGAAGAGCCGTTTATTTATGCGTCTGATATAGATTCACAGGCTCTGCGCATCGCTGAAGCTAACGCTGCCCGGGCCCGGGTTTCTGCATTCATCAGTTTTCGCCAGGCCGATGCCAGAGCTTTACCTCCCGCTAAAATGAGAGATCTGAGTGGCTACGACCGTTTACTGATCATTGGTAATCCGCCTTACGGCGCCAGAATGTTTGAGCAAGATGAGGTCATAAGGTTGACCAGACGTCTGGGGCAGATCTATTTGCAAGAACAGCAGACGCTGCCGCCAGGTTTACGGATAGGCTTGATTTCCAGCCTGAAAGGGTTTGAAAAACAGTTTGGCAGGCTTGCCGATAAGCGGCGCAAACTCTATAATGGAAAAATCGTCACGACCTTTTATCAGTACTTTCGCAGCTTGCCTCACCCTGACGGAGCGGCAGCGGAGGTTACTGCGGATTAACGGGCCTTCCCCTGACGAGCCGCAACCTGAGATAACATGTGAATACTTGGTACCCGAGACAAAGGAGTCTCCGGCAGGCCACTAAATTCGGAGGATTTGCCATGAAAGCGATTATTTTAGCCGCAGGTTACGCAACACGCCTTTATCCGCTGACTAAAGACCGTCCTAAGGCCTTGCTGGATGTAGCCGGGCGCAGCCTGCTGGATCGAATCTGTGATCAAATTGAACCGATTGCTGTGGTAAATGAAATTGTCATCATCAGCAATCATCGCTTTATTGAGGCTTTTCAAGTCTGGGCGGCCCGGCGCCAGGCCAATCGGCAGCTCAAGCCTGTTAAGGTAATAGATGATGGGACGACTTCGGAAGAGGATCGCCTGGGCGCAATTGGTGATCTGGATTTTGCCATCCGCCAGCTGCAACTAGATGAGGATATCTTAGTGATCGCTGGGGATAACTTGTTTACCTATAACTTAAAAGAGATTTATGACAGCTACAGTCTGGACGGCCGGGATATGATTTTAGGACAAAAACTGTCAGCCCAGGAGGATCCGACCCGTTTTGCCATTGCGGTAATGGATGACCGGGGCTCTTTATTGGATTTGGAAGAAAAACCGCGGCAACCTAAATCGGATATTGCGATTTATGCAACCTACTTTTACCGCCGGGACACGCTGCCGCTGATTCGCCAGTATTTGCAGGCCGGGCTTAATCCGGATTCACCGGGCCATTTCCCTGAGTGGCTATATAAGCGGAAGTCTGTCCGGGTGTATCTGTTTAGTGGGGATTGTTACGACATTGGAACCAAGGAATCGTATGCTTATGTACAGGAACTATTCAGCAGGCAATGAACCTCAGTGACCTGCGGACTGAGTCCTGAAAGCAACTTGAGGGGAGGATTTCCGGCAATGGATAACGGTGAGCGAAGGGTCCTGACTGAAAGTCAGCTTGAACAGTCGGCTGCAGCCGCAAAAAAAGCAGCCCAGGCCTTGCAGATCCTGAATAATGACATTAAAAATCAAGCTTTGAAGGCTATTTACCAGGCCCTGCAAGACCGGGCGGCAGAGATTTACCGCGCCAATCAGCAGGATTTGGAACGTGCGGCAGAGCAAAAACTGCCGGATCCTTTGGTCAAACGGTTGTATCTGGACAGGCATAAACTGGATGTACTGAAGGAAGGTATATCGGGTTTGCTAAAGATGCCTGATCCGGCCGGCCAGATTAAGTTGGCTGAGCAATTGGACCAAGACTTGAATTTATATAGGGTAACCTGTCCCATTGGGGTTTTAGCCGTTATTTTTGAAGCCCGGCCAGACGCGCTGGTACAGATTGCTGCTTTGGCGGTCAAAAGCGGCAATGCGGTGATTATGAAAGGCGGAACCGAAGCGCTGGCGACTAACCGGGCTTTAGCCGACATTTTGTCGGCAGCCTGTCACGGCATTCTGCCGGAGGGCTGGCTGCATCTGATCGAAGCACGTGAGGAGGTGGACAGGCTGCTGGCCTTAGATCAGTATATTGATCTTATTATCCCGCGCGGGTCCAATGCTTTCGTGCAGTACATCATGAGCCATACCCGGATTCCGGTATTAGGCCATGCGGATGGCGTCTGCCATACGTATCTGGCGGCGGATGTGGATCCGCTGTTAGCCCGGCGTGTCGTGATTGACGCCAAGACCCAATATGTATCTGTCTGTAATGCCACTGAAACCTTGCTTTTTGACCAGGCCCTGACCCAGACACTCATGCCGGAGCTCCTGACGGATTTAATAAACAAGGGGGTCAGCCTGTCTGCCGATGCTGCAACCGCCGCCCTGTTGCCGGCGTTTGATTTTGCCCCTGTCAAAAACTGGCATTATGAGTATCTGGATCTGGCCTTGAGTGTAAAAGCTGTCCCGGATACGGAGGCTGCCATCAGGCATATCAATACCTACGGATCCCATCACACTGACGCTATCCTTACGCGTGACCAGACCCGGGCTGAGCATTTTATGCAGGCGGTGGACAGCGCTAATGTCTTTTGGAACTGCTCCACCAGATTTAGCGATGGCTTTCGTTATGGCTTTGGCGCTGAAGTGGGCGTGTCAACCAGTAAACTACACGCGCGCGGCCCGGTTGGGCTGGATGGCCTGATGACCTATAAATACAAACTCTATGGCAAAGGGCAGATCGTGGCAGATTACAGTGAGGGTCGGAGCCATTTTACCCACCAGCCACTGCCGCCGGATCAGGCGCCGCAAGTTTGAGCCGGGGCCGGCGCCCGGAGCACCGGTGCTCCGGGTTTGGCTTTCTTGTGCAAAACATCCCTTACGGTGCTAAAATATAGCCGGTATAAATTGACTGGCTGGCTTAAGTTGGGAGGAAAACATGAAACTGGTTTTTGGCAGTGATCATGCTGGGTATGATCTCAAGCAGCACTTGCTTCAGTACGCTCAAAGTAAAGGGTGCACTTGCCTGGATGTCGGCACGGACAGCGCTGCGGATGCCTGCAGCTATGTGGATTACGGCCTGAAAGCCGCGCAGGTTGTTCAAAAAGCGGAGGCTGATCTGGGGATCATTGCCTGCGGAACCGGTATCGGCATATCTATTGCCGCCAATAAAGTGGCAGGTATCCGCTGCGCGCTGTGCACCAATGAATACATGGCCCGGATGGCCCGGCAGCATAATAACGCCAACATGCTGGCTCTGGGGGGCAGGGTCATCGGACTTCGCCTGGCGGAATCCATTCTGGATGCCTTTTTGACGCAGTCGTTTGAAACCGGCGGCCGCCACCAAAAACGGGTAGATGAACTGAACCGGCTGCAATCGGAAAACTGAGCCACAGTTGAAAGAGATGAGGAGACATGACATGACCAACGTAAAAGACTATGAAAACGTAATGATTTTCGATCACCCCTTAATTCAACATAAAATTTCATTAATGAGGGATAAGCACACCACTACGAAAGAATTCCGTGAACTTGTATCTGAAGTGGCTATGCTGATGGGCTATGAGGTGACAAGAGATCTTCCTTTATGTGAGGTTGAGGTAGAGACCCCGGTTGCTATGGCCAAAACCAAAGTCCTGGCAGGTAAAAAACTGGCGCTGGTGCCTATCCTGAGAGCTGGGCTGGGCATGGTTGACGGTATGCTGAGCTTAGTGCCCATGGCTAAAGTCGGGCATATCGGCTTGTTCCGCGACCCTGCTTCACTAAAGCCGGTGGAATACTATTGCAAGTTGCCTGAAGATATTGCAGACCGGGATGTCGTCTTGCTGGATCCTATGCTGGCTACCGGCGGTTCGGCGGCGGCGGCCGTTGACTTTTTAAAACAACGTGGCATCCGCAGTATTAAATTCATGTGCCTGATAGCAGCCCCACAGGGCGTGGAACATCTGCATAATCAACATCCTGAAATACCTATTTATTGTGCGGCTCTGGATGAGAAATTAAATGATCACGCCTATATCGTGCCTGGACTGGGCGATGCCGGTGACCGCTTATTTGGCACCAAGTAACTCAGGCCTCAGGTCTTGCCGGTTTCCTTCATACAGCGATGACGTAACCCTGGTCGGGCCGTCATCGCTGTATCTTATTCCGTTAACAGGGGCCTGAAAGGGGTATAAAGACATAACTGCGCTGTTTTGCAACCCAAGTGCTGGATGGGAAACCTCTGTTTTTGATTATCGTTAAAAAGCAGGTTATAATTGCTTCAAAACGTGAGGTAACTGACTGGGTCAGGCTACTGACCTTCAAAAAATCGGCTGCCGGCACTCAGATCAGACTGAACTGCTCAGACGGTAAACGGCTGACTGGTTTAGTGGATTTGCCAGTTCGCCAAAGATATACTTGCAAGTTGTAAAAGCTGAGACTACAATATCTGCTTGCCGTTGCTGCGGCACCGTTTTCTATAAGACCCTGGTCTTATAGATGCTTAGGAGAATAAGAAATGTTGGTTATGCTGAATTATTTTCAAGAGTTTGGTAAAGCTTTTCTGGACCAACTGAAAAGCCTGCTGCCAGGACAATCAAATCTGACTGATGGGATCACAGAGTTGCTGGATTTTGGCGCGCGTTTTTCAATCCGGATTGGCAGCCTTTCCATACCTATCAGTGATACGTTGATCAGTTTGTGGATTGCTATGATCTTGATGGTGATTTTGGGTGTATGGTTGGGTTATAAACCTAAAGAGATTCCGGATAAAAAACAAACCGTAGCCGAGCTGCTGATTGGCGCTTTACAAAAATTGTGCCATAACGCCGGCCTCAATGATAAGCAGTCGCAGGAGGTCGTACCTTTTGTTGGCACGGTAGGTATTTATATTCTGATCGCTAATGTGATTTCAATTTTTAAATTGAGACCGCCTGCCCAAAACCCCGCTTTCCCGGTAGCCCTGGCCTTATTCGACATCATTTATGTCCTGTTCATGGGCTTCCGATTTGTGGGTATAAAAGGCTTTTGGGGTTCTATTTCCCAGCCCATGCCGGCTCTGGTTCCGTTTAAGTTACTGGATTATATTATCAAGCCCGTATCTTTGGCTTTCCGGTTATTTGGTAATATCTTTGGTTCTTACATTTTGATTGAGTTTGTCAGTCTGGTGATTCCGATTGCCTTGCCCGCGGTACTGGGCCTGTGGTTTGACCTGGCAGATGGCATCATTCAGGCCCTGGTCTTTGTCTATCTGACCATTACTTATGTCGGTGAAATTGTCGAAGGGGCGGAAAGCGCCCGTGAAATCAAAGCTGAAAAAGCCAAGGCCAAAGCGCTTAAGCTGGCAGCTAAAATGAATACGGTAGAATCTACTTCAGCTAATTAAGCGGTTGTAGTGACTATAGATTAATCAGGGGACAAGCGGTCCCGCAATTCAGGAGGAATTAAAATGGATAGAGGAATTGTTGCTTTAGGCGCGGCCCTGGCAATAGGTATTGCTGCAGGTTTAGGCGGCTTAGGTATCGGTCTTGCTTCTGGTAAGGCTTTTGATGCGACGGCCAGACAGCCGGAGATAGCCGGTAAAATTCAGAGCCTTTTGTTCATTGCTATTGTGTTCATTGAATCTACCACCATTTATGCGCTGGTCGTCAGCTTACTGTTGATGTTCGTGTTTAGTTGATTGAGCCTGAGCCTGGCGTGGACCTTGATCATACGCCGCGCTAAAGCAAAGTAAAAAAGGTGAGGCGGACTGGGAACTAGCCTGGTTGGTCTGTTACTAAAAGATTTAATGTGTGACGCCCGGCAAAAACGGACGTTAAGGAGTAAAAAATGGACATGTTTGCACCGGACAAATTAGCAGCTATGCTGGTGGTCTTGATCTCTACGGTTATCAACCTCTTGATCATGTATCTTGTCTTAAAGCGCTTCCTTTTTAAACCCATCATGAAAATGATGAATAAACGGCAGCAGGAGACCGCTGATATGCTCAAGAATGCGGAAACTGCTCAGCAAAAGGCGCTGCAGGATCAGGAGAATGCCAAAAAGCAGATTGATCATGCCGTGCAGGAAGCGGCCCGCATTGTTCATGAAGCGCAGAATCACGCCAACGCGAACAGCCAGGCTATCCTGGATGATGCTAAACAAAAGGCCAAAGATACCTTGACCCGGGCTGATACCGAGTGTGATCATATGAAGCTTTCGCTTCTTAATGACGTGCGCGGCGAAATTGCCGATCTGGCCTTGTCCATTGCTTCACAGGCTATTAGTGCTCAGATGGATAAAACAGTCCAGAAGCAAATGATTGATGAGATCCTGACTGAAAAATTGGGACCGGCAGAACCGGCAGCCCCGGCTGCTCCAGATAGTCAATCATCAGCCGGAGAGGCAACGAGCAGAGGGTAACTTGCTATGGCAAATAAAATGAAAAAGGTAATCAGGATCGTTTCTGCATCCGGAATCCCGGAAGAAAAGGCAATGCAGATTGCCAGCGCTTTTGCGGAGCACTTTGGATACTTGAATACTGATCTTGATATGAGTCAGGAAATTGATACATCCCTCCTGGGGGGTATCATTGTCTATTTTGATGATAAGCGTTTCGACTACTCAATTAAGGGTCGTTTAGGCTATATATCTGATTTGCTCCATAAAGAACTGCAGCAAATCAGTGGTGATAATGTTGATGTAAAGGACCTGTTGAAGGAACAAAAAAGCCAGCTGAGGGAGTTGGTCGACCGTTTCCTCAAGACTGACAGTGACAAGACCTCGCTGGATTTCTTGTGGAATACCACGCCGGAACCACTAAACAGCAGCGATAAGGCGGCCGTGGCGCCCGGAGCTAAAAGCCGCAGCGATGGTGACAGCGTACCGGTGGTGGATCAGGTCTATATAGATGAAGTCGGCCAGGTTATCCGGGTAGCCGACGGCATTGCTTATGTAGCAGGTCTGAATAACTGTATGAATGACGAGCTGCTCATTTTTTCCAATAAGGCTTCTGGAATTGCCATGAACCTGGAAGAAGAGCAGATTGGTGTGGTTCTGCTGGGCGATATTGACGAGGTTCAGGAAGGTTCCATATGTAAGCGCACCGGTCACACGGTGGCGGTGCCCGTGGGCGACAGCCTGCTGGGCCGTGTTGTTGATGCCTTAGGCCAGCCGATTGATGAAGACGGCCCGATTACTCCGGCTGGCTACCGTGAGATAGAGGCGCCGGCAGCTTCAGTGGTTGATCGTCAGCCGGTCACTACCCCGCTTTACACCGGCATTACCGCCATAGACGCCATGACCCCGGTCGGCCGCGGTCAGCGCGAACTGATTATTGGTGATCGCCAGACGGGTAAAACGGCTATTGTGGTGGATACCATCATCAATCAGGCCAGTCAGGGCGTGTACTGTGTTTATGTAGCTATTGGTCAAAAAATGTCTACGCTGGCCAGTGTGGTAGAAACTTTGCGGCAGCGCGGCGCCATGCGCTACACGACAATTGTGGCGGCAGGTGCCGCTGACCAGGCCTCCATGCAGTATATTGCACCCTTTTCAGCCACTGCCATTGCTGAGTACTGGATGTATGAGCAGCATAAGGATGTGCTGATCGTATATGATGATTTAACTAAGAATGCCCAGGCCTACCGTAACATATCCTTGCTGCTCCGCAGACCACCGGGCCGTGAAGCTTATCCCGGCGATATCTTTTATCTGCATTCCCGCTTACTGGAGCGTTCCGCGCATTTAAGTGATACCCTGGGCGGCGGCTCCCTGACCGCCTTGCCTATTGTTGAGACTCAGAGCGGGGACATATCCGCTTATATCCCGACCAATGTCATTTCCATTACTGATGGCCAGATTTACCTGGAGACGGATCTGTTTTTCTCCGGTCAGCGCCCGGCCATCAATGTTGGCCTGTCGGTTTCCCGTGTGGGCGGTGCGGCTCAAGCCAAGGCTATGAAAAAGGTGGCAGGGTCCCTGCGTATCAGCCTGGCTCAGTACAATGAAATTGCGTCATTTTCGCAGTTTGGCTCTGACCTTGATGCTGAGACGCAGCAGCAGCTGGCCAAAGGCAAGAGCCTTAACGAAATTCTCAAACAGCCTCAGTACAGCCCCAGGTCTATGCCTGAAAGTGTTATTTTGCTTTACCTGGCTACCCAGGGTGCCTTTTCCACTCTGGCGACGGAAGAAGTACATCTGTTTGCTCTGGCCCTAACCCGCTATCTGCAAAATGTCCACCGGGATGTCCTTAAGCGGATATCTGACAGCGGTCTCTTTGCGGACGAGGATCAGGCCGAGGTTAAACGGCTGTGTGCGGATTATCTGCCGCAGTGGCAGCAGGAACAACTGGTAGATGAGGCGGATTAAATCAAGCTTCCGCCGGATACCATTAGGTGATTGTAATGAAACAGATTTCTGACTTAAAAAAGGAAATTCGGAGTGTCAATCAAATCCGACAGATGACCCGGGCCATGCAGATGATCTCCGCGGTTAAGGTCAGGCGGGCCAAAAATCGTTTGCATGACGCGTTCCCTTTTTTTGCCACCTGTGCGGAAAGTATGGCGGTGCTGCAGCAGCAATCGCAGGAACTGACCACGCCACTTATGAAACTAAGGGATAAGGATCCGGGCGAAGCCTGGAATCTGGCTTTCTATGTTTTCTCCGGTGACCAGGGAATGGCAGGCGCCTATAACATCAGAGTGCTGAATGAAGCGGAAAACTTTATCCTGGAAAAGATTTTGGAGCGGACTAATCAAGGCTATGAAGTAAAGTCAAAAACCCGCTTAATCGGAACAATAGGTCTGGATCGCCTGAAAAGCCAGAACATTGATGTGGAAGAAGATTTTGTCTTTCCCATTGATCCGCCCAAATATACACGGGTGGCTGAATTGTCCAACCGCATACGGCATGCTTACCTTAACGGCTCGTTGGATGAAATCTATCTGATATTTACCAGCCTGAAAAATAGTATGGATATGGAAGTCATGAAAATCCGGGCGCTTCCGGCCGACTACCAGACCTTGACAGAGATCTATCAGGGCCATGAAAACTTCAGCCGGGAGGATATTGTGGCCACCAAAAATATTGAGTATTTCCCGGATGTCAGAGTTGTGTTGTCGTATCTGTTTGATACATATTTGAATGGCCTGTTATATGGCGCTATGACTGAAGCCTTTGCCAGTGAGCAAACTGCCAGGATGACCGCCATGGACAGTGCAACTGAAAACGCAGATGATCTGTTACAGGATCTGACTGTAGAAGCTAATATGGCCCGCCAGGCCCGCATCACCAATGAATTAACAGAGATTGTGAGTGGGGCCGAGGCTCTAAAGTAATGAAGGTTATGAACATGGCAAATGATGTACAGCTCCAAACTGAACTGACAGAAATCAAACAAAAGACTGTCAAATACACCTACAAAGGCAGTGTTTCGCAAATTGTCGGCCCGGTCATTGATGCGCGCTTTAAGATCAGAGAAATGCCTAAAATAAACGAAGAGGTCCTGATTGAGCGAGAGAATGGCGAATTGATTGCGTGTGAGGTTGCTCAGCAAATCGGGAATGGGGTCGTCCGCTGCCTGGCGTTTGAGCCGACTGACGGTGTGGCCCGCGGTGCGGTTGCTTACGCTACGGGTTCTCCGGTTAAGGTCCCGGTTGGTGACGGCGTAAGAGGCCGCATCTTTAATGTGCTGGGACAGACCATTGATAAGGGTGGTCCGGTAACGGCCGCCGATTATTGGTCAATTCACCGTGAAGCACCAGGTTTTGCAGACCAGAATCCTGAACCCCGAGCGCTGGAAACCGGCATTAAAGTGCTTGACTTGCTGGTACCTTACAGCCAAGGCGGTAAAATCGGTTTATTTGGCGGCGCCGGCGTTGGTAAAACCGTGCTGATCCTGGAACTTATCCGTAATATCTCCCAGGAGCATGGCGGCTATTCCGTTTTCACGGGTGTCGGTGAACGCTCCCGTGAAGGTAATGACCTCTGGCTGGAGATGAAGGATTCTGGTGTCCTGGATAATACGGTGTTGGTCTTTGGCCAGATGAATGAAACCAGTGGTACCCGTATGCGAGTGCCGTTGACCGGCCTGACCATGGCAGAGTACTTTCGCGATGTTAAACATAAGGATGTTCTGCTTTTTATTGACAACATCTATCGTTTTGTGCAGGCAGGTTCAGAAGTTTCCGCTTTGCTGGGTCGTATTCCTTCTGCCGTTGGCTATCAGCCAACATTAGCCAATGAAATGGGCGCGCTACAGGAACGGATTACATCGACCCGTAACGGATCCATTACGTCCATTCAGGCCGTATATGTTCCGGCGGATGATTTGACTGACCCGGCTCCGGCAACTACGTTTGCCCATCTGGACGCCATAACAGTGCTTTCCCGTGCCGTTGTTGAAATGGGTATTTACCCTGCGGTGGATCCGCTGGAATCGTCTTCCCGCATTCTCACGGAAAGTATTGTGGGGCAGGAACATTATCGGATTGCCTTAAAAGTTCAGGAAATGCTGCAACGCTACAGAGATTTGCAGGATATCATCGCGATCTTGGGTATGGATGAACTGGATCCGGATGATAAGAAAACGGTTACCCGGGCCAGAAAAATCCAGCGCTTTTTGTCTCAGCCCTTTTTTGTTACGGCTGACTCCACTGGTTACGAAGGCCGCTATGTCACAATCAAAGAAACGCTCCGCGGCTTTAGCGAAATCATCAGTGGCAGTACCGATTCAATCCCGGAACAGTACTTCTTTATGAAGGGCACAATTGATGATGTGTATAAAGATTACAAGGAACATCATGTATGAGTGATAACAATCAAAACGCGGCAGCAGCTCCGGCTCCCGCTGGCACGGCGTCTGTCAATACTTTCCGCTTAACTGTGGTGACCCCCTACCAGGTGTTTTGGGATGATCCCTGCGGTATGCTCATTTTTACTGCCGCTGATGGCGAGATGGGCATTATGGCAAACCATACCCCAATGGTAGCAGCTTTGTATCCCGGGGAACTCAGAATCAGACGTAACGGTCAGTGGTCGGTTGCTTTTGTATCCAATGGTTATGTTCAGGTGGAGAGTAACTATGTCATTGTGGTTACTAACGCTGCGGAGTGGCCGGAAGACATTGACCTGAAAAGAGCTCAGAGTACCATCGACCGTGGCCGGGAACGCATTAATAAACCTGACGCAAGCGAGGATGACATTAAGATTGGGCGTCACGCCGTCAGAAGAGGACAAAAGAGGCTGGAGCTGGCAGAAAAATATGCGGGCCGGCCCCAGGGCCCCCGCAATAGGCAAGCGTAAAGTGCCCGGCATTTTGTAAAGCTAAACCTGTTCGACGCTCTGACGGCTAGTTAGTATCCAGTCTGAAGAACAGGTTTTTTTGACCCAGCGTGATTGTTTCATCTCCACGGAGCGGATAGGGACTGTCGGCGCTGAGCCTGATACCGTTTACAAACGTGCCGTGTACGGAATCCAAATCAGTAATTTGATATTGTCCATTGAGACAGTCAATTCGGGCGTGGATGGCATCAACTGAGCTATCTGTCAGCCGGACATTACAATGCCTCTGACTATGGCCTAAAAATGTTTTTTTACTGACTAATACGGCCAGAGGATATACTTCATGGGCCCTAAAGGCAATATCGCGGAAAAGTTGCTTATAAGCCGCTGCGGATCCTCCTGCCAAGTCGTATAACTCCGCGGCCGGAGATAAAGCCATTTCCGAATTAGCTTTATCAGGCGGTTCAACTACGGGGACGGCCGGGCGTATATTCTGACCGGTCGTTGTTTGACTTCGTTTATCTTGGTATTGGCGTTTACCAATTTCATACGACCGCCGTTCTGCCTGGGCTTGTACCTTCTCAAATTGACTTGTCTGTATGCGGTAGGGTGACTGGGGAGAAGCCAGCAAATATATATTGCAAATTAACAACAGGGTGATCAGGCCGGCTGCCATAACCAGAAACAGCCAGTCACTTTCCTTTAAAAAAATGGAAAAGCATAAATTGGCCAGGAGCAATAAGGTCAGTTCTTCCAGCATCAGTATGGGAAAGCTGTACGGTTGCTGCAGTAACTGCTTAAGTCGGGCGATGCCTGCATTGGCCTTGCGGTGCTGCTCCTCCTTTGGCGCACCCTGCCGGGGGACAGGTCTGGTTTTGTTTTGCCTGGCTTTACGTTCCCGCCAGGAAGGTTTTACGGCGTGACTGGGTAAAAAGTCCGCTTGCTCCAGCAGCTTAGTCAAACCACAGGCACCTTGTGCGGCGGCTTGCTGCAAACTGAATATTTCGTGATCACTTAAAAGCGCTGTCCACTCTGCCCGGCTTAAACAGTCTTGGATAAACCGCCACAGCAGTTCTTGTTCATTTGGTTCTATAGGGCTGTCCGTTTGACTGGCCGGTACATATAAAAAAAGTAGTTGGTCCGCTGGACCATGGGAATCAGGAGCTGGCGCTGACTGAACATATATCTGATCCAGGGCCAGTAAGAGCCGGTTAGGCCAGAGCAAGAACTCTTCCAGCTTCAGCATGGCGGCGCTGATCTGTGTCAGACACTGTCGTACATCAGCAGGCTTCTGCTTTCCAGGATACTTTTCCGTAAACGGCGTCAAGCCTGCAACCGACCAAACCAGCACATCTTCTGCCGGAAACGCTAGTCTGCTGACGGGTAAAAACGGCCAGGCTGACTGATGCTGCTGCAGCTGCATGATCTGATACTGATAGTTTGCGGCCAGGTTTTCTTTATGGGAGCTGCGCCGCAGAATTTGTCCGGGCATTTGAGGATCGGTCTCCAATTGCCAGTAAGTCAGCAAATCTTTGCCTAACATCTTCTTTCTGTCTTCCTTTGCCGTTAATATCCGCCAATCTGATTCAAAATGCTGCCGCCATTAAAGACTTTCTGAAAAATACTGGATGCAAAACTTTGAATCTGTCGGTTGAAAATCAGCGCCAGGGCCAATAAAGCGGCAATTAAAATAACAATCTCCAAAGTGCCCATACCGTGATCATCCTGCAGCGGCTCCGGCGTCTTGACGTGAGCAAGTTTACGGGCAGGATCTGATGCGTAGCGACAATTCTTTTTCATAAATACCTCCTGATTATGTCCGGTTAAGGGGTGTTTTACCTTGTGGATGAGCTTAGCATATCAGTGGGACAGCCTTGGATCAGGACTGCTTCCAGACAGAAACTGACAAATTAGTCAAAACTGCAGCCCCTGACTCAGCAGATCCAACGACGGTGCCATGGCCAGCAGGATGACGGCCACCAGATCCAGCATCATGGGGATGAGTAGCAGCGCCGCGCGCTGTTCGGCTCCCTTGCGCATCCCATTACGCAGCAATTCCCAGCAACGGGAAGCCTGTTCACTTAATCTGGATAAAATATGCGGCTGTCCCATACGTTCATATTGCTCCAGCAACATTAAAGCTGACTGGGCTGTGGGGGTAGAAAGTCTCGCCGCCAGCGCGGCTAATTCAGGTCCGGCTGGTAAACCTGAAGAAACTCTGACTAATATGCGGCTAATCACCCAATATAAAGGTCGTTCAGGGACCAGCTGGTCCGAACTGATCTGCATAGCCTGAGCCATACTCATTCCGGCTTCAAGTAGGCGGCTGCTTATCACTAAAAAATAAGGCAGATCATTCAAAAGCTGTAACTCTGTTTCTTTAGCTTGCTCCAGAATCCGTTGATCATGTGCCAAAGCTATTAGCAGGGTCAGCAGGGGAAAGAGACAGAGCGCCGGAAGCCAAAACAGGCCAGCAAGCGAGCCGATTAACAATCCAATAAGTAAGGCATCAAGCTTTTCTGCAGTCAACTGGCGAATGAACTGCAGATAGGCAGGCAGCGGTTCTGGCTCAGTGTGCCCGGTTGTTTGCTCAGACCGGTCCCCCAGGTTGCGATCGGCAGACTTGGCGCTGGTCCTGGCAGCCTGGGCTAATTGACTTAAACTAAAGGCCTGGTATAACTTTAAGCGCCGCGCCGCAGGATATAATGAGGCCAGCCGGTCAATTACCGGATGCCAGGCTGATTTATTTTTGACGAAACGCCGCAGCGGTAGCCGGCTGATAATTGCGGCCTGTCGGTGGCTTTTTGACTGGCCGGAAGACTCTTTTTTGACTTTTACGTAAGTCGAGATGAGCCAAGACAATAGAAGTAAACAGAAGGAAAGCAAGGTCAACCAGAATTGTCGGGAGGGCGGACTGGCAGCCTGGCTGGTCTGCCCCCACATCTGGCGGAGAATGATTGCCAGCGCTAACGGCAGGTAATTCAAGACTGTAGCCTCAAGCCGGTCCCTGGCATTCTCCGCTGCCACCTCTTCAGTCAAACGATCCTGTTCATTGAGCATCCGGATAGCTGATTCAATAAAATCCTGCGCTCTGGCGCCTAACTGCACAGCTTTAGCCAGCATACTGATTGCGGTTCCGACATCCGGACTGACCAAAACTGTCAGGTGTGAGGATAGCGCCTGCGCTAACGGCATCTGGGCGTCCAGATCCCGGTTTACGTAGGAGAGCCATTGGCGAAAATCGGCTGATTGCAAAGCTGGTGGACAAAACTGTCCGCCTGCCTGTCGGATCATTTTTTCAAGGGATTTACCGCCGGTAAGGCCCGAAAGCAGATACTGTAAATACAAAACGGCTGTACTCCGGCAGGCCTGCTGAGCTTTCTGGCCCAGATAGTGCTGAATGCTTAAATAAGGGACAAAAGCAAAGATCAGTGCGATGATGATACTTAGTTTCAGATTGGTAAAATAAGCCATCGCCGCCGCAAATACCAGTCCGGTGGACAGCAGATAGATGAGCAAAGCTTGCAGGCGCGAGACCGTCATACCGCACCATCCGCCAAATCCGGCTGGTCAGGTGCAGCAGCTTGATACAGCACCTTAATCCCCTTAGACTGTTGCTTACAGACTGCGGCAATTTCTTTAACCTGCCGGCGGCCATTAGTTTGCCGTTCGATCTGAACCAGGTAGTCAGCGTTGGCATATAGTTCCCGTAAAATCATGTCATAAGGCAGCCTGGAGACTGGCAGAATCAGATTAGCCAGACGGTAGAGGATATCCTGGCAGGAATTGGCATGTAAGGTGCATAAGGTGCCGGGGTGGCCGGTATTCAGTGAAGTCAGTAAATCAAACGCTTCCGCGCCCCGTACTTCGCGAACAATCAGTCGGTCAGGCCGTAGCCGCAGCGCCGTCCGGATTAATTCGCTCATTGGCGTGGCGGCACTGGGATCCTGACCACTGCTGCGGCATTCCAGTCGGACCAGATTGCGATGTTGCTGTAACTGCAGCTCAGCTGAGTCTTCAACCGTCACGATTCTTTGATCCGAAGGAATGGCGGCAGACAGGACATTAAGTAAGGTGGTCTTTCCGCTGCCGGTTCCGCCGCTGATAAAAATGTTCTTTTTTTGTCGGATAGCTGCTTCTAGAAATTGCAGCCAGGTAGCCGGTACAAATCCGCTGCTGCATAAAGCTGCCCCATCATGACGGATGCCGGTGAATTTCCTGATGGTCAGAATAGGACCATCAGGCGCGACCGGCGGCAAAATGGCGTTTATCCGACTGCCATCTGCCAGACGGCTATCTGCTATAGGGTGCCAGTAATTTAACGGCCGGTCAGCCTGACTAAACAAATGCAGCAAGACCTCAGTCATATGCTGAGCGTCCCTGAAGTGGCAGTCAGTCTCAGTAATCTGGCCGGCTTGTTCAACAAAAACCCGATGCGGTCCGTTAACCATAATTTCAGTGATGCCGGGGTTATCCATAAATGGTTGCAATACATCTAAACCATTAATCTGGTCCAGCACCAGTTTTATGGTTTTTTGGCGTTTAGCCAATGGCCAGACCAGATCAGCTTCTAGTAAAGAATGATCCAGGATATCTGCTATCATTTGCTGAAGCTTGCTACTGGGCGGTAAACTGTTAGCTCCCAGACGCTGCAACAGCGCTTCCCGCAGGTGGCAGGCAAAAGCGCTGCTGCTGTCTGGTTTCATATTTGGAGTGCTCGAAGTAGAGGCCGATTGTTTATGCCTGCTGTTTCTCATAACACTGGACTTAATCATAGGCTGCTCCTCCTGTGGTATATTCCCCAAAACTACAGTGCTCAGGTTTTGCTTTCAGAAATTCAGTCAATTCATCCTTCCAGTCATTTACCGAACAGTTATGCTCATCTGCAACTGAGATTAACGCATCGGCATAGGGTAATAAACGTGCCGGTAATTGCAGGGAAAGCGCACCAAACTGTATAACCAGACAAAAGGATTCAGACTGTTGCTTGATCATTTGAACTACCGTCTGGTATAGATTGAACAGAAGCCGGGGTTCCAGACCATATGCGTCATCTGCCCGCAAAAAACGGGGAAAAGCCAGGCCTCCGGCAGGACAGCGCCTTAGGTACGGCCACAAGTCCGGACTGTCCTGGCCGGCTTCAGGCAAACGCAGTAAAAGCCTGGACAAGCTGTATTGATTTGCCTGAGCTTCAGCGGAATCAGCTGCCCAACCCAGCGGAAATTTAACGAAAGCAGGAGCTATATTTAAATACAGGATTTGCTTACCGGCTTGTTGCTGCCGGGCAATATTTGCTTTCAGCGGCGGACAATGTGGCGGCGGCACCACAGGATATAAAACCAAATAGGTCGTCAGCTGCTCAGCCTGACTTTGGACCTGAGACTGGTTAGAGCAGTATTGGTCTATTGCGGTCAGGATAGCTGAGGCTGAGTTCAGCCTTGGCAATATTATACCCGGCGTAGTGGTAGCTAAAGGAGCGGTCTGGGTGTCTGTCTGCTTTTGTGATTGAACCGGGATGCCGGGCAACTGCAAACTGATGGTCCGTGTTAGGTCTGGGACAGCGATTGGTTTTATCCATTGCCGGGGTGTATATATGAGCAAATCAGGAGCGTCTGCTTGCCAGGCCGCGGGTATTTTTTCCGGACCGTCCCAAAGCTTGACTGCATAATCAGGCCGTTGCTTCAGTAAATAGCGGCGCAGACTTTCACGATATATTTTTTCTTGATCCAGAATCCAAATCGTCAGCATGGGGTTCCTCCGTTCGTTGCTTTCATCTTACTGGCTGCTCCGAAAACTGCCGGCATTTTAAACCGACAAAATCTGACAAATTCGCTTCCAAACCGGCTAACCTGAGCGAGATGGACTTAAGCAAAACGGGAGCTTCACAGTTAAATAAGCATAAAGGGCGAACGGATCTTTTCTGGTTGTAAAACTGAGATCTGCAGAGCAAGGCAAACAGTGTATGCTTTGTAACAGGTTCAAGCGCTTGCTTGTCAACCAATCCCCATAACAAGGAGCCTTATATGAATGCCTGGTTAGCTGCCTTAGCTATGACTTTGTTTCCGCCTTGCTGTATTGTTTGTGGAAACCGTTACCGGTCCGGTGATTTCCAGGACCTTTGTCCAGCCTGTGCCGCGCAATTACCCTTTAGGCGGCATAATGAACGTCATATGCAGGTGCTTAGCCCTGCGATGACCCGACAATTATCAGCTGTGGATTATTACCAGGCCCAAAAGCTCAGAGCCTTGGTGGCCTTCCACTATAGAGGCGTTATACCGCAATTAATCAGGGGCCTAAAATTCCATCAGCATCCGGAGTATGCGCTGCCGCTAGGTCAGTTACTGGGACATAAAGCTGGTCTGGATATCCAGGCTGATTGCCCCGGCTTTGCTCAAACCGCGCAGGCGTCATGGCTTTTGCTGCCGGTCCCGCTTTCAGAGCAGCGTCTGGCTGAGAGAGGGTACAATCAGGCTGAGTTATTGGGACTGCCGTTAAGTCGCCGGCTGAATGTAGAATTGAGAACAGACATTTTGTTTAGAAATCGGGCAACTAAACGCCAGAGCGAAACAGAAGGTATCAGCCGGCTGATGAATGTGAGCAAAGCGTTTACGGTCAATGCGCAAGTTTTACGGCAGCGCAATGTGTTGTTACTTGATGATGTTTTGTCCAGCGGTTCAACGCTCTACAGTGCCGCCCAGTCTGTTTTGGCGGCTGGCGCGCCACAGGTCTATTGTCTGGCTCTGGCCAGTTCCAGGCGTGACCTGGCAAGATGGCCGCCGGCAAAAAACTGATAATCGTCACCCGCCTGATAGAGACTGCGGCCAGGCTGTGATATAATAAACCTGCCTGAGGTACATGGCTTCTTTAATTGAACCTTCACGACAAAAAAGGGAGTTCGGGTTAAGCGGAATAATATCGGGCCTCCGGTTTCGATCGCAGGGGAAGATAGCAGACCGCTGCAGGACACCCACCTGGCTATAAGCGAGGTGTCAAATAAGGAGTCGGTATCGCAGGTTTATTTTTTTAGTGATCAGGATGCCTTTGGGTATTCTGATTTTTATATGAAAAGTAATGATTGTTTCGCAGGCAATAGCCAAGGTTTAATTTTTCAGTCATAATAGGCGTGCCGGAACAGCCGTGCACGAACTGGTGATTAGTACTTATTATGGAAGGCGGGTTAGCATGAAGATTTATAATACGATGACTCGGCAAAAGGAGGAGTTTGTCCCTGTTGAGGCAGGTAAGGTCAAGATTTATGTCTGCGGTCCTACCGTGTACGATTACTTTCATTTGGGGAATGCCCGTCCTTTTATTACCTTTGATACTCTGCGCAGGTACCTGGAATATAAGGGGTATAAGGTAACGTTTGTACAAAATTTTACGGATATTGATGACAAGGTCATTAACCGGGCTAACCTGCAGCATGTATCGACCAAGGACTTAAGTGAACACTATATCCGGGAATATTATATTGATGCGGATGGCCTGAATGTTGAACGGGCTGATTTTCAGCCTCGCGCTACGGACACCATTCCTGAAATCATCAAGATGATTCAAACGCTTATAGATAAAGGTTATGCGTATGTATCAGATGACGGAGTTTACTTTTCTACGCATAAATTTCCTGAATACGGTAAGTTATCCGGATATAATGTGGAGGATCTGGAGGAAGGTGCCGGTAACAGAGCTTTAAATGGTGAAAGCAAACAGCATCCCTCTGATTTTGCTTTGTGGAAACGCAAAAAGGAAGGAGAGCCCTATTGGGAGAGTCCCTGGGGAGAAGGCCGTCCCGGCTGGCATATTGAGTGCTCCGCAATGGCTTTTAAGTATTTAGGTGAAACCATAGATATTCACGGCGGCGGTCAGGATCTGGTGTTCCCGCATCACGAAAATGAGATTGCTCAGAGTGAAGCCTGCAGCGGTCATGTGTTTGCCAAGTATTGGATGCATAATGGTTTCATTAATATTGATAATGCTAAAATGGCAAAATCCAAGGGCAATTTTTTTACTGTCCGGGATCTGGCCAAACACTATGATTATATGGTCATTCGCTTTTTTATGCTGAATTGCCAATACCGCAGCCCGATTAATTTCAGCCGGGACTTGTTGAATGCGGCTCAGACCGGTTGGGAACGGATTGTTACCTGTATTGAAAATGCACGCTTTTATCTTGACCAAGCGACGGGACAGGAAGCAGTTTATAAAAAGAGTGGCCTTGCGGATAAAAGCCAGGCGGCCGTCCGTGCTTTTGAAACCGCCATGGATGATGATTTGAATACGGCTGATGCCATGGCCGCCATTTTTGATTTTGTGAGAGATATCAACACAGCCGTGGTAGAGGAAGATGATCAGGATCCGGAAGAACTGCGCCAGGCCCTGGCAACGTTACTTAAGTTGCTGGATGTGCTGGGCCTGAAAATACCTCAGAGCGGCGCTATTCCGGAAGAGATTACAGCTTTGGTCAGGGAGCGCAGTGAAGCTAAAGTCCAGCATAATTATCAATTGGCGGACGACATCAGAACTAAAATTGAAGCAGCCGGGTATCAGGTAGAGGACACGCCGCAAGGCCCCAAGGTTTCCGCCAAATGATCGGACCCCGCTATCAGGGAGACTGGCGGGATGTTTCCCCCTCGGCGCTGGCTTATATAGGGGACGCGGCTTATGAGCTTTATGTGCGCCGTTTTGTGCTTAATCAGGGGCGACGACCCACCGGTGCGCTGCATCGCTTGAGCGTCCATTATGTATGTGCGGCATTCCAGGCGGAAGCTGTGCCCAGCTTACTGCCGTTATTAGATGAAGAAGAGACAGATGTATTGAAACGCGGCCGTAATGCCGCGCCAGGGACTATGGCCAAACATGCCAGCCCTCAGGCTTACCGCTGGGCAACCGGCGTTGAGTGTTTGATAGGGTATCTCTGCCTGCGCGAAGACGAGGACCGTCTGGACGAGATAATGAAAGTGATCTTAAATCATGAGCAAGGAACAGAATCAAAATAAGGCGGATCGTTCAGAAAGTAAATCCAGCGGAGGCCGGCAGTTTAGCGGTAAACGCTACAGCCGCGAAGGCGGGGAGCGGCCGCGTTTCAACCGTGAGGGCGGAGACCGGCCAAGCTACAACCGTGAGGGCGGGGAGCGGCCACGTTTCAACCGTGAGGGCGGGGAGCGGCAGCGCTACAACCGTGAAGGCGGGGATCAGCCGCGCTACAGCCGTGAGGGCGGGGAGCGGCCACGTTACAACCGTGAAGGCGGGGAGCGGCCGCGCTACAGCCGCGAAGGCGGAGACCGGCCGCGGTACAGCCGTGCGGACGGGGATCGGCCACGTTTCAACCGTGAGGGCGGGGAGCGGCAGCGCTTTAGCCGTGAAGGCGGAGACCGGCCGCGTTACAGCCGCGAAGGCGGGGATCGGCCGCGTTACAGCCGCGAAGGCGGAGACCGGCCGCGTTACAGCCGTGAGGACGGGGATCGGCCGCGCTACAGCCGCGAAGGCGGAGATCGGCCGCGCTACAACCGCGAAGGCGGGGACCGGCCGCGTTTCAACCGTGAGGGCGGGGATCGGCCGCGCTACAGCCGCGAAGGCGGAGAACGGCCGCGCTACAACCGCGAAGGCGGGGACCGGCCGCGTTACAGCCGCGAAGGCGGAGACCGGCCGCGTTACAGCCGTGAAGGCGGGGACCCTGGCTATCAGGCAGCTACCGAGCAGCGCCATTCCAGTGAACCCAGGCCAATTCCGGTATTCAGGGAGCGCCGCTTTTTGGCAGCTAACACTGAAGCCGTACCAACTGAACCGTCAGAGCTGAGAGATGATCGCCTGGAAGGTCGGAATCCAGTCAGCGAGGCCTTAAGTGCTGGCCGGAAAATCGATAAGCTTTGGGTTCTGAGGCCGGCTAACGGCAAATTCGATCCGATTTTGGCTAAACTGATCTATGAAGCCAAGCAGCAGGGCGCTGTTATCGTTGAGGTTGAAAAACCTGCGCTGGATAAACTGTCTCAGACTCATGCTCATCAAGGCATCATTGCCCAGACTGCAGCGCATGACTATGTGGAAGTGGAAGATATTCTGGCTTATGCGGCATCACGTGGTGAGGCACCACTCATTTTACTCCTGGATGAGATTCAGGATGCCTATAATTTGGGCTCTATCTTTAGGATTGCAGATACCGCCGGAGTTCACGGTATTATCATCCCCATGCGGCGTAGCGTAGGTCTGGATGCCGTGGTGGCTAAGGCCAGTGCCGGTGCGATTGAGCATGTCAGATGCGCCAGAGTTAATAATTTGTCCCAGACCATCGAACTCCTTAAGGAAAAAGGCCTGTGGATTGCTGGAACGGATACCGAGGGTATAAACATCTATAGCGATACTGAGGTTGGCACTAAACTGGATGGCCCATTGGCACTGGTTGTGGGAAGTGAGGGGCATGGCATGAGGCCGCTGGTGGCCAAAAACTGTGACTTTACGCTATCCCTGCCCATGAAGGGCAAAGTCAACTCACTAAATGCGGCAGTTGCTACCGGCATCATTCTATATGAGGCAGTCAGACGGCGCGGTGGCTGGCTGGCTTTACCTCAGGCAGAAGCTACTGAATCTGAGCAGGCTACTGAACCGGAGCAAGTTGCTGTACCTGGGCCCATTCAAGCAGAAGGTCCTGAGCAAGAAACTACTTTGCCGGCTGCAGTGGTGGTAGCTGACGACGGAGCGGGAGATTGACTGACCATAAAAATCTGGCCACAGCTTCTGATGACCAGCTGATTGACTGGGCGCGAGCGGGCAATGTGGATGCAACCGAGTGTTTGCTTAAACGGTATTTACCGTTAGTGACATATACTGCTAAGCACTATTACCTTCCTGGCGGAGAACGGGATGATCTGATCCAGGAGGGAATGCTGGGCTTACTGCAGGCTATCCATACCTTTGCGTCAGAGCGCTCGGCGCCATTTGTTTCCTGGGCAAAGCTGCAGGTCCGTCAGGCAATTTTCCGGACCTTAAGACGGGCTAATAGCTTTCAGGCGCAGATAAATTATAGCGCGCTGGATCTTGACAGCATAACTGAAATGCAGTCCAGCCAGGGATCAATGAAGTATGATCCCTGGCAGGATCTCACGCTTGAAACTGAATCTGATCTCATCTCAGAGCAAGGGCTGAAGAGTTTTGTCCTTTCCCTGACCGCTTTGGAACAAGCTGTCTTAAAAGGATATCTGTCGGATTTGTCATACCGACAAATAGGTGAGTCGCTGGGCCTGAGCCGGTCCCAAGTGGCTAATGCTCTAAGCAGAGTGCGGAAAAAGCTTAGGGAAAGATGGCGTAAAGACAAAGACTGAAGTGATTCAGCATTGATTTATCCGGTAGCCTGCCAGATAATTACCTTAAGCGGGAACCTAAGCAAAACCGGCAATTGGCCCCGTCCATAACGAATATTTGTGATGAAGGAGCGTGCCTGGCTGCAGTGAAAAAAAACAGACCCAATCGTAAAACCGCTCGGGCCGATAAGTCCGGGAGCAGGCATGCTTCGCCTGTACTTATAGTCATATTTGCAGCCTTACTGACCGGTATCCTGGGCCAGTGGTTATTTGTCCGTTTCCTGCCTCAGCAACATCAATCTGTAATCAGTGATGAGACCGCTGATGCAGCTGCGGCCGGCGCCCAGGCAACTGCTACACCTACGGCGGAACCGGTCTGGCAGCAAAGCCCCCTGACAGATAATCAGCTGATGCAACGGATTACAGACGCTATAAGCGGTCAGCAAGATGTGGAGGATGTGTATCGCAGTATTCCTAAACAGCAGTTGGATGGCTTGACAATTGACGAATTTTCGCAATATATCTACACCTTGAATGAAGTCTTGCTGTGGACGCCTACATCTTTTGCACCAATGACCGTCTCAGAACGTGATCGACAGATTGCAGCTATTATATCCACTTCATCGTCCTATGCGGAAATGGCAGAATCTAATGATTATTTTTGGCTGGAATCATCTGGAGATGAGAGCGAAAATAAACTATTTGCGGTGGCCTTACAACTGGATTCTTCCGGTTCCGCCTATCTGGATAAAGATTGGGTTATGGGTTCTGTAGATATTTATGAGTACCTCAGGACCTATTATGCTACGCTTGAAAAAGGAAACGCGGAAACGCTGGCGTCAATGCTCCCTTCACTCAGCACCAATACAACTGTCAAAACCAGCAAAGCCCAGGCCTTGATAGATTTTTACGATGAATATGTTGATGATGATTTTTCAACCTTTGAGATTCAAAGTCTTAGGCCTGACGCCGTTACGGTCAAGCAGCCCTTAAAGCAGACTGAGGGTAGTGCCACTACCCGAACCATGTCTGTCACTTCGGTTAAGTCCGGGAGCTTTACAATCAGAGACCGAGCGGTAGAGACGGATACAGCCTCCGCCAATAACGCGGATTACAGCTTGCAAAGCAGCGGCGCTGAACCGGAGATATTGTTGGAGCTGGATCATACCTACAGTGTGAGCGATCTGACCACGGCCTTAGGCCAGCCACTGCTTTTAGAAATCTGGCGCGATGCGGATGCCCTGACGACAACAGCGTCCCCAACAAGTACGTCTGAACCGGATAGTTCAGCTGTGACTGAAGCTGGGCAGACGAATGCTGGAACAACCGGCACTACTAGCTTAACCGTTCAGTCTGAGGATATCATTTCAATTCGATTTGCCGGGGTCGAGGTACTGCTGGCACCGCTGCAGGATAGCTCCGCAGATAATAACAGCCTGGACGCTGTTTTGCAGCAACAACCGCTTTCGTGGACTACGGAAGAGGCTGAGCGGGGGATGGTTCCCATTTTCAGCAGCTTGCAGGGGCAGCTGGACTGGTCCGAGTTCAGCTGGAGCGGTCAACTGATTGGCTTTTCAATTTACAGCGAGACATACGCAATTGGGGACCTGATACAGCTGGGAGAAACCTATAATGATTTACTGCTCCGACAACTGTTTTGTGATCTGGATCAGTTCTATATCCTCAGCCAGGATCAGCAATATTCTATGACGCCTGTGGGTGACTCACTGAAGCTGGCTTTAGCCGGCAGTGATGGTACCGGCATCATCCATTCCGTAAGGGTGGGCCGGGTCAGTGATTTGACCCGCCTGGATCGTTTTAGAGACCGGGAGACTTTGGATGGGATGGATGACCAGGCTCTGGCTGAAGCTTTACTGGAAGCGTCTCAAGATTCGTCTGAATCAGTAACGGCGACACTGCCCGACAGTACGAGTTCAGCGCCATAACCTGCTGCGCTGAAAGACGGCTGCCGTGAGCTTTTGATCCCAAAGCATTACGGCGAACAGAAGACCGGGTGAATGACTACCCGAGCAGACAACAGGGTTGCCAAACCGCCAAGGAGCCATTGGCATCTTGAAAAATCAGCTGGTTTTGGCCTCGTAACGGGTTCTTTGCGCTGGGCAGTTAAGTTTGCACTCTACAGATTATGGAAAATAAGTTTAAGGTATTGACAAAGCACCAGTGCGCCATTAGTATATACGTTGTGCTTGAAACGCGCCCATAGCTCAACTGGATAGAGCGTCTGACTACGGATCAGAAGGTTGTGGATTCGATCTCTGCTGGGCGCACCACAGCACAAAACCCTGAAGGTATAAGGCTTTCGGGGTTTTTCTTTGCCTTGAATTCCAAGTCAATTATTGAGCCTTTGTATCAGATTTTGTATCAGATTGCGCTGAAAATATTATTGCATTTCGGATGCTGCCACGATCATTGCGTCGTCCGTAACCTCGACATAGTACTTCATGGTGGTGTGTATGTCGCTGTGCCCTAGCAGGTACTGCAAGGCTTTTTAAGCGGCAAGACCGCAGAGATCTTCGTCACAAATGTGTGGCGGAGACCATAGAGTGCAAGGAGGCTCTGACATAACTCAAGTTGCCGAAGATGCCAGAGGCGTTATATAAATCTCACTATGGTGGTTACGGGTTACGGCCCGTAGTCCAGCCTGCAGCGCCTGCGGGCGCTAAAAAAATAAAAGGTGGTCAGGATTTTTTCGTGGCTGCCTTTTTTATTTCTTACAGATGACTTTTACGAGTGCAGCCCTCGCGATCGCGAGACCGGCTAAAGCTAAAACTCATAGGGGGTATTTCAATTTCTTCCCTATTCGTCGATCAAAAATGAGGTTAAGACAGGGAAAGGCTTCCGAAACCTGCAGACCTACCTGCATACCGCAGCAGTAGAATTTGCAACTGAGACAGGGTTGACGCCTGATGGTTTAGAGCTTGCGCCAGATAACCTATCGGCGTCCAAAGCACGCAAGGCCTCACCTGAAACACGTAGAGTGACGACAGCACATAAGGCACAGCGCAGTTTTGCCAGTGCGTTTTTCAACCAGGGGTATCTGGCGGCTTGCTTGCGAGGCGATTTTTCGCCTCAGCGCTCGCAATTTTATTTGACAAAGCCCAAATGGGAACCGGTGTTTGAGCCGGGCGCCTCAGTATTAGGCCTGTCGGAGCTGGAGCCACCTAGATTAATCACATAGCAACATGATCTAGAGGCAGTTTCTTTACCCCGTTGCTAGTCATTGACTTAATCAACAAGGTAAATGACTAGCGTTTGCTGGTTGTTCCGGCGCCCAAAAGGAATTGACGCATTTATTATCCTTCTGACCTCGGCATCCCCCTGCTTGTCCTTGACATAGGGTACAGGTTATTTTCAGTCTCAATCATACCAAGAAAGATAAAAAAGAAGTAAAAACGGTTTAAGCAATCTTTACTTTCAAGCCGTCCCAAACCTTCAGACAAAACCTGATTCAGTACTTCAGCTGCTTCCCGGTCCGAGGTTTTAATGATTTCTGCGCAGAGGTTCAGCATCGTTGCGGTCTGGGCATCCTTAATTGTCCTGCAACGGCCCGAACCATACTCCCTCAGCTGACAATTGCATACTGCTGTTTGGGTGACGGAAACAGAGAAAAGACCCATGCGGAAGGCTGTGTTTTGCAAGATCCTTTGCGAAGCCGCTTGTTATTTCTTCAATCGAAGCTTATCTTATATGTACAAAATATTAATAATTTGTAGCGGAGACGTAAATATGGCTAGACTGACTAAAGTTAATTCGAATGGCAAGAAGCGGCCATCCTGTTTAGGGAAAATTTTGATTGCCTTAGCGGTCGTGATCAGCATCGGGGCGTACAGTGAAGCTGTCAGCGGACACAAAAGCGAACTGAGCAGCATCACTACCACCGCCTCAGTCCAGCTTGCGGCGGCAGCAGATACAGAGTCTGAGCCTGGTACATCTGTTGCGACAACGCAAGCGTCTGCCACGCTGGCGCCGACAACCCAAACTACCGCCTTAGCTCCGACAACAGCAACCGCGCCCCTGACAGAGGCGATAACACTGACGGAGGCCATTGAAGAGACCGCCCCTGAAACGATACTGAATAAAGCCCGATCCTATAATAATCCGCTTTATGTGCACTTCCTGGATGTCGGTCAGGGCGCTGCGGTATTGCTCTCAAATGCGGATGATACCTTGCTCTTTGATGGCGGAGGCGGTTCGGCATCGTCCTACACAGTGTCTTATCTTCGGAATCAGAGCCTGATTGAGCTGGAATATATGGTTTCCAGCCATTATGATGAGGATCATCTGGGCGGTCTGGTTGGCGTGCTAAATGTATTCCCGATTACCGGAACTGTTTTTGATGGTGGGTATGCTGCTGACACTCGTGTCTACAGCTCATTTAAGTCGTATATCTCTTCTCACGATATTGCAGAGACAGTGCCTTACCAGGGCGAGGAGCTTGACCTGGGCGCTGCCTTAATTACGTTTCTGGCCCCGGAAAACTATAATCATAGTGAGGATAATGACAACTCCATTGGTCTGCGGGTTGATTATGGGGAGAGCAGTTATATTCTGATGGGCGATCAGTCTGCTGAAGCTGAAGCCGACCTGATCAGCAGTGGCCTCAACCTGGATGCAGATGTGCTCTACGCTGCCCACCATGGATCAAAGACCAGCACTTCGGCATCTTTCCTGGACGCAGTTACTCCTGACTGGGTTGTTATCAGCTGCGGCGAGGATAATAGCTATGGCCATCCAACCCAGGAAACGCTTACCCGGATCCAGGCTGCCGGCGCGCAACTCTTCAGAACGGATGTACAGGGTGCGATTGTCTCAACCAGTGATGGCAGCACCATCAGCTGGGATCAGGATCCTTGTAACAATTTTACACCCGGATCGAATGAGACCGCTACGCCGACGCCAGAGCCAACCATTGCCCAGGAGACAGAAGCTCCGACAGCGCTTGTGGAAGATGAAGCGCCAGGGCAAACCTATGTACTAAACACAAATTCCCATAAATTCCATTATCCGGACTGCCCGTCTGTGGACCGGATGTCGGATAAAAACAAGAAGATAGTTACGGATACCCGGGACCATATTATTGCTGAAGGATATGATCCGTGTAAAAACTGCAACCCGTAAATCCTTTCATGTCTGTAAATCCGGCAGGGTATACAGGAAGCGCCGACTATCCGGCTGCTCTGGCCCCGGAGCCATGCGTCTCTGCCGGCTGGCGCAGATGATAGCTTTCATACCTCCAGCTTGGTTTTGTCGTACACTTACCTCCTTCTCACGACTGCTGCCTTCTGCGGAGATTATCTCAATAGGCAAGGCTTCGGGCAATTGCGTCAATGCAAGATATTGTTAATTATTCCTTTCCGCCGCTGTTTTTGATTCAGGGTAATTCAAGCAACTCTCCTTTCATCCGAACGTCCTGGTTTATAGCCTGGTTGAAAATCCTGTCATCAGAATGAGTAAAGCTTTCAGACCAGATCTGTCAGGCCGCCGACGAGCTTGCCCCTTAAGGGGATTAAGGATGAGCTCTGCCGCCGGGCATATCAGCACAGCTCTCCGATGATAAGCCCTTCGGTGGTTTGCTTTAGCTTATTCATGAATTTTCTGCACTTTAGCCCATTTTACTTTGATTTATCCTTTACTAATGATTAACAACTGTGATAAGCTTTATTGGCATTTTAAAAACGGGGAATTCTGCCCCTGAGGAGGATTTGGATGGCTTCAGCAATCGAAAAATTAGAGCACAACGTCGTTCGGATAGATTTGGATATAGATCAGGCAACGTTTCAACATGGCTTGGAGTTCGCTTACCATAAAAACGCCAAGCGCTTTTCTATTCCGGGCTTCCGCAAGGGCAAGGCACCAATGAGCATGGTGATTCGCTACTATGGAGAGGGTGTCTTATATGATGACGCTATTGATCATGTAGTAAATCCTGCTTATGCTGAAGCTGTAAAGGAACATGATTTGCAGCCGGTAGCCCGTCCACAAATGGAAATTAAAGAAATTGGTATGGACAAGGGTCTGAAACTTTCAGTTGAGGTCACGGTCAAGCCGGAGGTGAAACTCGGCCAGTATAAAGGCGTAGAGGCCGTAAAACCGGAAGCCGTGGTTACGGACCAGCAGGTTGATGATGCGTTAAAGCAAACTCAGGAGCGGAATTCCCGAATGGTGCCGGTAGAAGACCGGGCAATTTTGGAAGGGGATACCGTTAATATCAATTATGAAGGCTTTAAGGGCGAAGAAGCCTTTGAAGGCGGTAAAGGTGAAGACTATGATTTAGTCATCGGGTCACATACCTTTATTCCTGGCTTTGAGGAACAGTTGCTTGGGAAAAACAGCGGTGATGAGTTTGATATTCAGCTGACCTTTCCTGAAGATTATCATTCAGAAGAGCTTAAGGGGCAGGCTGTCCGTTTCCATGTCCTGATTAACAGCGTAAAAGTTAAAGAACTCCCTGTAATGGATGATGAATTTGCTAAGGATGTCAGTGAATTTGACACCATGGATGAGTACCGTAACAGCGTGAGGGAAGACCTTCAGAAGACTGCGGATACCCGTGCCCGGAATGTATTCCAGGATAATGCAGTAAAGGCGGTCGCTGCCAATACCGAGATTGATATCCCGGAGGTCATGATTGAGAATGAACTGGATAACCTGGTTGGCCAACAGGATCAGCAGCTGCGCATGCAGGGCCTGTCGCTGGAACAATATCTACAATATGTAGGTCAGGATATGGCTGCTTTCAGAGAACAGTTTAAAGAACGCGCTGCTGAACGTGTCCGCAATTCCCTGACCCTTGAAGCTGTGGCGGATAAGGAAGAACTGACAGCAGAGGAAGCCGATGTTGAAAAGCAGATAGCGGATCTGGCTGCCCGTTATGGCATGAAGCCTGAGGCGCTTAAAGCAGAGCTGCATGATGATGATATGGCGTACTTCAGCGAAAACGCAAAAATTCAGAAAGCGGTAGAATTTATCACTGCCGCAGCGGTGGCTATCCCTGAACCAGTCCCCGAAGAAGAGCCGGCGCAGTCTGAGGCTGCTCCGGAGGAGACAACAACAGAGAGCAACGCTGACACTGCTGAGGCAAAACCGGAAGCCTGAACTGCGCCGATAAGTCGTGAGTAAAAACTGCCGGGGGCGCGAAAGCCGGGGGCTGCCTGGGCCTGCAGAATTTGTTTTGAGACGTCAGCTGGTTGGAAGTGGCGTCTCAACTTATAAACGGTTTTGGCTTTAGCACCGGCAGCCGGTACAGCAACGCTGAATTTTAATCAAATGATACAGATCTTTGACTTTATTTGACGTATAATCTCAGCATAGTCAAATGAAAGGGGTATCTAACTATGAGCCTGGTACCAATGGTAATTGAACAAACTTCACGTGGTGAGCGGTCGTACGACATTTATTCTCGTCTGCTTAAAGAGCGTATTATAATCCTGAGTGAGGATGTTAACAGCACAACAGCCAGTCTTGTGACCGCACAAATGCTATTCCTGGAGGCTGAAGATCCGGAAAAGGATATTCAATTATATATTAACAGCCCCGGTGGAGAAGTGAATTCAGGCATGATGATATACGACACCATGCAATACATTAAACCTGATGTTTCAACGATTTGTATGGGCATGGCCGCCAGCATGGGAGCATTCCTGTTAGCTGCCGGAACTAAAGGAAAACGTTTTGTTTTGCCAAATGCTGAAGTGATGATCCATCAGCCTTCCGGCGGTGCGCAGGGACAGGCTACAGATATCAGTATTGCGGCGGAACACATCTTAAAAATGCGGGAACGTCTGAATCAGATTTTAGCTGATCGGACCGGCCAGCCGCTGGAAAAAATCCGTCTGGATACGGAGCGGGATAATTGGATGACCGCTCAGGAAGCTTTGGATTACGGTTTGGTTGACCATATTATGGAGAGGAAATAAGTAATGTCCAATAACTCCAAGGGTGGGAATCAGGATATGTTTACTCCGCTGGTCTGCTCTTTCTGCGGCAAAGATGAGTCGCAGGTTGAGCGGATGATTGCAGGGCCTGGTGTGTTTATATGTAATGAATGTGTGAAGCTGTGCCAGGACATACTGATGAATGAGGAAGAAAAGGAAAAACCTAAGGGTTTGGCCAGACCTCAGCACCTGCCCTCTCCAAGAGACCTGAAGCAAGCTCTGGATGCTTATGTCATCGGGCAGGACGAGGCTAAAAAAGCCCTGTCTGTTGCCGTATACAACCATTATAAACGTATTTATAATCAACCCGACGCAGCAGCCGCGGAAAAGAAGACTGGTCGGTCGGAACTGAAAACACCTGCCAAGCCGGCTAAAACCGCAAAGATAAGCGAGTCCGGTACGCTTAAGGATGAAGACAACCAGGTGGAATTGGCTAAAAGCAATATTTTGCTGCTGGGTCCGACTGGTTCGGGAAAGACCTTACTGGCGCAGACGCTGGCCAGGGTTCTGGATGTTCCCTTTGCGATCGCCGATGCAACCGCCTTAACTGAGGCCGGGTATGTGGGCGAAGACGTGGAAAATATCCTGTTAAAGTTGCTCCAAAATGCTGATTATGATATTGACAGAGCACAGCGGGGTATCATCTATATTGATGAAATTGATAAGATTACGCGCAGATCAGAAAATCCGTCCATAACCCGTGACGTCAGTGGAGAAGGCGTGCAGCAGGCTCTGCTCAAAATCCTGGAGAGCACTGTGGCCAATGTCCCGCCGCAGGGTGGGCGTAAGCACCCACACCAGGAGTTTATCCAGATTGACACCACCAATATTTTGTTTATTTGCGGAGGTGCCTTTGACGGCATTGAACGGATTATTTCAGACCGCCTGGGTAAAAACTCCATTGGCTTTGGCGCAAAAATTGAAAGTGTCAACCAGCATAAAGACAGCAAAATCCTGCATCAATTAATGCCGCATGATTTGCTGAAGTATGGACTGATTCCGGAATTCATTGGCAGACTGCCCGTTGTCGTCTCTTTGGACGCGCTGGATGAAACCGCGCTGGTCAGAATTCTTAAGGAACCGCGGAATGCTTTGCTTAAGCAATACCATCGCCTGCTGGAATTGGATGGGGTCGAACTGAGTTTTACGGATGATGCGGTTGAAGAGATTGCCAGGCTTGCGCTGGAACGCAAGACAGGCGCTCGCGGCCTGCGGTCTATCCTGGAGGAAGTCATGCAGGATATCATGTTTGACATCCCTTCACGCCATGATGTGAAGCGCTGCGTCATTACCAAATCGGTTATTGACCGACAGGATCAGCCTCAGCTTGAACTGAAGTCAGCTTAAACTGCAAAACTCCACAATTTACCTCAATTCTGCAAAACGGTTTTTAGCTTCAGGCTGAGAACCGTTTTTTGTTGGGTGACTCAGAAAGAGGGGGGCAGTTGCCAGACGCACACTTTATTTCATCCCGAAGGTGACGGCTTTGTCGAATTCTGTCCTAAACTGATTCTCTTAAGCTTCGGCCAGGCAGCTAATATAAAAATGAATCTGAATGATTCCAGATTCAATTACTGCAGACCAGGAGGTTGGACATGGAACGCAAAGGTGAAAGCAACAGGGATAGTAAAGCCAGGGACAGGGATCCGATTAGTTTTGAAATTAAAGATTATATCGGGTGTTTGTCTACCTCGGCAAGTGGCTGGCGGCGTGAAGTTAACATTGTCTCATGGAATCATAAGGCGGCCCGCCTGGATATCCGTGACTGGAGTCCTGATCATGGTAAAATGAGCCGCGGGATTGGATTGAGTGGGCCTGAAGTTGAAAATTTAGCAAGCCTGCTGCAGGGCTTTGACGTTTTGCAGGCGGGTATCTAGTCAAGCCTAAGCTGATTGGTTAATTTAGGAAACTTAAGTTTAGCTGCTGAACGGGCGGAGGTCTGGGCTGGGGCAGATGGGCTCAGACTCCGGACATCCTTTAGCAATATAAGGCAGGCTCTTCCAGGCTAAGCCCTGCTGCTTAATATGGTTGAATATAATTCAAAAGAATGAATGCTTGCGAATTAAATGATTTTTATCCATAATATAAGGAAATGATTAAGTTTGAAGGTGAGCTCATGGAAACTAGACTGGAAGAGTTGCTGCCCATCATAGATCAGGGTTTTATCGACACTACGGGCACGATACCGGTGGTTGTAGAAGGCGTTTTGCGCGCCCTGTCGGTAGGTGATCACGTATCCAAGCCCAGCGTTCATGAAGCTCATGAACTGACTTACATGCGGAAAGGTAAGATTCAGTACAATATAAAGGGTAAAACTTATGTGATTCCTGAGGGCCACGCTATTGTAGTAAAACCCAGACGCGCCCATACATATTCAGTCCTGGATGGACCGGCTGAGATTATTGTCGTATATTTTGGGTTTGCGGCCAAAAATACGGAGGGCGGTACAACCCCCAAAATCAGCAACGCGTCGATTGAACAGTTCTTCAGTTTTGTTAATGGCGACGCTGAAAAGACTGATAAAGAAGAATTCAGCGGAGATGCCATGATGGTACAGGGGCGCTATGGTCAATCAGTCGCTTCCTTGGTCGAACGTATTCTGGGTGAACGCAATGAAGATAATTTTGCGGGATCTCTGATGCAGCGATGTCTGGCCATAGAGTTGGTTATTGAAGTGACCCGTTCCATGAAAGATTCATGGGAGCGCAGCCTAAGGATTAAAGAGGGTAAGGCCAGAGAACTGGTTTTGATAGCCCGGGACTATATCATGGCAAACTACAATAAAGACATATCTGTGGCTGACGCGGCTAATTACGTTTTCCTCAGCCAGGGATATTTTGCCCGCGCGTTTAGAGATGAAACGGGTATGAGCCCCATGGCGTTTCTTATAAAAGTCAGAGTGGAAAAGTCTTGTGAATTATTGAGTCATCGCGACCTGAAAGTTAGCAGTATTGCGTCCAGGGTCGGATTTTCCAGCCCACAGCGCTTTAATGCTGCCTTTCGCAAGCAAATGGGGATGACGCCCATGGAATACCGCCGCAAACTACCCTAGGAACAAAGGAGAAGTTGTGAAAAAGTATCCGCTTATACAGCGCTTGGTTAACGCGCTTGTCGGGGCTTTTGTAGCCGCGGCCGCGGTCAATTTATTCTTTTTGCCCCCTAAACTCACTATGGGCGGGATCAGCGGGGTCGCGGCCATTGTCTATACGTTAACCAGCTACCAGATCCCTATCCCTTATGGCTTATGGGTGATCTTACTAAACTTACCCATTTTTTTGGCTGGCCGGTTTTTTGTGAGTCGGCGCTTTGTTTGGGATAGCCTCATCGGTACAGTTTTATATTCAATTGTCATTGACCTGACTGAGCAACCCATGTCAGTTTTTTATGAGCGCTATTTAGCTCCCCAGGCAGGTGCTGTGCCTGATTTGTTCCTGAGCGCTTTTGTGGGCGGCGCTCTATATGGTCTTGGCCTTGGCCTGATGCTCAGAGGCGGTTTTACCACTGGCGGAACGGACATCATCGCGGTACTGCTGCGCCGCCGGCATCAGTTTAGCCTGGGGCAGTGGATTGGCATCATGGACGTTTTGGTTATTGCTGCTTCCGGCTTCTTTTACAGAAACACGCCAGACAGCAGCATTCAGCTGATGTTGTATTCCTTTCTGGCGATGCTGGTGACCAGCAAAGCAGTTGATTTGATTCTGGAAGGTTTTGATTATAAGCGAACGGTTTTTATTATTTCTTCTCAAAATGAAAAGATCGCCAGCCGCGTCCTTAAAGAATTGGACAGAGGCGCTACCATGCTAAATGGCAGAGGTATGTATACGAAATCGGAACAAGATGTCTTGCTTTGCGTTTTAGCCCAAAAGGAGATTCCTGTTCTGCAGGCCATCACTAAGGAAGAAGATCGTGACGCCTTTATGTTTGTCATGGATACCAGAGAAGTCCTGGGTGAAGGCTTTGAAGGTAGTCCTTTTTTGCTGTAACTCATGCTGCTAGCACTGCTGGCAGGTTTTGTCAATCGCCCTTCGTTTGACCAAGGTACAATTTCATGATATACTGATTAAACTTAGATTGCGAAACGGAGGCTGTGGCATGATAGCAAAGAGTGATGTGGAACAGTGCCGCAAGGATATGCAGGCGTTTGTCGGCAAACGGATTAAGCTAAAATCCAGCGGCGGGCGCAAACGTATCATCGTCCGTGAAGGTGTATTGGATAACTGCTACCCTAATGTGTTTACAGTTTTATGTAAAAAGGGCAATAACCGCTATGAGGAACTGATTTCATACAGCTATGTGGATATTTTGACTTCTGCGGTTGAAGTGGCCATAGATGCCAATGCCCTGGCTCAATAACCTGATCAGCTATGGGCCGTCCTGGATGGAGCATTTGCTTGACATTCAGGGACGGCTTTTTTATGTCCAAATGCTTGTATAGTGTTAAGCGCAGACTGCATTAAGCATAAGAGGAGGCACAGCGGGCAGGTTGTTAGCTTGTGAGAAGGCCTATGCCAAAATTAATCACTATCTCTACTTAACCGGAACCAGAGCTGACGGGTATCATGACCTTGATACAGTCATGCAGACGATTACCTTACATGATACGATCATGCTTGACGTCGCAACGGTCAGTCCAGCTCAGGCCGCGGCTTTGGTGAGCGTAGCTTTACCTTTGCCAGAGGGCAGGCATAACGGTAAAGCCGGAACCGAATCAATCCCCCTGCAAATCCTGTCGCAAAATGAGGTGTCCGGCTATTTGCCTTGGGTAGGTCTGGACTTATCTTTTGTCCCTGACCCTGAAGCTGCGCCAGCCCCGGCGGGACAAGCCTGCCGGCCTGCCGCGCCGTATCTTAGCCTTGCGGCTGCAGATTGCAGAAAAAATTTAATTTTTAAAGCATTTAGCCAGTATCTACAGCGTTTTGGCTGCCCCACTGGTCTCAGTGAAGCTCTCTGGCAGGTGCGGCAGGCAGCGCCTGGAGCTTTACCACTTATCCGGCTGTTCATCATTAAGCGCATCCCTGCCCGGGCCGGCTTGGGCGGGGGGAGTGCTGACGCTGCAGCGGTCCTGCGCATGCTGCTGAACCTCGAGACTAACGCAAAACAGCCAGACCGAAACGCGGTCCTGGCTTTAGCCGGTGATTTAGGCGCCGATGTCCCCTTTTGCCTGGCTGGAGGCCTCAGGCGCTGCACCGGGATAGGGGATATCATGCACGAGCTCCCCTTACCCTCACCTCAGCCTTGCCTCCTGCTGAAGCCTCAGACTGACAGTGAGACAGCCGTTGCTTTTGCCCGCTTTGACCATTTAGTGAGCCCGGCTGAGAGGCGCCGGATTAATGAACGCCATGTTATCAGGACGGCTGAAGCCTGGTCAGACCGGAAAGGCAATGACTTTGCTTTTTTACAGAGCGCCGACTGGCCCTGGCTGCAACAGGCTCAGCTTCTGCTTGAAACCTTATACCCAGGTAGTCGGACCGATTTGACCGGTTCCGGCAGCTGTATGTATTGCCTGCCGGTAGACCAGCCGGTCTGCGGCCCCAGGAGGTTACACTCACCTGCGCTGCCTGAGACTATCAGAGAACAGACCTGGTGGCTCTGGAAGGGCTATACATATTGCCAGACCTTATATTAAGCGTAAAATCTGTGTTTAGGATTGTTGCCAGACGAAAGCGCAGCACTGTGGGGACGCCAAAATGCCGAGCTGAAATGAAAAAGTAAATGCAACCGGGGCCAAAATTAGCAAGCGTAAGTTAGACAGACTCAAAAGCGCGATAAAGTCAAGCAAACCCAGGCACAAATAGCCTGAGAAAAACCAAGGTGGACAAGGGCCTGACCTGTGATATGATGGACTCAAGCACAGCAACCAAGGCCAAAAGGGCACAGCAAACAGTCCTGTTACAGGCACATATTTTTTTGAAATGCGACATGCAGCAGGACGGGATAGG
>JAQWFM010000067.1 GCA_028704415.1 Oscillospiraceae bacterium | reverse complement strand
TTGCTCCTTTAATCTCTGGCTGATGTCAGCTTGAGATCTCATGCGGTATTAGCAACGGTTTCCCGTTGTTATCCCCCTGTCAAGGGTAGGTTCCTCACGTGTTACTCACCCGTCCGCCACTAAGATCCATGGATTAGCTCCGAAGAGTGCTTCCTTAAATCTCCGTTCGACTTGCATGTGTTAGGCACGCCGCCAGCGTTCATCCTGAGCCAGGATCAAACTCTCAATTAAAGTTGAGAGCCGTTTGGCTCGATTTATTTTTTGTTTAGAATTAACTTGGCTCGTTTGTTTTGCTTGTTCGTCTCTGTTCAATTTTCAAGGTCCGGCGCCCCTCTCGCGAGGCGCTCAGTTATAATATCAGCCATCCCCCTCTTCGTCAACACCTTTTTTTCACTTTCTCCCCCCTTTTCCCCTTCCTTACCACTACGCCGGGCGTTTGTTGCCACTCCTACCCACTGCCTTCCCTTTCTTCCTGTCTCTTTTCCCGCCTTTGCCTTTTGGAAGATATCAGCCCCGCGCGCAGGTTGCTTTTATATCCTTGGCCGACCTGACTACGCCATAACTGACCTGGCTTAACCTTATAAGCAGAAATATAACAGACTTTTTGCAAAAAGCCGACCCAGACATTTTTTATTTTCGTCCTAATATGATATATTAGTATCGCTTTCGCGGATCATAATTCGCAGCCTTGAGTTTTATATATCATGATACGTAAGGCTCAAAGCCGCGGATTAACCACAAGAGTTTAATTTTCTTATCAGGAGGTCTATATGAGTAAAAAAGTTTCTGGATCTAAGGTCGTCATTATTGGCGCAGGCCAGGTAGGTGCTACGATTGCTTATGCCATGTCTATTCAACAAGCGTGCCGCGACCTGGTTTTGGTTGATATTATGACTGACAAAGCTGAAGGCGAAGCAATGGACATTGCGCACGGCTTACCTTTCCTTGGTGAAATGGAAGTCCGCTCAGCAGGTTATGAGGAATGCGCAGACGCAGATGTTATTGTTTTCGCTGCCGGCGCTGCCCGCAAGCCTGGTGAGACCCGCATGGATCTGGCGGCCAAGAACTGTCGGATCGCCAAATCTGCTACGACAGAGATGATGAAGTACTACAATGGCGCAGTCATTTTGGTGGTCGCCAATCCTGTCGACGTCATCACCTACAAGATTTGTCAATGGACCGGGCTGCCTGCCAACAAAGTGGTTGGTTCCGGTACCGTTCTGGACAGCATCCGTTTCCGCTATCTTCTGGCCCAGAAATTCAATATTGATGTAAAGAATGTCCATGGTTACATCATTGGTGAACATGGTGATTCGCAGTTCCCCGCCTGGAGCGCTACTAATATCGCCGGCTTCAATATTGACGATTACTGTGCCGCTTCCGGTATCAGCTTCTCTGCTGAGGAACGTGAGGAGATTGCACTGAAGACCAAAAAGGCCGGCGCGGAAGTCATTAAGCGCAAAGGCGCAACCTTCTATGGCATTGGCATTTCGGTCAGCTCTCTGGTCATGTCTTTGCTGAAAGATTCAGATACCATCCGTACCGTCGGTATCGTTTTGGACGGTGAGTATGGCCTGAAGAATACCGTCGTTAACATCCCCTGCATCATTTCTTCTGAAGGGGTCACAAAAGCACTGGAGCTCAAACTGACTGATGAAGAAGCTGCCAAACTGCAGGCATCCGGTGAAGCTGTGAAGGCTGTTATTGAGCACGTTAAAGATATCTGAGTATTCAAAGCCATCGGATACTTAAAAAAGCCCCGCCGCGGTCACTTTAGGATCGTGGCGGGGCTTTTCTTTGATTGTTTTGTCGGGTCAGCTGTAAAACAGATCCGTCAGTCTGTGTCAGGCTGTGTTTCCGGCGACGCCGTATCCTCGAGTGCTTCGTCCCGATCAACTACAGCCGCATCCGCTTCGTCACGGTCAGCCACGGCCGCGTCCGCTTCGTCACGGTCAACTACAGCTGCATCCGTTTCGTCCCGATCAACCACAGCTGCATCCACCACGGTACCGTTATGCGAGCGCATCAGCGTCACGCCCTGTGTAGCCCGGCCTTGCAGCGGAATTTCCTCAGCAGCCAGGCGAATAATAACCCCGGCATCGTTAATCAGGATTAAATCCTGTTCATCTTTAACCAATGACACCGCCACCAGAGGTCCGGTCCGCTCACTGACCTTATAGGTCAGAATGCCCGTACCGCCGCGACTTTGCAGCCGATAGTCTTCCAGACTACTGCGTTTGCCATAACCATTTTGGGATACCACCAGCAAATCCCGCTCCGGCTGAACCGTAACCATGCCGATAAGCTCATCTTTAGGGCGCAGTCTTATCCCGCGGACCCCCTGCGTGTCTCTGCCCATAGCGCGGACATCATGTTCGGAAAATCTGATTGACTGCCCCTGGGCGGTAGCCAGGATTACATCCTCTGATCCTTCAGTCATCGCAACATTGATCAGGCGGTCTTCCTCCATCAGGCTGATAGCGATGAGACCGGCCCGATTTATATTGGCAAAAAGCGGCAGCGCGGTCTTTTTGACCTGCCCCCTGGCGGTAGCAAAAAACAGGTAGCCATCTTCATTAAACTCATGAACCGGAATAACGGTCTGGATTTTTTCTCCACCGTTTAGCTGCAGCAGATTGACAATCGCCATGCCCTTAGTTTGCCGCGATGACTCCGGAATCCGGTATGCTTTCATCATGTAGACCCGGCCCCAGTTAGTAAAGAACAGCAGGTAATCATGCGTAGAAGTAATGATGATCCGTTCAACAAAATCTTCTTCTCTGGTCTGCATGCCGCTGATGCCGCGCCCGCCGCGATGCTGCATCTGATAGGTTGCGGCTGGTAACCGCTTGACATAGCCAAAGTGGGTTAGGGTAACCACAACGGTCTCCTCTTTTAAAAGCGACTCATCCGTGATTTCATCATCCGCAAAGGGATCCAGCTCGGTCCGGCGGTCATCGCCATTCCGATCCGCCACATCCCGCAGTTCCTTTTCTATCACCTGCAGTAAAACCGCATCATCCGCCAGGATAGAGGTCAGATACTCTATACGCGCAGTCAGATCCTGGTATTCCTGGGTTAATTTTTCACGTTCCAACCCGGTCAGCCGGCCCAGCCGCATATCTACAATATGCTGAGACTGGCGGTCAGAAAAGCCAAAGCGCTCACTCAGCCGGCTTTTAGCTAAATCTTCAGTTCGGGAGCTGCGGATGATAGCAATCACTTCATCAATATGGTCAATTGCCTTGAGCAGGCCTTCCACAATGTGACGACGGGCTTCAGTTTTTTCCAAATCAAAGCGGGTGCGCCGGGTTACCACATCTTTTTGGTGGTCAACATAATATTGCAGTGCCTGACGCAAGTTAATCAGCTGCGGCTCCAGACGCCCGTCAGCGGTCGGAACGAGCGCCAGCAGATTGGCGTTAAAGGCATCCTGGAGTTGCGTATTGCGAAAAAGCTGGTTCAGGACCACATTGGGATTAGCACCGCTTTTGAGCTCAATCATGATCCGCACCGGATCTTTACGGTCAGACTCATCCCTGACCAGGCTAATGCCGTCCAGGCGTTTTTCCTTAACTAACTGATCAATTTTTTCAATCAGACGGGCCTTATTGACCTGATAAGGCAAATCATGTACCACAATCCGGTGCCGGTTATGGCCAAACTCCTCAATCTCAGTGTGGGAGCGGACCTCAAAACGGCCGTGACCGGTCATATACATTTCCCGCAAGCCATTCTGGCCCAGAATAATGCCGCCGGTTGGAAAATCCGGCCCCTCAATGATCTCCATCAATTCATTGATATCCGCCTCAGCGTGATGCATGAGATAAATGGTGGCATCTACAGTTTGTCTCAGGTTGTGCGGCGGAACATTGGTTGCCATACCCACGGCAATGCCCGTGGATCCATTGACCAGTAAATTAGGGAAACGCGCCGGCAGGACCGACGGCTCCATCTCATGTTCATCGAAGTTTGGCTGGAAATCAACGGTATTTTTATTGATGTCGCTCATCATATCCAGCGCAATGCGGGTCAGGCGGGCCTCGGTATAACGGTAGGCAGCGGGCGGATCCCCGTCACGGGACCCAAAGTTACCATGGCCGTCCACCAGCATATGCCGCATAGAGAAATCCTGGGCCAGCCTGACCAGGGCGTCATACACGGCCGCATCACCATGGGGATGGAAGCGGCCCAGCACATCACCAACCGTCGTCGCGCATTTGCGGTAGGCTTTGTCCGGGGTGAAGCCCTGAGTATACATAGAATACAGAATCCTGCGATGTACCGGTTTCAGACCATCTCTGACATCCGGCAAGGCGCGGTCCGTAATGACACTCATTGCATAATCAATAAAAGACTTTTTCATCTCGTCTTCCAGATCAACCGGAATGATGTTATTGACATTATCCCGGAAAATCTGGTCGACACTACTGTTATGACTCGGATTCGCAGCTTCTCTTTTGCTTCTTGCCACGATCTTGTTTCCTCCTCAGGCTGCCCGGGCCGCCACTAACGGGCAGCAACGGCCCTCTTCCGGAAGCTAACTCCCGGAGGGCAGTTCTTTTAATACATTATTATAATATACAAATTATAACATGAAATGTCATTTTTGTCTTTTCCGGACTTCCAGCCAGAAGAGTAACACCTGGATGTCAGCAGGTGAAATACCACTGATCCGGCTGGCTTGTCCGACTGATTGCGGCCGGTAAGCGTTGAGCTTCTCCTGAGCTTCCAGGCGGAGGCCTTTAATCAGTTTATAGTCTGTATCAGGCGGCAGGAGTTTATCTTCCATCTGATGAAACTTCGCGATTCTCTGTTCTTCAATTTTTATGTAACCGGCGTATTTTAATTCAGTTTCAGCTTCATGAGTGATATCAGCCGGCAGGTCAGGGCGGTCCGGATCAAGCTGGCTCAAATTGGTGTAGGTCAGCTCCGGCCGGGTCAGCAGTTCCGCCAGCGATATACCACCGGCCAGCGGCGAAGAGCCTAAGCTCTGCAGGTAAACCCGGTTGGAAGGATCCGGTCTCACTCTGGTCTGTTTCAGGCGCGCTAACTCCGTCTGCAGCGCAGCCTGCTTATGTTCATAAATTTGCCAGCGCAGGTCATCCACCAGCCCGATCTCGCGCCCTAAAGGGGTCAGCCGCGCATCGGCGTTTCCCTGCTGCAAGACCAGCCGGTACTCCGCGCGAGCAGTCATCATGCGGTAGGGCTCGGCCGTACCCTTGTTAACCAGATCGTCGATCAAGACCCCGATATAGGCCTGGGAGCGGCGCAGGATGACCGGGCTTTTGCCCTGCAGCGCCCGCGCCGCATTGATGCCTGCCATCAGGCCCTGTGCTGCAGCTTCTTCGTAACCGGAACTGCCGTTCAGCTGGCCGGCAGCATACAAACCATGTACAGCTTTAAGCTCCAGCGATAAGGTCAGCTCCTGCGGCAACAGGCAATCATATTCAATAGCATAGGCGCTGCGCTGAATCCGGCTGGCTTCTAGCCCTGGAATAGTTTTAAGCATGGCCTGCTGAATGTCCTGGGGCAAGCTGGTAGAAAGGCCCTGTAAATACAGTTCTTCCGTATCCAGGCCCATGGGTTCAACAAACAGCTGGTGCCGGCTTTTATCGCTAAAGCGCACCACCTTATCCTCGATTGAAGGACAGTAGCGCGGCCCCACACCCTCTATAATGCCACTGTAGAGCGGAGATCGATCCAGATTGTCCCGGATTAAGGTATGGGTCGCATCATTGGTCCAGGTCAACCAGCAAGGCTTCTGCGGCAACTCTGGGGTGCGGTCAGGATAAGCCTCATCAACAAAAGAAAAGCTGGCGACAGGCGCATCGCCATCCTGGCGCTCCATCACTTGCCGGTTAATGGTCAGACCATCCAGACGGACTGGTGTACCCGTTTTAAAGCGCTGCATTTTAATCCCCAGGGCCTGCAAAGCTAAAGACAGGCCATGCGAGGGAAAGAGGCTATCCGGTCCAGACGGAAACGTTTCCTGACCAATGATAATTCTGGATTCCAGATAGGTACCGGTAGCCAATATAACCTTTTGACAGCGATAAATACCATGAAAGCGCGTCAGAACGCCGCAGACATTGAGGCGATCATCAACCAGCAAGTCGACGGCCTCATCCTGACGTAGCCATAAACCGGGCGTCTGTTCCAGTTTTTGCTTCATCAGGGCCTGGTAGCGGCGACGGTCAATCTGGGCGCGGGGCGCTATGACGGCAGGACCTTTGGATCGGTTCAGTAAGCGGAACTGGATGCTGGCCCGATCAGCCATTTGTCCCATCACCCCGCCTAAGGCATCAATCTCTCTAACCAGCTGGCCTTTGGCCGATCCGCCAATAGACGGATTGCAAGGCATATTGCCGATGCTGTCCAGGTTCATGGCCAGGCACACTACTGAAGCACCTAAATGAGCCGCCGCCATAGCAGCTTCGATGCCTGCATGGCCTGCACCCACTACCGCAATATCATACTGCCCGGCTTCATAATATGGCAGCTTTGCCAGAACCGCATCATTTATATTCATTTTGCTTTCTTCTATCCCCTATAATCCGTCGGTCTGCCAGTAAATAGTCGCTGGATTGACGGCATTTATTTGCCCACACAAAACCGGCTGAAAATATCATTCAGCAAGCTATCGCTGATCTGCTCACCGGAAAGGGCGGCTAAAGCGTCTGCCGCCAGCCTGAGCTGTTGTGCCAGTATGTCCATTGGCAAATGCTCACCCTGTTTGAGGACGGTATTGATGTATCTGCGGGCTTCCCGAACCGACTGCACCTGCCGTTCACGGGTAAGCAAGGCAGTTTGTTGTAAGCTGCGATCCGTTTGTCCCTGCGCCAGCAGCTGCCGGCACAACTTGCCTAAAAGCAGACGCAGCTGACTAATGCCTTCGCCGCTCAGGACCGACAGCTCCACAATTCCGGCCAGTTGCATACCCAGCTGCTCCAGCTGACGCTTCAGTTGCGCCTGCTCCTGTGGCCGGGCCATCCGCTGGTCTTTTTTGGTCAATAATAGCACGACAGGCCTGTTTGAACCGATCAGTGCCGCTTCCTCTGGCGTTGGCAAAGCCGCCGGAGCTGCCCCTGGTCCCGTTTCCGGGATTTCATCCAGTAACCACAATACAATATCTGCCTGCTTTAAACAGTCCCGCGCTCTGGCAATGCCGATTTTTTCAATCGGATCCTGGCTTATCCTGATTCCAGCGGTATCAAATAAGCGCAGCGCCAAGCCATCCAGACAAAAACCAGCTTCCATGACATCCCGGGTCGTGCCCGGAATCCCCGTAACGATCGCTTTATCGCTTGAGGTCAGATAATTGAGCAGCGATGATTTGCCGGCATTGGGACGGCCTGCCAGTACGACTTTAATGCCTTCCTTAATTAATCGTCCCTGGCGGTAGCTGTCCTCAAGTTCCCCCAGACTCTGATCTATCTGCGTCAGGGTTTGCCATAGCCCGGATTGCTGATAACGGAAATCGTCATACTCAGGATATTCTATGTCAATCTCCAGATCCCCCATTAAGTGCAGGAGCTGTGTCCTAAGTCGCTGTAACCTGGCGGCTAACTGACCGTTAAGGTTAGCTAAAGCCAGCTCAGCCTGCTGTCTGCTGTCAGCCTCAATTAAATCCATGACCGATTCTGCCTGAGTTAAATCCATGCGCCCATTCAAAAAAGCCCGCCTGGTAAATTCCCCCGGCCCCGCCGGCTCAGCTCCGGCTTGCAGCACCGCCTCCAAGGCTTCCTGGCGGGCCAGCAACCCGCCATGCAGAGAAAACTCAATGACATCTTCACCTGTATATGAGTGCGGAGCAATGAAGCGCAGCGCGATAGCCTGATCGATCACTCTGCCAGCATCAGGGGCCGGATAATGCAGATATCCCAGACAGGCTTCATAGCCATGCAGTAAACTGAGGGTCTTGGCCACCCGGTTTCCGCCTGAGTTTTTATCGGCGGGGGCCCCAGTTGCCTCAGCGGCTTGGCCCACAGGCTCCGCCTGGCCCTCAGCCTGGCAGGGCTGTGGGCGGGCGGGCAGAGCGCCACGGGTAAAGACCGCTTCCGCAATTGACAAAGCATCCGGGCCGGACAAACGCAAAACGGCCAGTCCTGACTGACCGGCCGGTGTTGCAAAGGCAGCAATGGTTGAATAGGACATATATGTTTGCCTCACCCGCAGTTAATCTTTGTCTGTGGGGACGATGACAACACAGCGGTTAGGCTCTTCGCCTTCACTCTCCGTGCTGACGCCAGGATAATCCTGTAAGGCCGTATGAATGATTCGCCGCTCAGCTGAGTTCATTGGTTCCATCACAAAGTCTTTTTTGACTTTAACTACCTTGGCAGCACAGCGGCGGGCTAAATCAGTCAGCGACGCCTCTCTCCGGCGACGGTAACCTGCCGCGTCCAGGGTAACATACAGATGTTTTTCGCTCTTGCGGTTCAAAGTCAGCCCCAGCAGATACTGTAAAGCATTCAGGGTATCACCGCGCCGGCCGATCACTGCGCCTATGTCATCGCCCGCTATATCCACATGAATATGATCGTCATCGCGGGTGAAGGTCACCTGGGCATCAATGTCCATAAATGTCAGGATTTCTTTGACAAAATCCACCGCTTGTTCCGCATACTCATCCGTCTCATCATCCAAATAGTCACTGGTATCGCCGTAATAAACCGGTTCATCAGCCGTGGTACCTGGCGTCGCCTGGCTCCCCTCTTCAGTGAGGGTTTCCAGCCCGTCAGTAAAGTCCGTATCCGTCAGCATCCCGGGGTCATCGGTTTCCATTGCTTTAAGACTGGGTTGAGTAAAATCATACTGCTCGCTGTCTGGCACAGTTGCCCCGGGAACCAGATCTTCTGCCTCCTCCAGGATCAACCTGACGCGGGCCGGTCGCCGGTTAAATTTCAATATACCCGTCTCACCTTCATCCAGGACTTCAATTGTGACCTGGTCCAGACTGCAGCCCAGTTCTTCCAGGCCGTTGTTTACGGCTTCGTCAACGGTTTTACCTGTGGTTTCAACTGATTTGGCCATCTTTATCCGCTCCTTTTGGCGCTTCCGTTCATCGCTTATTTTTAGCCTTACTAACAGCTTTGCCTTTACGCTCCGCCAAAGCCTGCTCAGCTTCCAACTGTTTTGCCAGCTCGGCCGGTTTCATTTTGGCCCGCTCTTCCTGCGCCTTGATGCTGTCATAAACCGGTTTTGTATATATATAATACAGCAATAAACTTTGTACGATCATCATCAGGTTGCCGACAATCCAGTATAAGCCCATAGCACCGGGGGCAAAGAACACCGTCATCAAGGTCATAATGGGCATCATATACTTCATGCTCTTGTTCATGGTTTCCATTTGAGCATTTTCTTTGCTGTTGTCGCGCGCCGGGTTAAGCTTGGCCAGCTCTTTATCCCGCTTAGCCTGAAGCATGGTCGGATTAGTCCGCTCGGTAACCGTGTTGATAAAAAAGGACGATACCACCGCCACCAGGGGAATAATCAAGGTCGGTAAATATATCTGCCACTGATCGCCAAATAGTTTGGCCGGGGATAAAGTTGGCACCAAGCCCAGATTAATGCCTAAGAAATCCAGGTTTAACAACTGATTGGCCTGAATCAGGCCGTCCTTAACCATTGAGGTCAGCGCCGCTCCGTTCTCACGCAGAAGATTAATGACGGTAATATCCAGATTCCTGGCATTATTAAGCGTTGAGCTGTCCATCAAGCCCATATCTACCAAACGCTGACCCATGGTATTGATATTATCCAGAGACACCCCCATCACGTAGTGCAAGGGCTGGGAGATGATTCGCCAAATAGGCCAGATAAGGATTAAGGCCAGAATCTGCGGCAGGCAACCACTGAACATGGAGATTTTATGTTCCTTAAACAGCGCCTGCTGAGCCATGGCAAAACCCTGCTGATCATCCTTATACCGGCGCTTAAGCTCATTGACTTCATCCGTCAGCTGCCCTTGTTTCAGGCTCGTCTTATGCTGCTTGACATACAACGGGATCATAATAGCGCGAAGGAAAATGGTGAAGACAATAATTGTGACGCCATAATTAGCGAACACGTAATACAGCCCCCGCATAATCCATCCAAAAAATGAATACAGAGGATCAAGTATTCCTAAAGCAATGGGGAGCATTGTCATGATCATAGCTTCTCCTTGTGATCAGATAACGGTGAGTCCACCGGGTCATATCCGCCTTTAGAAAATGGATTGCAGCGCAGGATACGCCACAAGGCTTTGGCTCCGCCCTTAATTGCGCCGTATTTCTGAATGGCTTCAACTGCATATTCTGAACAAGTCGGAATAAATCTGCAGCTTGGTCCTAACAAAGGGGAAATGCTGCGCTGGTAAAAGCGAATCATACGGATCATGAGCTTTTTCATAAGTAACTCATATATCTGCAGCTGACACAGGACATACATCCGTCTGCCTGAAGTCAGGGGCCAGCTCAGTTAAGTCAGCTTGTTGCAGCAACGTACCCAAATCCTGATTCACTTTGCTGTACTCCGGCAAAGGTTGCCTGTACTTTGCCGTCAGAATAAGATCAAAGCCATCTCTCATAACTGGGATATAGCTCCGGCAAGCCTCCCGAAGCAAACGCTTCATCCGGTTGCGGGAAACTGCAGTCCGATATTTATGACTGCAGGTAAAGCCAAAGCGGGTTTGTGAACTGCGCGGATGAAAAAAGACATGCAAAATAATATATCGACCCTTATATACTTTCCCGCGTCGATATACTAAAGCAAAATCCCGTTTCAATTTGATTGATTTCATTCAGTCCACTCAAAGCTTAGCCTTGCTCCCTGCATTGACGCCCATCTGGCTATAAGCTCAGTGGTCGTCAGGAAAGACCGCCCAGCAGCAATTACCGCAAACGCAGCCGCAGGCTTACGCAGCCAGGCTCTTGCGGCCTTTGATGCGTCTCCTTTTCAGAACCAAACGACCATTTGAGGTTTGCATGCGCTTACGAAAGCCATGCACGCGCTTGCTGTGACGAGTTTTAGGTTGAAATGTCATTTTGGACATAATATTAATCCTCCACAAAAATATCCATAGTGCCTGAAATTATACTCGCAAACCCGATATACTGTCAACTGAACCCGGTCCTGGCACTGATCGGCATTTTGGCCTTCAAATGAAAAAGTAAATGCGATGGGTAGGCATGGAAGGCATTGCAGTTTATATTGCAAAGTAAGGGTTTGCAGTTAGTCTTGCAAATGGCATACTGAAGCAACGGCGAGTTTTTGTCTGGACGG
>JAQWFM010000066.1:4918-11288 GCA_028704415.1 Oscillospiraceae bacterium | reverse complement strand
CATCACCAATCAGAAGGCCTCCGGACGCTGCTGGATGTTTGCCGCGCTGAATACCGCGCGCCGTGACACCATGAGCAAGCTGAACCTGAGCACCTTTGAGTTTAGCCAAAACTATACCTTGTTTTGGGATAAGCTTGAAAAGGCCAACAGCTTTTTGGAGAATATCCTTAGTACCCTGGATGAGCCTACGGATTCCCGCCTGATTGCCTATCTCCTGATGGCTCCGGTCCAGGACGGCGGCCAGTGGGACATGTTTTCCGGCATTTTGAAAAAATACGGTGTGGTCCCCAAGGAAGTCATGCCTGAGACGTTTCACAGTTCCAATACCCGTCAGCTGGACTGGCTGCTGACCGCTAAACTGCGGGAGTATGCCTGCCGCTTACGTGAAGGTCATCAGCACGGCCAAAGTTCTGCAGCCCTGGCCGGGCAAAAGGGTGACATGCTTTACTATATCTACAAAGTCCTCTGTCAGGCGCTGGGCACGCCGCCGGAAGTCTTTGACTATGCCTGGCGGGACAAGGATGAATCCTTCCACCGGGTGACCGCTATCACCCCCCAGACCTTCTTTAAGAAATATGTCGGCTGGCAGCTGCAGGACTGTGTCAGCCTGATCAATGCCCCGACTGCCGATAAACCCTACGGGCACAGTTACACAGTTAAGTACCTCTACTCGGTGTATGAGGGGCGTAAAATCCGTTACATCAATGTGCCGTCTGAGGTACTGAAAAAGGCTGCGATCAGCCAGATTAAAGATGGCCATCCGGTCTGGTTTGGCTGTGATGTGGGTAAAATGCTGGTCCGGGACGCCGGTATTATGGATGAGCACAGCTTTGCCTATGAGCTGACGCTGGGTGAGGCCCCGCAAATGACAAAAGCCCAGCGGCTGGATTATGGCGAAAGTCTGCTGACTCATGCCATGGTGCTGCAGGGCGTGGATCTTAAAGAAGACGGCAGCATCGGCAACTGGAAGGTTGAGAACAGCTGGGGCGAAAAGAGCGGACATAAGGGGTTTTACTCTATGAGTGACGCTTGGTTTGATGAATATACTTATCAGATCATGGTCGACCGCCGTTATATTCCTGAAGAATATTTGTCAGCACTGGAGGAGCAGCCCCGCGAGCTGGAGCCTTGGGATCCCATGGGCGCTCTGGCCCTGGTCCGCTGAGCTTCTCATAAACGCCTGAGGCCCTAACCTTGCCGCGGCCGCTTGACCGTCCGGCACCTTAACAGAGGAGAAAGCCAATGCCTAGTTATGTCCCCTCCAGACGTCCGGCGGTCCGCCAACTGGCCCTATCCGCCTTGTTCCTTGCCTTGGGCTTTGTGCTGCCCTTTATCACCGGGCAGCTGCAAAGCCTGGGTCAGGCTTTATTGCCCATGCACCTGCCGGTCCTGCTGGCCGGCTTTATTTGCGGTCCCTGGTGGGGGCTGGCCGTAGGCTTACTGACGCCGCTGCTGCGCAGCCTGCTGCTGGGTATGCCGCCGCTTTATCCCACCGCTCTGGCCATGATGCTGGAGCTTGGCACCTACGCCTTGGTGGCGGGGCTGATCTACCGCGCCCGGGTCAGTAAGCGACCTGAGGGCAGTTTGGCCGCCGTATTGGCGGCCCTCGTTCCGGCCATGTTGAGCGGCCGGGTGGTCTGGGGGCTAGCCACCTGGTTTTTGCTGGGGCTGCGCCAGCAAAGCTTTACCCTGCCGGCGTTTGTGGCCGGTGCTTTTATGAACAGCATCCCCGGCATCGTGCTCCAGTTGATCTTAGTTCCGCTGATCCTCCGGGCTCTGGCTAAAGCTGGCCTCAGGTACAGTCAGAGCTGACTCGGTCGGAGCCGGGACTGCCTTGCCCTCTTGATTCAGGAAGGCAAAGGAACCTGGCTAACTGAAAAACCCTCTGTGCCGGATTGGCACAGAGGGTTTTTCAGTTAGGTCCGGCGCCTGCCAGCGGCATCAGTCCGGGGCGGCCTCAGCTGCCGCTTTACGGCCGACCTCCTGTTGCAGCCGCAAAGCACCTTGTTCCTCCGGCAGCTGCTCTGGTTGCAGGCCAAAGGTTGCGCAGTAATATGCCAGAAAGGATTCCGCCCGGACTGCCTCGGCTGATTCAGGATCCGCCGCTTTGATTCTCATCGCCCGGCGCAGCAGCAGCGCGCCGACCACCGGATCCAGGTAACGATAACGGCCTGAGCTCCAGGCTACCCGTTCAGGTTGACGGGTGTTGGCGTAGATATCCCAAAAATGAAAATTCTGCGCCTCTTCCGGCGTAAAATGCAGACTAAAATCCGGCGTTGCAGTTAAGACGGTTGCCTGGTCCGCCTGCTCAGATTCCTCCTGACAGCATAAAAACAGTGCTGTCACCATCCGCTCCTTTTCAGGCGTTTTGGTACTCGGACGCCTGGTCAGCACACATAAGCTATCTTTATGAATTTGCCGGATTTTTAAAACCGGAATTGACGGCGGGGCAGCGGTTTCCGGCAGGCCGCCCGGATAAAGGGTCAGCCGGTAACCGCCATCTTCAGTCGCCTGCACAAAGTCCGGCGCTTCCGCCTGATCACATTTAAAGACAATATGTTTTAAGCGAGCCTGATGAGGTGGTTTGGCGCGCAACACGTTTTGCTCACTCTCCAGATCCCGCACTCGTTCACGGAAAGCCTGGCCCCGGGCTGCTTTTTCCTGAGCCTGCCGCTTAAGGCTGCTCACCGCCGCTTGCAGAACCTGTTGCTGCAGTCCGTCATTTTCAAGCCGCAAAAAGGTCTTAAACGCATCCGGGTACAAAAAGCGCCGGCTGGTCAGATCAGTAAAGGTGACGGTCAGCGTCTGACCTTTCAGCTCTTTAATCTTACCGCAGCCAAAACGTTGATGAAAGACGGTTTGCCCCACTAGTTCCATGTCTGATCACCTCATCTATATCTAACAACATCTATTAATTGTTAACTGTCTCAACTCCCTGCCATTAAAATCCACTTGCCTCACCGCCAGTCCGGCCGATTATGTCCGTATCAAATGACGATTTCGCTTTTAATTATACCACAAGCGCCAAATTGATGCTTGCAGTGGCGGTGGACTGGTGATATACTATCAAACTTTCTTTTTGAGGCCATAGTCAAGGCTGATTCAGCCAGGTCTGCGGCACGTCAGTCCAGGTGATCCGGTTCCAGCTGGCGCAAGGTCAGGCTGCCCTGGGGTAACGCCTTAAGGGTTGCGGTATTGCCAACCACACAGATATGCGGCGGCGCCTGCAGCGCGCGCTCCAGCAGCTCCGGCCAGCCAGCAAAAGAGGCAGGTCCTGACGCCAGCGCCTGAGCCAGGGCCTGCTCAATATCCGCCCGGCTTAGGCCGGAGAGGTAAAGCGACAGGGCCGTCTCAGCCTTTCCTGACGGCGTGAGCGGGGGATCAAATTGATTTACACTACCGATAATAAAAGGCAGCAGGGTGGCTCCATCCGGGATGTGCTGCCGCAGCCAGTCAGGCAGGGTCTTAAAGATATCCAGCGTTCGCTGTAAGTTGGGATCACGGTAGGAGGTCAGCACCCCCAGGCCGCTGCGCTGCAGGCTCATGTCAGTCCCATAAGCACCGCCCATGGCTCTGATCTGGGGGTGCAGAAACTCCAGGGAAATATAATGCGCCAGGACGCCATAAAAGCCGTTATAGCCCTGGCTCCCGGCGGTCTCCAGGTCAAATGCGCGGGCGATAAACTGAACCTCTGCGGGTGTCATAATTCCTTCTTGCCCGGGCGGCGGGCTGACCCGCCAGGGATCACAGGCCTCAGCCAGATTATGGGGCCGGTCTGCCTGCACCTCCAAAGCGTCTGGCTGCTCAGCAGGCCTGACCTGGCTCCGGCTGGCAAACAGGCGCTGCAGCCATTCGCTTATCTGCCGCTGAAGCTGCGGCTGAGCTTTGGCTTCTGCGCCCACGGCGGCCGTTATGCCTGCGGGACTGATCAACCCCTGATAAAGCCTGGTTAATTGCTGGGACAGCGCCTCCGCCTCCTGAGGCAGCCGCCTCAGCGTCCGGCAAAGCCAGTCATAATAACCCAGACCGTTAATGCGGTCTTTAAGAACGCTGTCAGCTCTGATCCCGGCCGAAGCGCGCAGGGCGGCAAAGGCACTGCCATACTGGATCAGCTGCTGCTCCAGGCGGTTTTTTTGTTTCAGTAGCAGTTCCCTGATCCGCTCCGGTTCATCCAGACGACTGTCAGTCAGTATTTCTACCAGCAACTCCCCCCAGGCTTGCACCTGATCTTCTGTTGCTTTGCCGCTTACGGTCAGCAGCAGCTGAACGGGCAGCGAAGTCGCCGCGGGCAGCCACAAGTCAGCTTTGGAGGCAAAAGTGCGGCTGAGGCTCAACGATACCTGAATGCCGCCGGTCTTAAGATAGATATCCGTGTCAAGCTGTGCATAGCTGCGGCGGCGGGTAGATAGCTTTCCTAAAGAGCCGGCCAAAAAGGCCAGGGCTGAAAAATCCTCCGCGGCCATATGATTGAGCTTAAAGACAATTTGCAGATAGCGGATACCGGCAGTGAACTCCTTTTCCTGCAATAAGACCGCAGCCGGCAACCCCGGCAGCTGACAGCGCTCTTCCTGCGCCCAGGGAGAAAGCCTGGCGGGCACATCCTGGAGCCCCAAACGCGGAATCGTGGCCAGCTGCTCCGGGCTGTCCGGCGTTTCCTGCCAGGCTTTCAGCCGGCGGCTGGCAGCTGTGACCTGCTGGCGCCGAGCTGCTGGCCATTGGCTGAGGGTATGTGCCAGAGTTTTAGTGTTCTGCTGTTCTCTTTCCTGACCCAGACCTGCCTGGCCTTGCATCAGCAGGGTCAGCCGGTGGGGATTAGCTAAATACGCTTGTCTGGCCAGCTGGTGAAAGCCCTGCGCCCCGGCTTTAATATCCTGCCTGAGCTCCGCCAATACCTGGTTATAGCTCAGATTTTGCCAGGGGCTGCCGCCGTAAAGCCAGGCATCCGTAGCCCACACATAATAAAGCAGGCCGCGCGTGGGCATATCCTCACATTCGCGCAGATCATACTCCACCCGGTTCAGCGCGCCCTCCAGCTCCTCCGGATTGAGCCCGTCATTCAGGCTTTTTTCCAGCGCAGCCTCAACCACCATCTGAAAGTGGCTGACATCGGTCTCGCTGGAATTGACTAAAACCAGGCCTAAAAGATTTTGCTGCAGGTTATCATCAATCACTCTGACATCTTCGCCCAGGCCTTCATCCAGCAAGGCCCGGCGTACCGGAGCGCCCGGTCCGGCAATCAAGACATCTGACAAAATCTCCAGCATCAGATTTTCTTTCCGCTTGCTGAAAGAGCCGTAGACACAGGCGTAAGCCAGCCAGTTTTTGCCCTGCGGATCCTGCCCTTCCGGCAGCGGATAAGCCGCTACTGCCTGCCGGGGCTGCGGAAACGGTTTAGCAAAAGGCAGCTGCGGTTTCAGCGATTCCGGCAGACGGTCAAACGCTTTGAGACAGGTTTGGTCCAGCCGCTCAAGCTCAGCTGCCAGATCAAGCTGCCCATATAAGCAAATCCAGCTGTTGGACGGATGATAATGCCGGCGGTGGAAGTCCAGAAAGCTTTGATAATCCAACCTGGGAATAGCATCAGGGTGGCCGCCTGATTCAAAAGCATAAGGGGTCCCTTCAAACAGCCGCCGATTCACCTCATAACTTAAAACCGTCATGGGATCAGCGTAAGCGCCTTTCATTTCATTAAAAACCACCCCGGAGCGAGTCAGCGGTCCGGCGGGATCGCTTAAGTCATAATGCCAGCCCTCCTGTGCAAAGATCAACGGATTGTCATAGATGGCCGGATAAAAAACCGCGTCCAGATAGACATCAGACAGCTGATGAAAGTCTTTCAGATTGCGGGAAGCTACGGGAAACACGGTTTTATCCGGGTAGGTCATCGCATTCAAAAAGGTCTGCAGGCTGCCTTTATAAAGATCCATAAACGGTTCTTTGGTCCGGTAATGCCGGGAGCCGGATAAGACGCTGTGTTCAATAATATGCGGCGTACCGCAGTCGTTTTCAGGCGGAGTTTTAAAGCCGATGCCAAACACCCGGTTATCATCATCATTGATTAAGGCCAGGACCCTGGCTCCGCTGGCGCTGTGCTCCAGCAAGGTGGCGGCACAATCTATATCCTGCAGCCGGCAGGTTTCCAGCACCTGGTAACCGCGGTACAGCTGATCTGTTGCATGCTCTTTCACAGGTTCACCTTCTGTCTGTTAAATTTCGTCAGGTTGGTTTCATGGTAGCAAAGAAAGGCGGGCAAAAAAAGCACACCCGGGACACTGTCGGTAAGGCAGGTTCCGGGTGTGCTCCTGAGGTTAGTTTGCAAACTTAGCTCACAGCTGGCCTGAGTCTGTTTTCAGGGGTCAGACAGCCGGCT
>JAQWFM010000066.1:0-4818 GCA_028704415.1 Oscillospiraceae bacterium | reverse complement strand
GCCTTGGTGGTCTCCGCGGCCTTGGTGGTCTCCGCGGCCTTGGTGGTCTCCGCAGCCGTGGTGGTCGCAGCAGCAGTCGTGCTGCTGGTCTTATCTCCACCGCAGGCCGCCAACATCGAAACACTCATAACAGCCACCATAACAGCGGTCAAAAATTTTTTCATCTTTCATCCTCCTCATTGGAGCTTTGGGTTTGTCTTGCTTAATACCGCTCCTCTGTACAGTCATTATTTCACCACTCTTGTATGAAGGATCCTTTCCTTAAATGTGAACTTAATGTGTCTTAATTCTGGCACTAATGTGAAATTCGGCAGCCTAAATGGTGCCAAAGGCCTGTATCAGGCGGTTTTCCGGTGTCACAGATAATTCATATTTGAGGCCTTGTTTATTAAAGGCTTGGCTTGGGATAGGTTTTTCACCTGTAAGTCCGCCCCGGGAGACGCCAGCCGGCGCTATCAAGGCGCCGGGGTTTCCCCGGACCCTGACACCCCCAGGCGCCGCGCACGGCGCCGGTAGTCACTGGGGCTTTGCCCGACAGTTTTTTTAAACGCCGCAGAAAAGTAGGATAAGGAACTAAATTCAAATAAAGCGGCAATCTCCAGCAAGGGCAGCTCCGTGTCCGTCAGGAAACGGCAGATCGCGCCCATCCGCTCCTGATCGTAGTAACTCATCAGGGACTGTCCGGTTTCCTGGCTGAAGCGGGTGGATAAATAATTGGGATGGCAGCCTACATAATCTGCAATATCATTCAGGCTTAGTCGCGACTGCAGATGGCGTTGAATATAATGTCTGGCCCGATGGACTAAAGGCGAGTCGGCATGCCGGTTCTCTCCGGCCAGGCGGCAAAAATCCAGCAGCATATCATATTCCAGATTTTCAGCCTGCTGCCGGCTACCCACCGCCTCCACCCGGCGAATATATAAATCGCTAAGCATAAAAGCGGCTTCACTTTCTGCGCCGGCCTGGATTGCGGCCCGGGTAAATAAGGTACAGGAGGCGATCAAAGAATTTTTCAGCGAACGGATGGGATCAGCTGCCAGCTTGGCGCGCTCCAGGCTGTTGATCTGGTGTAATACAGCCATAGCCTGCGCACTGTCAGCCTGTTCAATCAGAGCCAGCAGCTTATGCTCCAGCAAATAAGGCGGGTGCTGATAAGCCTGCAGTTGATTGGTAAGCCGTTCCTCCTGCAGCCGGCGCTTTAGCGCTTCCGCGGAGCGTATATTAGAGGCTTCAGACATCCTTTTCTCCTTTTTGTATCTGTCTCACTGATTGTCTCACCCTTAATCTGCCCCTTCAAGTCCCTTTGTTTCATTTGACACAATACATCATACATTTCAGTCTGTCTTTGCTGTTTTCGCCTGTTTTGATTTATTTAATATTAATATTGCGACATAGTGCTTAGGATTTCTAAAATTATCTTGCGTCAGTTGTTCATAATACAATTACCAAACAGTCTCGGGATCCAGCCTGAGCGCAGCCGGGCGCCGGCGTCCGGCCACAGGCCGCTTGAGCCAGATTCCAAATAAACAGGAGGTAAAGGGATGAACTATAAAAAGCTTTTCAGCAGTGGATTGGCCCTCACCACGGCACTCGTGATGCTGGCAGCCTGCGGCAGCTCCGGCAGCAGCAGTACAACAGCCGGCAGCTCCGGCGGCGGCAGTACAGAAGCCGGCAGCCAGAGCACAGCTGCGGCGTCAGCCAGTGAATCAACCGGCACTGCCGCCCAGACCAGCGGCGACAGTAGCCAGGAAACAGTCAGCATTACCTTAATGCAGAGTAAAACGGAAATTCAGGAGGATCTTCAGACGGTAGTAGATGCTTACAATGCTTTGAATACGGGTGTGAACGTCACCTTGTTAGGTACCTCGGGCGATAACTTCAGCACCGTGCTGCAATCCAACTTTGCGGCAGACCCGGCCTCTGCGCCTACCATTTTCACGATTTCGGGACCGGGAGCGGCCAAATTCAACGATTACATGGCGCCGCTGGACGACACCCAGGCCAGTACCTTGCTGGCAGATAATATGAAGGCGCTGTTCACCGGCGCAGACGGTAAAGTTAACGGCTTACCTATGGGCGTTGAGGGCTACGGCTTCATCTATAACGTGGATATGTTTGAGCAAGCCGGGGTCGATGCGGCCAGTCTGACCGATATCGATAAGTTTGTGGCCGCGCTGGATACCTTATCCAAGGTTGACGGCGTCACCGCTCCGATTGGTTTTGCCAAGGAAAACTACTTTGTCTTTGTGCATTTCTTTAACTGGGGCACGGCTCTGGATGAAAACTATGCCGCTGATCTGACCGAAGTCGCTAACGGGACTAAGACGCTGGCTGACATCCCCGCGGTTCAGGCCTGGGCAGACGCGCTGGATCAGATTGCGCCTTATACCAATAAAGGTCAGGTCAGTTATGACGAGCAAGTAGCAGGCTTCAGTGCCGGGCAGTACGCCATGATTCACCAGGGCGTCTGGGCTCAGCAGGTACTGGATGATAACGAAGTTGATTTTGATTACGACTTTCTAATGTATCCGCTGGAAGGAAACAGCAAAATGCCAGTGGGCGCGTCTACCGCCTACCGGGTTAATAACAAAGCCAGCGAAGCCCAGCAAGCCGGCGCCAGGCAATTCCTGGACTGGCTGATTACCAGTGAGGACGGTCAGAATTATTCCGCGGATTTGCTAAACCTCATCCCGCCCTATGAGGGGATTAAGGCGCCTACCGGCAAGCTCACGGAAACCGTCGCTAAGTACGCCGCCGATGGCCAGACGCTGGACTGGACTTTTAATACAGATTACCCCTCTGGTATTGATGTAGACGGTGCTGCGGCCATGCAGGATTACTATAACGGCAAAACTGACGGCGCAGGACTGCTGCAGCAGCTCACAGAAGCCTGGGCACGCGCGTCCCAGTAATCAGACCGAAATCCGATTTCAGCTGGCGCGGCACCTGAGTTGCCGCGCCAGTTCACCGCTTCAGCAGAGAAGGTCGGTTTGTTGCTGCCGGGGTCTGACGCAGCTGTTTTAGGGGCGCGCCGGTAAGGCCATCGTCAGGACAAACCGCCTTTTATTTGATCAGGAGGCAGTTTATGCAAAAGACAACACCGACCGGAGCAGATCACGCCGCCTGGCTCCGGCACAGCCGGATCACAAGGCGTCGTCGGGATACCTTAGTCTTTACATTGTTTATTCTCCCCGCCTTGTTCCTGTTTTTAAATGTGGTCGGCATACCCTTTCTTTTAGGGGTCTGCTATTCCTTCAGCAACTGGGGCGGCTTTGGCTTGTCAGGTTCCCAATTTACCGGGCTGACTAATTACCGGGAGGCCTTACAGGATCGTTACTTTATAGCCGCTTTTGGCCGTTCCTTTGTGTATGCCCTATTCATGCTGGTATTTGTAAACCTGCTGGGCTTCTTTTTAGCCTTGCTGTTGACCCAAAAGTTTCGCAGTCATAATCTGCTGCGCTCCATCTTTTTTATGCCCAATCTGATTGGCGGCCTGATTTTAGGCTTTATCTGGCAATTTATTTTCAGCCGGCTCTTCACTCAGTTAGGCACAATTACAGGCAGCAGCCGGTTCTTTTTTAACTGGCTGACCAGCGATCATTTTTCCTTTGCGGCGCTTGTTATTGTCGGCATCTGGCAGCAGGCCGGATATGTCATGATTATTTATATAGCCGGGCTGCAGGCCATCCCCTCTGATGTGACTGAGGCTGCCTCAATTGACGGTGCCAGTCCCTGGCAGCGCCTGACCCGGATCACCATACCGCTGATGATCCCTTCCTTTACCGTCAATCTCTTTGTTACCCTGTCTAACGCCATGAAACAATATGACATCAATCTGTCCCTGACCAACGGCGGACCGGGGCGTTCCACTGAACTGGTCGCCATGAATATATTCAACTCCGCTTATCGCTACCAGGACTTTGCTCAGGCTCAGGCAAAAGCCGTACTTTTCTTTATCGTCATTCTTAGCATCACGCTGGTCCAAATCAACGTGACTAAATCACGGGAGGTGCAGTTATGACCCGCCAGGATTCATCCGGACCACAGCCTGCTGCGCTCAGGCAGACAAGCGCTCCCCGGTCTGCCCCCGGCCGACCGCCGGCCGGCCGGGGCAAACGGATCGGGCTGGCAGCTTTAGGCTGGTTTTTAGCCTTGTTTGTGCTGGGCCCGCTATATATCATCCTGATTAATTCGTTCAAGAGCCGCAAGCAGATTTTTAGTGACCAGTTGGGCCTGCCCAGCAGTTTCAGCTGGGAATACTATCAGGAGGCCAGCCGCAAGATGGATTTTGGCCGGGCCTTGTGGAATTCTTTTTGGGAAGTTGCGGTTTCTGTCATCCTGATCGTGCTCATTTCCGCCATCACAGCCTGGGCACTCAACCGCCGGCACACCCGCGGCTCTAAACTGCTTTTTGTCCTGTTTATCTCCATGACCTTGATCCCCTTTCAGGCGGTGATGCTGCCGCTGGTCCAGTATTTTACCAAATGGACGATCCCGGCGCTGGGCTTCAAAATGGTAGGCACGCTTTATGGCCTGATCTTTTTTAACATTGGGTTTGGTCTCCCGCTGTCCATATTTTTATTTCACGGCGCGGTGACGCAAGTGCCGCTGTCCATGGAGGAAAGCGCTACCATTGACGGCTGCAATCGCTGGCAGCTGTTTTGGCGCATCGTCTTTCCTAATCTGACCCCTATGGCCATCACCGTTGGCATTCTTAATGTCATCAGCTACTGGAATGACTACCTGCTTCCATCCATGGTGATCCAGGATCCTAAACTCCATACCATTCCGTTATCCACTTTTTATTTTTTCTGCGAC
>JAQWFM010000137.1 GCA_028704415.1 Oscillospiraceae bacterium | reverse complement strand
AAGGCGATCGGGTCAGAATTGCAGAAGAGATTAGCAATGACAGCGCTGGCTAAGCGGGGGCGGCGACTCAGGATCCTGCTGGGGGCGCTTATTTGCCTTTGGAGCGCTTACTGCTTATTGAGCGCTTCCGCCAACCTGAGCCAATGCCTGTCTGCGGTGAGCCTGCGCTATCAAACGCCCCTGGACCCCAGTTTGGCGTATGCCAGCCGGGTCTATGCCTATCAGCAAGGCAGTGCGCAGCCTTTTTGGCCTACCTTTTGGTCGGAAGGAAGCATTACGGTTCAGGTTGCAGGTCAAACTGCTGCTGAGCCAGCGGCCGCTGAAGACGCCGCAGCAGCAGTTGAATTGCCTATCCTGGCTTATGACGGTAATCCCCGCCTGGTGAAGCCGCTGACTTTACTTTCCGGCGCTTGGCCGGCGGCTCAGGATGGTTCTGCTTGTCTGATTTCTGAAGCGCTGGCCTGGAAACTCTGGGGCAGTACCAATGTGACCGGACAGACCTTGCTGCTACAGTCTGGCGGCGCCGACAGTGGCTCCCAGACCGGCAGTAGTCTACTGACCGGCAGTGGGCTGACATCAAGCCAGCTGCAGCAAACTTATGTCGTACGCGCGGTCTATAAAGATACCGCTGTCAGCGGCTTATTCAGCTTTGCCGGTCAACTTTATTCGCCAGGCTGGCAGGTGGTTGAGCTGGAAGGGGACGCCGGCGCGTTTCCGCGCAGCAGCGCAGACAGCTGGCGGCAGGAAGCCGGATTACCGGAGCCTGAACATTTACTTAATGCCCCAGGCTTAGCCGCGGGACTGAAGCTGGCGACCTTGTTGCCGCTGATTTGGGCAGGTATTTTAATCCTATCAGGCTTATGGCGCTGGGGCAGCAGGCATCCTTATATAAGAGAAGCTGCCATGGCAGTCGGCCTGTTGCTCCTGGCTTTGTTTTTACCTGCCTTGCTGGATTTACTGCCAGGCTGGCTGATTCCCAGCCGCTGGAGTGATTTTGGCTTTTGGAGCAAGCTTAAGACAGAACTTAGCCTGCGGGCGGATGAATGGCTGCTGCTACAACCACTGGGCAAAGATCTGCAGACCAAAAAACAATTGCTGGGCCTGATGGGTGCGCTGCTGGTTAATTTACTGGCGGTCGGCAGTTTGTGGCGTAGTCTGGTGGTTTGGCCGGCAACTGCAGACCGCAGGGTTGTGGCGCCGGCAGACTCCCCACATCCAGTTAAGCCGCCCGTTGAACCGGCAGTTTCCGGCTATGCTTCCGACTCTGCTGCTGGCTCCGACACTGACGCCAACTCTGACTCTGACGGTTCCTTACCCTCCGGGCCTTTACCTGGTGGCAGCCCGGGTGACCGCTCTGCGGCCGACCTGCCTTCAGAGAGCGATGACGCCGGCTGGCGCCCCCCTGTGTCCTTAAGGGTTACGTTGTCCAAGCCTCCGGCCAATAGCCTGTGGATCAGTCCTACCTGTGATTTGCAGGGGATCCGGCAGGTCATTATTACGGATCAGTCCAGTTTTTGTTGGCCGCCGACCCAGCGGATCCCCTGATCCGGCAGGTCATTATTACGGATCAGCCCAGTTTATGTTGGCCACCGACCCAGCGGATCCCCTGATACGGCAGGTCCTTATTACGGATCAGCCCCGTCAACCGTGATCATTTGGCTTGTATAGACGCTGCGCTTCGCTTTATAATCATAAAGCTTGTTACCCCAAACGATGTGCGGGTTGCTATTTCTGGTCTGAATAAAGACGACCGCGCCCTTATAGGCGACTGGCGGGAAATAGACTTAAATTATTGCTGCCTGCGGTGAAGACTGGCAGGGTCAGGTACTAGCCCTGATTATCCGCGCAGGTAACCCAGAGCCGTTGGCCCTGATAGCCGGAGGAGATATAAGATGAGTGTGAATGTGGCGATTTTAGAATCCTTAGGCGTAAGCCAGGCTGAACTGGAACAGGCCCTGGCGCCGCTGGAGGCGCAGGGTGTTTGCTTTCAAACCTATGAGCGGACTGATGATGTCGATACCTTAATTCAGGAAGCTAAAGACGCGGACGTGCTGTTCCTGGCTAATCTGCCGCTGCCAGGCAAGGTCATTGCCGCCTGCCCTAAACTGAAATATATCAACATCGCCTTCACCGGGGTGGACCATGTGGATTTAGCTGCCTGCCGGGCCCGGGGGATTCAGGTATCCAATGCTTCAGGTTACTCTGATCAGGCCGTAGCGGAGCTGGCCTTAGGTCTGACGCTGAACTTGCTGCGGCAGCTCAACCTCAGCGACACCTTGCTGCGGCAGGGCGGATCCCGCCCGGACCGGCCTGGCCGGGAGATCGCCGGTAAAACCGTAGGCATTGTCGGCCTGGGCCATATTGGCTCCAAAAGCGCAGCGCTGTTTCATGCGCTGGGAGCCAGAGTGGTGGCGCAAAGCCGCCATCCGCACCCCCAGGCGCCAGGTTATATTGAGCAGGTAACTGACTTAGCTGATTTGCTGCCCCAGGCAGATATCGTTTTGCTGCACTGCCCGCTGAATGACAGCACCCGGGGGCTGATCAACCGCCGGACTCTGGCCTTGATGAAGCCGGAAGCCATCCTGATCAATGTAGCCCGCGGACCAGTTGTCAACAGCGCGGATCTGGCTGAGGCGTTGCAAAACGAGCAGCTGGCCGGGGCCGGTGTTGATGTCTTTGACCAGGAACCCCCGCTGCCGGCTACGGAACCTTTATTGCAGGCTCCCCATACCA
>JAQWFM010000136.1 GCA_028704415.1 Oscillospiraceae bacterium | reverse complement strand
CAACATACGGTAGCCATAAAATCAGACGGTAGCCTGTGGGCCTGGGGAGCCAATTCAAAGGGTGAACTGGGTGATGGCAGCACAGATTTTAAAAAAGTTCCCACTCAGATTGGCACAGAACAATGGACCCTCGTATCCGCAGGAACAAAGTTTACCGTGGCCATGAAAGCGGATGGCAGTCTTTGGGCCTGGGGATGGAACAATGTGGGTCAGTTAGGCGACGGCACTGTTGCAGACAAAAATGTTCCGACACGGGTCGGTAGCGCTACCTGGTTGGCTGCAGCTGCTGGAGATAATCATGTTGTAGCCATAAAATCTGGCGGCAGTCTTTGGGCCTGGGGCGGCAACGAATATGGGGAATTGGGCAACGGCTCCAGCGACGGAATCGTAGATCCCCCCGCTCACCCTGTTCCCGCACAGATTGGTACCGATACCGACTGGGCCTTTGTTACTGCCGGCTACAAACACAACGCGGCTTTTAAGACTGACGGCAGCCTCTGGCTCTGGGGACTCAACGGAACCGGTCAATTAGGGGATAACACTACTGTTAGCAAGACTATCCCCCAACTTCTTGCCGGTACCTGGCTGGCTGTGGCCTGTGGCGATTCCCATACGGTGGCCACGCTGGAAGCCGGGTTAAGCGTAGCTTCCGCGCCGCAAAACTTCACCGCCACAGCCGCTGACGGTCAGGTGGCCTTAAGCTGGACTGCTCCCGCCGATGACGGCGGCAGCGCCGTTATCCGTTACGAGGTATCCAGCGATAACGGCGCAAGCTGGGTTGATGCGGGCTTGAGCACCTCATACAGCTTTACCTCACTAATTAACGGCACAGAATATAACTTTAAGGTGCGGGCGGTTAACAGCGCCGGCAGCGGTGCGGAGGCAAGCGCGACGGCCACGCCGGCCGCCAGCACGGGTGGGGAGTTTGCCGGCGGCAGCGGCACGCTGGAGGATCCTTATCTTATTGCCACAGAAGATCACCTTAACAATGTCCGCAACCACCTTGAAAAGCACTTTAAGCTAACAGCAAACCTGGATCTTAATGTCGCTCCATACAACAGCGGAACAGGCTGGGAACCTATAGGCGATGAGCACACTCCTTTCACCGGCGCCTTTGATGGAGATGGTCATACCATCAGCGGACTCTTTATTAAACGCCCGGTTGATCCCTTTATAGGCTTGTTTGCTAATATCGGGCTCGATACGAAAATCCGGAATGTAGGTTTGATAAACGCAAATGTAACCGGATATAATCATGTCGGCGGTTTGGCGGGACGGAATCGTGGTCAGATTACCAACTCATATGCCATAGGTAATGTAACCGGTGAGGCTGAAACTGGCGGTTTGGTAGGAGAAAATAGTGGCCCGATCTCCGATTCCTACGCACAAGGTACTGTGACGGATAATTATGGCGGCGAGATCGGTGGTTTAGTGGGAGAAAACACTGCAAGTGGTACAATCACCAGCTGTTATGCCAATGTAAAAGTGAATTTAACCGGCAACACCAATTATGGCTCTACAGGCGGCCTGGTGGGGTATAATTTCGGCGGTATCACCAAATCGTACGCTGTGGGTGCTGTAGCAGGACGGTTTCGCGTCGGTGGGCTTGCAGGAACCAGTACAGGAACTATTGATAAATCCTACGCCACCGGCGCTGTGATAGGTACCGTTAATTATGATACAAAAGTTGGCGGCCTGGTGGGACACAACGAAGGTTCGATTAATAATTCTTTTGCCAGAGGAGATGTATCCGGAAAGGATAAAGCTGGCGGCCTAGTCGGGTATAACAAGAGCTCAATTACCAGTTCTAACGAAAAGAGCTCGATTACCGATTCTTATGCGACCGGTGCAGTATCTGGGGATAGTTATATCGGTGGCCTGGCAGGATACAATCATGACCAAGGCGACTTTGCCGGTATCATTACGAACTGCTACTGGAATAAAGAAACATCACTCCAAAATACATCCGCCGGCGGCACAGGCAAGTTAACAGCAGAAATGAAGCAGCAGATAACCTATGCGGATTGGGATTTTGCCACCATATGGGGTATTAATGCCAGCGATAATGGCGGCTATCCATTCCTGAGATGGCAGGGGTACGAAGCGGAAATAACCGCTCCCACCGCACCGCAAAATTTCACCGCCACAGCCGCTGACGGTCAGGTGGCGTTAAGCTGGACTGCTCCCGCCAGCAACGGCGGCGCTGCGATTTCAGGATACGAGGTGTCCCAAGACAACGGTGCTACATGGGGCACGGCAAGCACCAACACCTCCCACACCTTTACCGGCTTAACCAACGGCACAGAATATACCTTTAAGGTGCGGGCGGTTAACAGCGCCGGCAGCGGCGCGGAGGCAAGCGCGGCGGCCACGCCGGCGGCCTCGCCCGTTTATGCTGTAAACTTTTATAGCGACGGCTCGCTTTACGCCGGCAAAACCGTGACCGGCGGAGCCGCTCTCGGAACAAACTGGCCGGACAATCCGACGAGGAGCGGATACAGCTTCGGCGGCTGGTTCACTGGGCAAAACGGTGCGGGAACGCGCTACGAAAGCTCCACCATTATTACTGACGCTGTGGATTTATACGCCAAATGGATGTACAACGGCACAGGCACAGGCGGCGGAGGCGGAGGCGGGGGCGGCACCCCTAAGCCGATTCCGACCTATAAAGCAACCGTTTCGGGGAGCGGCATCTCGGAATCAACCCTGTCCGTAACCGTCAATGCTGATGCCGGGAGCGCAGAGGTAG
>JAQWFM010000135.1 GCA_028704415.1 Oscillospiraceae bacterium | reverse complement strand
AGGATCAAGCTACCATGACAGAAAAATTTGAAAGCGTGACCCAAAGCGACAAAATCAGTCAGGAAATTGATCAGGTCGCTCAGCTGCGTGACTACCAGCCGGGTGATAAAGTCCGCCTGATTCACTGGGCTGTCTCCGCCCATATGGAAAAGCCGCAGATTCGTGAATTTGAGGATCCCAACGCGGCGGAAATCGCCTTAATCGCGCCCTGGCCCAAGCCGCCGGAAGCTTCAGAGCTGCTGCAGGATCGCAGCAGCTGGAAAAGCAGCCAGCGCGGCGGTCTGTCCGGGCTCTACCGGCATCCGGGTATCCTAGGTCCGTCCTGGTCGGACAGTTTTATCCGGCTTTCTGACGCCGCCGGAGATATCGCTGCCGGTATTCTGCTGCAGTTAGCCCGCGGCTCTTTGCCTTACCGCTTTATCGGACCGTCCTCAGACCGCCGCAGCGCAGCGCTGACCGATATTCGCCTTGAAGTCAACGCGCCGGTTGATCCAGCTCTGCTGGCCCTGGGTGAGCAACTGGTGGACCTGCCGCTGGAGCAAGCCATGGATGCGGCCAGGGCGGCTAATGATAATCTGCCGCGGCTGCTGCTGGACACCCTGCCGGACAATGTCCGCCTTTGTATTGTCGTGCTGACGGAGCTGAATGATCTGCTGCTGGAGGCGTTGACCGCGTTAGCCGGCAGCCGGCGTGAAGTTGCGGTCGTCTACGTTTCCTCAACAGAATCAACTTCTGCTGAGCTCAGCACCCGTTTAGCCCGGCTGGGGATTCCTTTGCTGACGATTAACTGCGCGGAAGTGCTGGACCGGCCGGCGCCCGCCGCTGATTTGGATCCGCATTCACCGGAAAGGAGCCGCCGTTATGCCTGATACTGTCCGTCCACCGGCAGACTATGGCCAGGTCACCCTGACCGGCGGCCGCAAGCTGCTGCAACAGCTGCTCAGCCTGATTCCCGCCTTCTTGCTGTCCTGGTCCCTAGCCGCACTGTTACTGCCGCTGTTAGGGTTTTCCACCTCTCTCCTGTTTACGCCGCTGCTGTTGCTTGGCTTTTTACTGATCTTAATGCTCTGCAACTACAATATGTGGACCACGCTCATTGGTAGCGTCCTGCTGTTAGGGGGTGTGGGCGCGGGCTTTGTCGCCCTGCGCCGCCTGGCCTCCGCGGCTGGGCAGAGCCTGTTCCCCTTTTTGCGGGATTGGCTGTTACTGTCCGCTAAACCGGATTTGTACCCCAATCTGTTTATGGACATGGATAGCAGCAGCCGGTCGGTGCTGGCCGCTTCCGGCCGTCAGATTTTCAGTCTGTTACTTTTGTTCCTGATAGCCATGCTGGCGTACTTTTTGGCCGGCCGCTTCCGTCACCCGGTCTGGGTCTTATTGATATTGACGGCCTTATCCACCACCGCAATTTATCTAGATCAGTTTGCCGGCCTGCCCTGGCTCACCATGGGGCTGGTAGCTGACCTGCTGCTGTTTTTACAAAGCGGCCACCGCGGCGCGCATGACCGGCCCCGCCAGAAGATCCTTCGTCAGCGGCAGCTGCTGCTCATTGGCGGACTGCTCTCCCTGCTTATCTTATTACCGGTTTATTTTGTGCTGAAAGATCAGCTTAACCAGCCCGAAGACAGCCTGTACAGCCGGGAATGGTTTGGTACGGTAGACGATTTTCTGGATCTGCTGCCGGAAAGCTGGACCGGTTCCCGGGAGTTTCATGCCTTTTCTATCTCTTCGGCCGGGTACTATCCGCTGGGAGATCGCCTGGGCGGCGCAGTGGAGCTGAATGACAATCCGGTCATGACGGTCAGCGGCCAGGTTAAGGGTGGCCTGCTGCGCGGCCAGATCAGCAGCAATTATACCGGCAGCAGCTGGGAATACCCCAGCAATATCCAGACCTGGCGCCTCAACAGCCCGGCCTATGCCCTGCTGCAGTCGCAGGTCTATGAACCATCCACCAGCTTGCTGGACAAGTTGAAAAAAAGCCGGTATCTGACCGAAAATGATTACGAAATCACCATGCTGACTGATGGTTATCAAGTCTTGTTTCCGGCCCTGACTCCGGATGACATTACCCTGCCGGTCATTCGCCAGGATCTGGTCTATTTTGCCACTGACGGGGTAGTCTACAGTCAGAACCGCCTGCCTGAGGGCACGACATACAGTGTCAGCAGCAGCTACATCAATCCAGACCGGCTGCTGACCGCGCTGACAGACGCCGGCCTGACCGTATCAGCCCTGCCGGACAGCGCCAAGACGGATGACAATCTGGCCCAGAATCTGGTGGTACCGGACAGCGCGGATTACAGCGAAGGCGGCATTGTCTATGACACGGCCCGCCAGGCTGCCGGCCTGACCGGTGACGGCAGCGACGACCCGGATCCGCTGACCCAGGCCATTAATCTGCGCGATTATCTACAGCAGATGACCTACACACTGGACGCTTCCGCCCCGGCTGCGGATGAGGACTTTGTCGCTTACTTTTTGCAGCAGCAGCAAGGTTACTGTGTATACTTTGCCAGTGCCATGACCATGATGGCCCGCAGCCTGGGCATTCCCGCCCGCTATGTGGAGGGCTATCTGGCTTCGGGATTAAGCAGTGAGGATTCCACCACCACCATCACCAACCGTCAGGCCCATGCCTGGTCAGAGCTATATTTTGACGGGATTGGCTGGGTTTCCTTTGACGCGACGCCAGGAGCCAGCCAGGACGGTGATTCACAAAATAATGAGGACAGCCTGACCCCCACCCCGACCCCCACTCCGACACCGGAGTCGGTCACGCCGACCCCCACCCCGACAGCCGATCCCCAGCAGCAGAACACCCCCACACCAAC
>JAQWFM010000134.1 GCA_028704415.1 Oscillospiraceae bacterium | reverse complement strand
CTATGTTCGCGAAGTCCGCGCGGTGATCGGTTATGAGGTCCCGCTGGCCATCGATCACTTTGGGCATGTCTGTGTGGAGGACTGCATCCGTTTTGCCCGGCGTATGGAGCCCTATAACCTGGCCTGGATGGAGGATCCGCTGCCGTGGATTTTCCCTGAGCAATATGCCCGCCTGCGTCAGAGTACCACAGTACCGATCTGCACCGGCGAAGACCTATATCTGAAGGAAAGCTTCCGGACCCTGATCCAGGCCGGCGCGGTGTCCGTCATCCATCCGGACATCCTCACCTGTGGCGGCGCTCTGGAGCTGAAAAAAATCGCGGATCTGGCCGACGAGCAGGGCGTGGCCGTGGCCGTGCACATGGCCGAGAGCCCGGTGGCCTGTATGGCCGCGGTGCAGACGGCTGCAGCCATGCGCCACGTCCTGGCGGTGGAATTCCATTCGGTTGAAGTGCCCTGGTGGTCGGATCTGATCACCGGTCTGCCCCGTCCGCTGGTACAAAACGGCTACATCCAGGTGCCGGACAAACCCGGTTTGGGTTTTGATGATCTGGATGAGAGCGTTATCCGCGCCCATCTGAGTCCGCAGCTGCCGGGCCTTTGGGAAGACACGTCGGCCTGGGATCAGGACTTCTCAAATGACCGGATCTGGAGCTGAGTCCGATCCGCGGGAGGGAGCAAGAACGATGCATTTTAATGACCGTACAGAGACTATCGCGTTGACCCCGCAGTGGCAGGGCGAACGGCTGCCGGACGGGCGCCCGTGCGTCGCGGATCATTATCTGGACGCTTTGCAAAACATGACGCTGGAAGAGGTCTGGAAGCCGATCTTTCAGCAGGGCTATGAGCATCAGTTTGTGGGCGGCGGCCTGGCGCCGCTGATCCCGCTGCATGACGACGGGCGCAAGCTGATCGGCCGGGCTGTGACCTGCAGCTTTTGTCCGGTGCGGCCGGACCTGGATCAGGTCATGCGAACCGTGGGCCAGTCTGAGGAGCGCAAGGGAAACTACAACCAATGGGTCATCGACAGTCTGCAGGACCGCGATGTCGCGGTGGTGGACATGTATGACAAAATTTATAAAGGTACATTTTTGGGCGGCAACCTGACCACGGCTCTCAAGACCCGGACCCACAGCGGCGGCGCGGTCATCTGGGGCGGCGTCCGTGATCTGGAGCAGATGCAAAAGATTGATGCGATTCAGGTCTACTACCGGGGGATCGATCCGACGCCCATCCGTGACTTTGTCATGACCGGCTTCAACACGGTGACCAGTTTTGGCGGCGCGGTCTGTCTGCCCGGCGACGTGGTATTTGGCGCGGGGGGCGGCGTCCTGTTTATCCCCAGCCATCTGGTGGCAGATGTCGTAGATGGCGCGGCTAAAACCCATGTCAAAGATATCTTCGGCTTTGAGATGCTGAGTCAGAACCGTTTCACGACGGCTCAGATCGATAAAAATATCTGGGATCAGGCTATGCTGGACATGCTTCTGACCTGGATCCGGGAGGATCCCCGTGCCGCGGCTTACCGTGACCTGGACTGGAGCGGGGAGTATGAACTGGCCCGGACTAATCCAAAGGATACGCAGACAGCCTTATAAAGCTCCGGCTTGCAAAGCAACCGTGTACCGCTTGAGCAGGACCGCAAAACTTATCGTTCATCCTGACCGAAAAAAGACCGCAACCGCAGCAGGGCTCTGACGGCAGTTCCGCCAGGCCTTGAAAGGAGTAGAAAAAGATGAAACAGATTCCCATCATGCAACACTATCTGGAGCAAAAAGAGGAGACCGATGCCAGGATTAAGCTTGGGATAGAGCAAAACCGTAAAGGCTACGCGACCCTCCGCCTTCAGACGCCGAACGGCCGGCCGCTATGCCGGACACCGGTCCACGCAGTCCTGCGTCGCCATGAGTTCAAACACGGCGCCAATCTCTTCATGCTGGATGAATTTGAGTCAGCCGATAAAAATCAGCGGTACCGGGAACAATTCAGCCAGCTGTTTAATCTGGCGACGCTGCCATTTTATTGGAAGGATCTGGAGCCCCGGCAAGGACAGCCGCGCTTTGCCGAGGATTCGCCACGGGTATACCGGCGGCCGGCGCCGGACCTTTGCCTGGATTACTGCCGTGAGCATGACATTGAACCTAAACTGCACTGCCTGAATTATGTTCCCTTTACCCCGGACTGGGTGCCGGACGATATCCGCCAGACTCGGTTCCTGCTGGAAAAACGCTTTGCGGAAATCGCGGCGCGCTACAGCCGGACGATCCCGGGCCATGAGGTCATCAATGAGACGCTGTGCGCCTGCAAGCGGCGCTTTTTTCAGCAACCTGATCTGGTGGAGTGGAGCTTTAAACTGGCGGAAAAATACTTCCCCGGCAACGAATTGATCATTAACGAGTGCGCCGGCATTTATCAGCATGAGACACAGGGCAACCGGATGCCTTACTACCTGCTGATCCAGCGGGCCCTGGAGCACGGCGCCCGGATCGATACGATCGGGATGCAGTGCCACTGGTTTTTCCCCATTGATTACGAACAAGGCCTGATTGATCAGGACCGGGGTGACGCTTATTTGAATCCGGCCAATATCTATTCGGTTATGGATCGCCTGGCGGCTTTTGGCAAACCGCTGCAGATTACTGAAATCACCATTCCCGCGTTTGCCAATAAACCGGCGTTTGAAGCGCTGCAGGCGCAGCTGCTGAAGCTGTATTATTCGATCTGGTTCAGCCATCCGGCCATGGAAGCGATTATTTACTGGAATCTGGTGGACGGCTATGCGGCCTGGACTGAGCCAGGAGACATTAGCAGCGGGGAAAATCTCTATTATGGTGGCCTGTTGCGCTTTGA
>JAQWFM010000133.1 GCA_028704415.1 Oscillospiraceae bacterium | reverse complement strand
CCCGGAGCTAATCCGGATTGAGATTGTCTGCCTCAATCCCCGCACCACTCAGGTCTATATTCAGGAAACCCTGCGTCGCCATCAGGTGCGGTTGCGGGCTGAAGAGGATGATTTTTCTTACGATGGCCGTCAAAAATCATATACAAATGTGATGACCCTGATTTTACCTGAGGGTCTGACCCTGTATGCACTGACGGAAGACCTGTCTGCCTGTGAGGATATCTTACGAGTCCGGACGGTCACAACCTGATCGTCTGGCAGCAGATTTTTACCGGAGCGTCGGCAAAAAACAGGATTTTGACAAGAATTCAAGGGATATTTGCATAGCGCAGGTCAGCGGCAGTCGGGGGCTGCTGTGGCATAATATGGCCAGTAAGGCCAAATAGCCTCAACAGGACTTCAGGAGGTCAAGGATGCTTAGTTTAAAGGAGCTTAACCAACAGTTTATGAATCAGGCGGACCATGAATGGGCCAGCCGGACTGCGGCGGCGATTAAAGACAAAGTTGCGGCGGTCAGTCTCACGGTAGGCACGGGTATTCCCTACAGTACAGTCAATGGCCGCTTTGATGACTGGTCGGATCGGATTGAGTGGTGGTGCAACGGCTTTTGGGGCGGGCTGCTGTGGCTGATGTATACCGAGACCCATGATGAGCGCTACCTGGAGCAGGCCCGCAGCAGTGAAGCCGCGCTGGATGCCTGTTTTCGGGACTTTGTGGGTATGGATCATGACGCGGGCTTTCGCTGGTTACCCACGGCTGTGGCGGACTATCGCCTGACTGGCAATGACGCGTCCAGACGCCGCGGCCTGCTGGCCGCAACGATTTTAGCCGGCCGCTACAATCCGGCCGGGGAATTTATCCGGGCCTGGGATGGGCTGCCGACGGCAGAACGCAATAATGTCGGCTGGGGCATCATTGACTGCATGATGAATCTGCCGATTTTATACTGGGCCAGTGAAGAAACGCAGGATCCCCGTTTCAGGGAAATTGCCATGAAGCACGCGGATACTGTTTCCTGGGCTTTTGTGCGTCCGGACGGGTCTTGCGAACACATTGTGGAATTTGATCCGTTTAGCGGAGAAAAAGTGACGATCCACGGCGGCCAGGGTTACGCTGACGGCTCTTCCTGGACCAGGGGGCAGGCGTGGGGTTTATATGGCTTTGTGCTTAGTTTTATTCACAGTGGCAAAGAAGCATACTTAGATACCGCTAAACGGATTGCGCATTATTTTATTGCTAATATACCGGAGTCTGGACATATTCCCGTAGACTTCAGACAACCGGCTGAACCGGCCTGGGAAGACTCAACCGCCGCGGCGATTGCAGCCTGCGGCTTGATTGAGCTGGCTCGGCAGGTACCGGACGGCGAGCGACATTTATACCTGCAGGCAGCCCTTAAACTGCTTAAGGCCCTGGACCGCGACTGCTGCTGCTATGATCGCAGTAATGACGCCATTGTCCAGAAATGCACGGCTGCCTACCATGATAAGGAGCATGAGTTCAATATCATTTACGGCGACAGTTATTACGCGGAAGCTGTCTTAAAGCTGACGGGGAATGACTTCCTGATCTGGTAAGTCTTGCGGCTTTGTATTCAGCCGGACCAGTCCGGCCTGACAACGGATCCGCGGCGGCAGGCGACAGCCTGCCGTATTTTTTACCCAAGCCGCATTCGCTTAGGGCTTGCCCCTTGTCTCGGGCTACCCCCGGTATGCCCCGTGTTCTTTCTGAAGGGAAAGTCGTGGCTTTATACCAAATCCTGCGACCCAGGCGGAGCGCCCGCTGATACCGGGACGGGGTGCAGGGATTAACCTGCTGCCCTTCCCTCAGCTAAGCTTAGCGCGTAAGTGGGGGGCGCAGGCCGCAACCATGCGCGAAGGTCATAACAAACAACTTTTTAACGCTCAGCGCTGCCGTGCCCTGGTTGCTCTTGCTATAATGAGTTATCAGAAAGGAGCGGACAGTATGACGATTGAGGATATGACAACTGCCCTGAATCAGGGGGATACGGCGCTGGGCATTGAGTTAGGTTCAACCCGCATTAAAGCAGTCCTGCTGGGACCTGACCTGCAACCCATAGCTCAGGGCAGCAGCTCTTGGGAAAATCAATATAAGCAGGGCCTGTGGACTTACGAGCTGGCGGATGCCTGGTCTGGCCTGCAGCAGGCTTATGCTCAGCTGCGGCAAAATGTACGGGAACAGTACGGCGTCTCCCTGCATAAAATTGGGTCGCTGGGGATTTCTGCAATGATGCACGGTTATCTGCCCTTTGACCGGGAAGGCCAGTTGCTGACGCCGTTTCGTACCTGGCGCAATACCAATACCGGCCCGGCCGCGGCTGGTCTATCTGAACTCTTTAATTTCAATATTCCGCTGCGCTGGAGCATTGCGCATCTGGAGCAGGCTATGCTCAATCAAGAAGAGCATGTGGCAAAACTGGCTTCAATTAATACCTTGGCCGGCTACATTCACTGGCAACTCAGCGGCCGCCGGGTTTTGGGCGTAGGGGATGCTTCAGGCGTCTTCCCGATAGATGCGGAGCAAGGTGATTATGACCGCCAGATGCTGGCGGCGTTCCGCACGCATATGATGGACCGCGGTTATAGCTGGGATATTCAACAGCTGCTGCCTCAGGTATTGCCGGCTGGTGCTGACGCCGGCCGACTGACTGCGGCGGGCGCAAGCTTGATCGATCCCAGCGGTGATTTGGAGCCGGGCACAGTAATGGCGCCGCCTGAGGGGGATGCCGGGACCGGCATGGTGGCCACGGATTCTGTAGCGCCGCGGACGGGTAATGTGTCTGCCGGTACGTCTATCTTTGCTATGGTGGTCCTTGAAAAGCCTTTGTCCAAGCCTTATCCGGAGATTGACCTGGTTACGACGCCTGACGGAC
>JAQWFM010000011.1 GCA_028704415.1 Oscillospiraceae bacterium | reverse complement strand
TGCAGCTTCATTGTGATAAGCCCAGGCGGTATCTGCGGAACGATAGCCGGATTTCAGGCCAAAACTGACCAGCTCCGGCGCCTGGGCAGCCGGTATCTCCCAGGTCCCCAGCGCCAGCCGCGGGATTGAGGCGCCGGTATTCAGCTTGACAGTTGGAATCAGAATGGGTGGCATAGGCAGTCCTCCCTATAACAAAGCAGCAGCGGCCGATTGCACTAAACATACTAAAAGTCTAGCAAAGCCGGCCGCTGCCTGTCTGTCTCTTCCGGATCCTGGTCCACCCGAATTCTAGTCCACCCGAATTTTAAAGACCAGCGGACAGTCTTTCTGACTGCCGCGGTCCTGCTCCTGCCCCCCGGTATCCAGCTGCAGTCCGTTTTCCTGGCGCTCCCAGATAATCGGCCGCTTTGCCCCCAGCAAAGACACCTCCCGGATCAGGCCGCTGAAATTGGCCAGGCGGCTGGCGTCCTGCCGGCCCAGCGCGTGGACGCAATAATGTCCGTCCGCCGCCGGTTTCAGCGCGATTACGTAAAGATAGCTGCCATGACGGGTAAAGCGGAAGTCCTGAGAGGTAAACGCCTTCTTTTTGCCGTCCGTAAATTGGCCGGACTCCACTACAGTGGGGCCTTCGCCCGACTCGCGCCAGACTGAGCTGTCATAGATAGCCTCACCATTCACTTTGAGCCAGGCGCCAATGCCCCGCAGGACAGCCTGATCCGGCCCGGAAATTGTACCGTCAGACTTTGGTCCCACATTGAGCAGTAAGGTGCCGTTTTTGCTGACAATATCCGCCAGATCACAAAGAATATCCTCATAAGGACGGAACTGATTGTTCTCTGTATAGCACCAGGAATTCAGCGCGATCGCTGTGTCAGTCTGCCAGAAATAAGGCTGGACCGCCGCAAACTGGCCGCGTTCAATATCCGGTACCGCCGTGCCGAACATAAAGGCGTCATGCTTGTAGTTGATGGCTACTTCCTGCCCGCGTTCAGCTGCCCGGTTGTAGTAGTAAGCTGCCAGTTTTTTCAGATACGGCTTCATGGCACTGTGCTGAATCCACCAGTCAAAGTAGAGCAGCCGCGGCTGATAGCGGTCAATGATTTCACAGGTACGCAGCAGCCAGTCCTGCATATATTCCTGAGTTGGAACCGGTTTACTGAAGAGATCAAAGTGATCTGCCTCCGGCATGGCCGGCCAGTAAAAATCGCCGCGCCGCAACGGCTCCTTGATGTCACTGTCAAAGTCCTTGCCGTGACCCATAAAAAACCAGTGTTCCACCCGGTGAGAGGAGGCGCCGGTAATCAGGCCCTGACGGCTGAAGCTTTGTTTCAGTTCACCCAGAACATCCCGCTGCGGTCCCATTTCATAGGCGTTCCAATGAGAGATATCACTGCGGTACATCTGAAAGCCATCATGATGCTCGGCTACCGGGACCACGTAACGCGCACCGGCTTCTTTAAAGAGCGCCGCCCAGGCATCCGGGTCAAAGTGTTCCGCGGTAAAGCGGGGGATAAAATCCTTGTAACCAAAGTCCTTGTGCGGTCCATAAGTCTTGAGGTGGTGCTCATATTCAGGCGAACCTTGAATATACATGTTGCGCGAATACCATTCGCTGCCGAAAGCCGGCACGCTGTATACACCCCAGTGAATAAAAATGCCGAATTTGGCCTGCTGGTACCACGCGGGAACGCGCCAGCCAGCCAGCGAGTCCCAATCATCCTGGTAGGGTCCGTCAGCAATCACCCGATCTATTGTCGCTAAGTAAGGCTGCATATCATACATGATTCTGGACGACACCTTTCTGCAAAATGATATTGGCGTAAAGCGCGGTTTCGCCGGTCGCTACAATGCAATAGCACTGGCGGGCTTCCTGATAAAAGCTGAAACGGTCGGTTGATCCGATCACCGCCGCGCCGCGGGGATCGTGGCGGGCAATAATTTCCTTATAGGTTTCCCAGATTGGGGTAGCCACCGGATCGCCCGGCATCACTTCCATCAAGGTTACCGGATGTTCCACATAAGCATCCAGCGGAAAGAGTGTGAGGATGGCGTCCAGCAGTTCCGGCACGCCATGCCCGTCCGCGCGGATGATGACCGCGTCACGGCCCATGGTTGGTACCGGAAAGTTGCCGTCGGCTAAAACCAGGCGGTCGCTGTGTCCCATTTCACACAGGGTTTTGAGCAATTCCGGCGAAAGTACGGCCGGTATTCCTTTTAACATTTTTTGTCTCCTTTGCTTCGTTTTGCGGGCTCAGGTCCGGCTGCCGGCTATCCGGCCGTCCAGGTCCCAGAGTTCCTGCCAGTTGCTGGCGCCCGGCCACAAAAAAACCTGTCCCTTGATCAGACGGCAGTTGCGGTCATCCCGGGCGATAGCCGCCATCTCCTGATCTGTCAGCGGATCTTCAAAGCTGCACTTAAGATTGGCCAGATACTGCTCCGGTTTAACTGAAAACGGAATTGGAATCTGACCGCGCTGCACGGCCCATTTAAGGCAGACCACAGCGGGGTGCAGCCCGTGCGCTTTGGCCGCGGCCTGGATAGACGGAAGCTCGGTATCCGCCACATCCTCCGATGTCCGGTCCCGCTCAGGCCGTGAGGGCGACCCGATGGGCGAAAAGCCAACAGGCTGAATGCCCTGGGACAGGGCGTATTGGAAAAGCTCCGGCTGCTGGAAGGATGGATGCAGTTCCATCTCCAGGGCCACCGGCTTGATCCGGCAGAGAGGCAGAACAGCTTTGAGCTTGGGCACAGTCATATTGGACATGCCAATATAGCGGGTTAAGCCCAGATCCACCAGCTGCTCCAGCTGTCGCCAGGTCTGCATGAATTCATCCACCCTGAAGGGGCGGGAATCCGGATTGCGGGCGTCCCCGTCACAATGCGGCGCGTGGTAGTTAGGAAACGGCCAATGCAAAAAATACAGATCCAGCTGCTGCAGCTGCAGATCCCGCAGGCTCTCCCGGCAGGCAGCCACTACCTCATGGTGCCGGTCATTCCAGACTTTAGAGGTGATAAACAGTTCCTGACGGCTGACCACACCCTCTGTAAACAGCCGCTGCAAAACCCGGCCGATGTCCGCCTCATTTTGATAGACCGCCGCGCAGTCCAGCAGCCGGTAGCCACAGCGCACCGCGCCATACACCGCGTCGGACACCGCCTGCGCGCCATATTTATCTGAGCCAAAGGTTCCCATCCCAATGGCCGGGATCAGTCCCCCGTCCGGCAGGCGGCGCTGCCAGACCCGCGCGCTCCAGTCTGTCTCCGCAGCCGGGCTGACCGCAGCCGCAGTGGTTGCGGTCAGCCCGGCGGAAGCGCCCGTATCAGGGGTAAATCGTTTATCTTGTTCCGTCATGAGACCTCCTGTCATATCATACGGTCGCCATCTGACCATAGCTAATCATGGTTGCCAGGCTTAAGCTCCAGCCGCGGCTTCAGTCCGGAAAAACCACCGCCACTTTGCCGCAGTGGCCGCCGGCCATCAGCGCATAAGCCTGATCGGCCTGCTCCAGTGGGAATTCGTCCGTGATCAGTTCCTCAGGGTGTATCTGCCAGCGCACCAGATGCTCCACCAGGTCCTCCATGCGCCACAGGGAGGTGACCCAGGAGCCGTAAATGGTCTTTTGTCCATGCAGCATATCCGGACTGGGATTCAGGGTCATGCTGTTGCCTTCGCCTACCAGCGCGATCTTGCCCCATTCCCGGGTTGCCCGCACCGCCGTCTGGCGGCCGCCGTCTGAAGCGCTGGCATCCACCGCCCGTTCTACTCCCTGGCCGCCGGTAACCGCCTTGATCTGTTCCACCACCTCCGGACCGGGCTTGAAAACATAGTCCGCCAGACCCAGCTTTTGGGCCAGCTCAATCCGGTAATCGTTCATTTCCACCCCGATCAGGCGATTGGCGCCCATAGCCTTGCTGAGCATCAGCGCCGCCAGGCCTACCGGTCCTAATCCCGTGACCAGCACCGCGTCATTACCGGAAACGCCGATTTTTTCAAGCGCTTCATAAACCGTGCCAAAGCCGCAGGCCACCTGCGCCCCGTCTTTGTAGGTCAGCTCATCCGGCAGCGCAATCAGATCTTTTTCATCACAAAGCATGTAGGGCGCCATCCCGCCGTCGCGCTGCCAGCCATAAGCCCGGCGCAGCGGGCTTTTGCAGGAAATATAGTAGCCCATGCGGCAGTCGTGGCAGACCCCGCAGCCGGAGATATGATACACAATGACCCGGTCGCCCTTCTTAAAACGGCGCAGGCCCGGGCCTTCTTCTACAATGACGCCGCAGGGCTCGTGCCCGGCAATCGTGCCGGGGATATAGCCTTCCGGTCCCTTGCCCACATGCTCCCGGTAGATTGCCCGGATATCACTGCCGCAGATGGTCGTTGCCTTGGTCTGGACCAGCACCTGGCCATAGCCCGGCGTGGGAATATCAAACTCTTTCAGTTCTACCGTACTGTTGCCTGGCAGCACGGCACCCATCATTTTGCCTGTCATATAAACTCCTTTCATCTGCTTCCATCTGGACTTTGGAACCGCCGTGTTCAGGCGGAGCCAAGGTCTTATTTATTTTCTGCTAAGTTTATGTTAACGGTTCATTATGGCGAAAGAAAGACAAATAATCGCCATTCTTACGCAGGATCTGTCGTAAAATCGAATCTTTCATTTTGCATTATCAGATGTTATCATCAGGCTGTCAATATTCAGGGGCAGGCGGTTGTGCAAAGTAACAAAGCCGCGATTGTCCGGTCAGGGACCGGCGCAGGAGCAGATAACCTATGGATTGGGAACGTTATGATCACAGCGGCATACAGTTCAGGGCCGACGGTTGGATTTGCCGGGTATTAAATATTGTCCGGGAGCAGTTCCACCGCGCGGTGCCCGCCCACAGTCACGGAGCCGGCAGTTACGAGCTGCACTACATACCGTCTGGCCGCGGTACGGTTATGCTCAACGGAACGGCCCGGGCGCTCAGCCGGGGGATGTTGTATGTGACCGGCCCGGGGGTGGTACATGAGCAGTGGTCCGATCCCCAGGATCCCATGGCGGAGGATTGTTTGTACCTGCATTTTGAACAGGCGCCGCTGTCTCAGCCGGGCGCGGGAGACGCCCGCGCCGACAGCCTGACCGCCCGTTTTCTGCGTCAGCAGGTATGGCTGGGTCAGGATCAGGAACAGCTGGATCCCCTGTTCACCCGCTTGTTTACGGAGCTGCGTGACCGGCGGCCGGGTTTTGAGGTTCAGGGCGAAACGCTGATCCGCCAGATCCTGATTGGCGCGGTCAGAAACTATGCCGGCGCGCAGGCTTCGCAGCCGGAAAACAAGCCTGGGTACAAGATTGTGGTGGTCTCCCGGCCAGAGTCTCCGGACAGGAGCGCCGGCCGGGCCGGAAGCGGGACCGGGACCGGAAGCGGAAGCGGGACCCAAGCCGGAACCGCGGCCGCCCCCGCCCTGCCGCCGCGGCTTGACCCTGCCAATGAACAGATCCTGCTGATGGAAGAGTGTTTTCTATATGAATATGACAAACTAACCCTGGCTGATCTGTCCCGCAGGCTGGGACGCTCCGAGCGCCAGACCCAGCGCCTGATCCGGCAGCAATATGGTCAGTCCTTCCGCGATATGAAACAGGCGGCACGGCTGTCTGCCGCCCGAGTCCTGCTGCAGTCAACCCAGCTGTCAATCGCGGAGATTGCCGACCGCGTGGGCTACACCTCCAGTGAACACTTTTCCGCTGCCTTCCGCCAGGCCAACGGCCAGAGCGCGCGGGCCTTCCGCCGCAGCTTCAAAGCCTCGGCCCCGATCGCCAGGTCCGCAGCCCCGGAATCGGAGCAGCGGGTAACTGTCGGTCAGACCACTGTCGCTCAGCCTACTGATGGTCAAGCAACTGACGGGCAGACTACCGCCGCGCAGACCACTGTCGCTCAGGCAACTGCCGCTCAGCCTACTGACACTCAGACCACGGAGGCCAAACCGACCGGCCGTTAAGCTGTCGTCGCAGCTGCCTCAGCTATTATTGTCCATTGTCCCGGCCCGTTTCTCCCGGCCGGGCGCCATCCGCCTCCCCTGCCGGGGTTGGTGTGGCCTCACCAAAACGGCAGCGAGTCAGCGTGGACCAATCAATTTCATCCGTAGACAGCGCCGGCTGCACCAGGGGGATCTCCGCGCCGCTTCGCACCCACAGCAAGCCGGGCAGATCCCGAGCCTGCTGCTCAGACCAGCAGCCCCCGTTCAGCTCCTCTCCGCTTTCCCAGTTCACCCACTGCCCCCGCGGCAGATAGACCTGGCGGCAGCGCTCCGCCGTCAGCAGCGGCGCGACCAACAGATCCTGTCCAAACAAATACTCATCCTCCAGATCCCTTACCGCCATGTCTTCCGGGTACTCCAGCCACAGAGCCCTCAACAGGGGCAGGCCGGCTGTGGCCGCGATCTGACTCTGCTCGTAAATATAGGGTAAAAGGCGGTAGCGCAGTTGCATCAGGCGGCGAAAAGCCTGTAAAAAGGCCGGCGAATACGCCCAGGGCTCTTTAGGCGGCGCGCCATGACAACGCAGATGGGAGCTGAACACGCCCATAAAGGTCCAGCGCAGGTAGAGATCTTCCGGACTTGGTTTCACAAAGCCGCCCAGATCGTGACTCCAGAACGTAAAGCCTGACAGTCCCAGCGAAAGCCCCGCGCGCAGCGTGCACAGCAGACCCATGTCCGTATTTTCCGCGTCGCCGCCCCAATGGACCGGATAGCGCTGGCTGCCGGCCCAGGCTGAACGCGCCCAGATCAGGCTGCCCTGGCCGTCATTAGCCAGGTGCTGGCAGGCTTCATAAGCTGCCTTGTTGTAGCGCAGCGGGTACAGGTTATGCTCCAGCCAGCCGCTGTGGCCGGCGTGATAGACCGCGTCAAGCGGCGCGGCTTCGCCAAAGTCCGCCTTTATAGCCGCTACCCCCTGCCGCAGCAGCTCCGCCAGCCTGGCTTCATACCAGCGGACGGCCGCCGGGTCAGAAAAATCCAGGATAGCGTCTGCTCCAGCCAGATGGCCATTGGCGTCGCGCAGCGCCAGCTTTTGATGCAGCAATTCCGGATAAAGCGGATTGTCCGGGGTGAAATAGGGTAGCTGCCACAAGCTGACGCGGTGGTGATCCTGCTGCCGCAGCTGCTGCAGCATCCCGGCCGGATCGGCAAAGCGGCTGGGAGAAAAGCGGTAATCACAGCACCAGTCCCGCTCAAACCAGCCGGTATCCAGGTGGATGACGTCACAGGGGATCTGCTCCTGGCGCAGGCGGGCGGATACAGCCCGGACCTCAGCTTCGCTTTTGTAGCTGATACGGGACATCCACAGACCAAAGCTCCAAAAGGGCGGAACCGGGCTGTGGCCGGTGAGGTCGGTGTAGGCCCGCAGGATTTCTTTAGGTGTGCCAAAGAAAAAGAAGACCTCCAGCATAGCTTCGCCGATTACCGCCTGCTGGGCTTCCGCATAGCTGTGGCCAAAATCCAGCGTAAGCGGCGCGGAGGTATGGTAAAAGACGCCGTAGCCGCGGCTGGAAAGATAGAAGGGCACCGGCTTGTACTGGCCTTCAGTTTCCACGCCATGAGGGTCCCGGGTCCAGAGATCCAGCCGCTGCCCCCGTTTATTAAGCCGGGTAAAGCTTTCTCCGCAGCCGTAGATTGCTTCGCCTGGATACAGTTGCAGGGCCAGCAGCGGATAGCGGCTGAGGTCACTGGCTTGCTGAAGATAGGAGCAAGGCAGCGGGCTGCAGTTTTGCAAGTTCATAGAGTCACGGCGGTGCAGGGTATGAGTAAGTACCCGGCCGTTCTGGTCTCTGAGGATCAGGTGGAAGGGATCGGCCTGGATTTCCACCGAGCCTGCCGCTGTTTTGAGGCTCAGGCTGCCGTCAGCCGTCTGACTGGCGGTCTGAGGCAAGGGCTGGGGCTGGCCAGCCAGCATCAGGGAGTGATTATCGCGCTGTTCCCAGTGGCTTTCCCAGGCGGTCTGGCGCGCGGGGGTCCAGTCCGCGGCGCGGCGGCAGGCCCAGAGGTTGTCACAGGTAGTCCGCAGGCGCAGGACATTAGGCGCGGTGAAAGCCAGCTGCAAGGGAAAAGCCGGACGGTCCGGGTAGCTGGGCGGAAAGGACCAGGATTCAGCGGCCTCAAACGGGGCGCTATAGTTATTAAATGAAAAACGTCCTTTGCGCTCATAGCGGCCGTACGCCAGTAAAGCGGTCTGGGTGACCGGGTCTGTCCGCAGCAGTTGTTCAGCCTGAAAGTGGATATTGCCCAGCGTGAAAAAGGACTCTAGCAGCCGGGGCGGCTGATTAAGATAAGCGTAGTTTTGAATGTCCATGTCTGAGTAGTCTCCTTTGCCGGCCCGACCGGTGCACGATTGCTCTTCACTTTAGGCGAAAGCCGCGGCAGACTCAAGAGGCTGCGGATAAAATTCCCCCAGATCGGACTTTTTTCCACAACATAGCGCGGGACAGGTCCCCGGCGGTTTGTCATTTGCTTCATAGTTGGTAAAATAAAAAACTCTCTTTATATACTTAGACATAATACAAAGAGAGTCGATGTAGCGATAATATAGACTATTCTTACTACTGGTTTTTATTTAACAATATAGTAACAGGCACATCCTCAATAATAGCAACTGAGATCTAACGACCATGATGAACCATGTCTAGTAATTATTACTTCAGAATTTGCACCAAAATCGCTTGAACCAGCATCAAGATTAATTGCTTTTGTGAATTCGTTTGTCGTTGTATACGTAAATGTATTGGATGAAGGATACTTTGTATAACTCTTTTGATACCATGTACTGTCTGTAGCTTTTCCGTTTTCTCCATAGGATACTTCTCGACTACTTAATTCATAGGACGAGTCAGAAATAACCCAACTACCCGTAACTTTTGTTATTTTTCCGTAGTTATTATTATTATACACAGTACGATTATAATAGACCGTTAGGTACGCTGTTAATCCATAGCCATTATCTGTTTGAGATTGTGAAAAAGAATCTCCTGATAAAACAGCATAATAACTGATACTACTTTCCCCTTCTGCATTATTAGCAGACATTCCTGAAGCATCCGGAAGTTGATATACCGTGATTTCTTTTGATTCACCAGTTTCTAGATTTGTTAGGACAGCGTCATTTCTACTAACTAACGAGTTGCTGTCAACTATGTTTGGGATACTCACACTACTTACTGTCAATATAAATGCACTTATAAGGCTTATTATACTGTTAATTCTCATCATTATTAATCTCCTTTCCCTTAACGGATTTTGTCAGAATCTATATATCGCTACATAATTCACTTAATAACCCAACTTGTATAACTGATAAAATCATAGATCACTAAAATTATGATTTCAGCAAATACAGGATCACAACATAAGGCCCAAGGATCAGCGCCAGTAAAAAGCCCGGATAAGGCTGCACCGTATAAAGCCAGTTATTCAGACCACTCAGCACATCCGGCACTCCGGCATAACGCAGCAACAGATCCAATAGGACATACAAGATGCCCAGGGCGATCCAGACCACTGCAATGATCTGATGGACCCGGCAGCCCGCCTGGCGCCTGGCCAGCGCGACAGCCAGGGCAAGCAGGAAATAAGCCAGCGCGTTCAGTAAAAGCACGGCTATATAGCTTGAAGCAGGATAGTTGTAGCTCTGTGCCTGCTGCTGGCGGTAATGGTCCTGGGGCACCATCAGCAAATAGGCACTGATGACAGGCAGTACGGCCAAAAATACGGCGTAAAGGACATTGGCAACAGACATTGCTTTAGCTTTTTCATGACTCATAATACAAACCCCCTTTAGTTTTGTCTCTCTGATATGCATAAATATTATTGTTTATACATAATACTCCTTCCAATAATTTTTGTCAATTCGTCAGTTATTCAGTATCGAAATGATTTAGTCTCGATGAATCACACAATAATTCAGTATTCGGACAGGTGACTTTGCCCTTTCAAGGCGCCTTTGTCATCCGGTCGTTACCGCTCCAGATTTATGCATAATATCTCACTGCGATTGTCGTCCTGTCTGTCGTCCGGTAAGAGCCAGCAGGTAGCAGTCATAGGGTAAATCAGGCCTTATAGGCATAAGTAGGATACCAGCTGATATATTTGGAAAATAACCGGCAGCAGCTGCAGTATAGATGGCATATAGGAAGCAAATCTAATGAATGCCCGTCCCGCTGCCAGGGTTATGGCGGACCAATCACCTTGTGAAGGTCTGGCGGCTCAGATCTGAAAATAGTGAGCCTGTTCCTTAAACAGCCGGGCATACGGACTGTCGGGCTGTTGCATCAGGACCTCATGCGGGGCAAAATCCGCAACCCGTCCGTCAACCAGCACCAGAATCCGGTCACAAAAACGGGATGAAGCCAGGCGGTGCGATATAAAAAGCGCCGTTTTGTCCTGCATGGCCTGGCTGAAGTCCTCGTAAATCTGACTTTCTGCCAGTGTGTCCAGGGCAGAAGTCGGTTCATCCAGGATGACCACTGGTGCGTCTTTATAGATAGCCCGGGCCAGCAAAAGCTTTTGTTCTTCGCCACCGGATAACATCAGACCGTCTGGCGTCAGAATATTCAACAGCGGTTGATCCAGACCCTGTTCAGCCGCCATGATCTTTTGCAGCAGGCCCGCACGGGCCAGGGCTTGCTTAACTCTGGAGTGTCAATCCGGCGCAGATCGGAGGCGACAAATTCAGCGACAGTGAAGGACAGCACGTGCTCTTGCTGGAATAGTACACTGAACAGCTCAAAAACCGCTGCTGCGTGCCAGTTCCGTTAATTCGTCCTTGATTGCGCCTTCCTTTAACTGTATGAGCTTCCTGGACATATGGTTGGTCTCCTTTGTACAAATGGTTCCTTCAAACCCATTCGATCAACTCGGCCTCTTTATGCCCTTTTTAATTTGCGCAACTTCTTGTCCGCACCCCCTTATCGCGCTAGCTCAGGCGCTGGCCACGGCGCAGCTGTTGACGGGCCGCGGCGATCACCGCATCCAGCTGCTGCAGCTGCCCCAGCTTTGCTTTTTCAGCCGGACTGGTTGTCAGCACCTGGCAGATGCCGCCATTATTAATTACCAGGCGACGGTTAGCCATCAGGGCCAGCAGCGGATCATGCGTCGCCATCAGCACAATTTTGTCCTGCGCTACCAGCAGCTCCAACGCCCGTTTACGGTCAATGCCCGCGTTCTCAATTTCATCAATCAGCACAATCGGAGACGCACTTAAGATAGCGGTGTCTGCAATCATCAAGGCGCGGGACTGCCCGCCGGACAGACTGGTCACTGGGGTATCCAGCGCAAACGCTTCGCCCGCCAGACGGTTAGCCGCGGTCATGATCTCCCGGGTCACCGCTGCCGGGTCCGGGTGCAGGCGGCTTTCCGCGTGCAGCTGCAGAAAGCCTTGCACTGTCAGGTCCATGACAAAATTCATGTTCTGCGACAGCTGCGCCACCAGTTTATGGCGCGATGAATAGCGCCACTGCGGGTCCGGCGGGGCGTCATTGATCAGGATACGGCGGCCGGTTGGGGTGTCACCCTGGGCTGCCCATTCAATGTCAGCCAGCAGCCGGCTTTTGCCGGAGCCAGTCGGCCCCACAATGGAGACAATCTCGGAGGTATGCAGCGTCAGCCGTTCAAAGTCTTCCGCCTGCCCCGCTTTGTCCCGGCCGGGCAAAATGGTCAGGGTGCGCAGCGGCTGTTGTTCATCCAAACCCAAAAAGTCCCGCATCTGCTCCAGATACAAGGCCAGGTCCGCCAGCAGGCGCTCCGGCTCCAAAGCCCGGTCTTCCAGCTCTTCCGGGCTGAAATGGGCCAGATACTCAGCCGGGGTCAGCTGTTCAAAGCCGCTGATATCAAGCTTATTCTGCTTAAAAAAGTCCGCTGCATAAGGCTGCTGCGCCAACAGCTGCGCCAGGGTTTGATTGGTCATGCTTCAGGCTCCCCCAAATCCATCTTTTTGACGTTGCCCAGTTGAAACGCCTGGCCAATGCGGGTTTCGCCCAGACAGTAAGAGCACAGCGCCGCCGGCATGGGGAAACGCAGCTGCATGCCCTGGACAGTCTCTACCTGCAGGTCCGGGTTGTACAGCAGGGTGCTCAGCTCGTAAGCACCCTGACCGGTCAGGCCGTTGACCGGTAAGATCAGCGCGCGGGGATTGACCGAGCTCACCCGGGCCGCAAAGACCTCCCGCTCCGCCTGGGATACAATATCTCCCTTGGTAATAACCACCAGATCGGCTGACTTCAGCAGCGGGCCGATTTTGCGGGGCGTATTAATGCCGGACAGGTTGTCAATGACACAGACACCTTTTACCTGTTTCAGGTACGGCGAACAGCGGTTACACAGTCCGGCTGATTCCGTGATCAGCAAGTCCAGCTCGCTTTGCTTGCCCCAGCGGACAATTTCTTCAATATTGGAGGCAAAAAAGTGGTCCGGGCACAGGGCGCCGGACAGACCCTTTTGAACCGGCACACCGGCTTCTGCATAGGCCTTGTCATCATCGGTGTACAGGCAGTCAAATTTGACCACCCCCACTTTGACCCCGCGGCTTTTCAGCGCCGCAATGGTTTTCAGGATCACGGCGGTTTTGCCTGATGAAGGCGGGCCGGAAACAATGGTCAGATTCATAAGCTGTCCTTTCCTTGCGCGGCGTAAAAGAGCCTTTCTGTCTGCCGGATCAGCCGGGTGATGTCCTGCTGGTGAATATAGTCCCACCCCAGCCACATGAAGTCCTGCTCCGGCTGCAGCTGATTGTCCACCTCCGGATGGGTGGACGGGAATTTGCCATTGGCGCTGAAGGTTTCACCGACCTGGCGGGAACAGAAAAAATCTACCAGCGGCTGGAGCTGCGGCTGAGCGCTGGCTTTAGCCAGCATAAATATAGGGCTGACAATGGCGCCGTCCTGGGGCCAGACCGGCTGAAGCGGGCTGTTTCCCCCTATCATCCGGGTAAAAAAGTAAGGGGTAACGGAAACCGCGGGCAGTCCGGCCGCCGCTTTCTGCCCGCTGCCTTTGACCATCTGGGCCGGATGCAGGGCCTGCTGAGCAGCCCGGCCCAGCCGTGTGACCCCCTCCGCTCCGTAAAAGCGGTGAATGTGTAAAAGCAGCGCGTTGAACAGGTCCAGGTCCCGCGTAGGCAGGGCGACGCTGTGCTCAAACTCCGGGCGCAGCAGATCCGCCCAGGTTTGGGGGAAGGGGCGCTGGCCCAGCACTTTGGTGTTAACCATAAAGACAGCCGGTACGACCCCCAGGATAGCGTATTGCCCGAGCGGGTCCTGCAGATCAATCCGCGCATTTTGCAAGTCCGGATTAAGCCTGCGCCGCTGGCTCAGGTCGCCAAACGCGCCGCGATCACAGTACTGGCCCATGAGCTCATGGTCAAAAAACAGCTCAAAGCCGGCCGACAGATAAAGATCTGCCAGCTGGTCCGGGTTACCCTGACTGGTCCGCACATCCTGAATGATCTTGTCCAGGCCAAGACTGGCGGCCTGCAGTTGATAGGTCAGATGGTGGACCGGACTGCCGGCCGGCTGCTGACCCAGCCAGGTTTCCAGCTGGTCCAGCAGCGGTATCCGGATGGGGCAGGGCAGCACCCCTTCAAGCCGCGGGCCGTCAGGCCGCTGCGGCGCCGGCGCAGTCACTCCGCTGCTCAATCCGGCCTGGTCAGCCTGGTTTTGCCTGATGGTTTCCCGCAGCTTTTGCGCAAACAAGTCCACACTCAGCTGCTTACTGCGCAGGGCGCTTTCAAGCGTGATGGTCCGGCCCATCACTTGCCGCAGGGCGGGATTTTTCAGCAGCGGAAAGGCCTCCGCGGCCAGCAGGTCAATCAAGACCGGATATTTTTCCGTGATATCGTAAATGCTGTCGGTCAGCTTAAAGTATTCTGCCATGTCTGATCCTTTCCGTGTAGCGCGGCCATTCATAATGAGCCTACGCGCCGGGTTTTGCAGGCAGTTTAACATGGCTAACCAGGCTTCGCGGTTGGATTTAGCACAAATAGAAAGGCAAGCGACCGCAGCGGTGATCGAAATCCGTGCCAGCCTTTAGGCTGCGTGATTCAGTGTTTACTGCAACCAAACCAGGCTGCTGTCCGTCATAATAGGTGTAAGAGAGATCGTTAATACCGCGCGGCGTCCAGGGTACCAGGGCAAGGTTGTCCCGTCAGTATCCTGAAAACAGGGGGTGACAGCAGATGGAAGACAAACAGATCGTTGAACTGTACTGGGCTCGCTCAGAGCAGGCGATCCATGAAACTGCCGCTAAATACGGCCGTTATTGCCGCTCGATTGCCTGGAACATCCTGTTTGATGATGAGGATAGCAAAGAATGCGTCAATGACACCTGGCTGCGGGCCTGGACCAATATACCGCCCCAGCGCCCCGGCCTGCTGGCGCCTTTTCTGGCCCGGATTACCCGCAACCTGGCGCTGGACCGCTACCGCCGGGAGCACGCCGCCAAGCGGGGCGGCGGACAGGTAGAGCTGGTACTGGAAGATCTGGAAGGCTGCCTTTCCTCACCTGAGCGGATAGAAGAGCAGCTGGACGAGGCCAGACTGGTTGACAGTCTGAATCGCTTTCTGGCCGGGCTTTCGGCCAGGGATCGCTGCGTGTTCATGCGCCGTTACTGGTATATCAGTCGTATCAGCGAAATGGCTGCAGATTATGGCATGAGTGAGAGCAAGGTCAAATCCATTCTCTTTCGCACGCGCAAAAAGCTGCAGCGCCACCTCTTATCAGACGGGATAAAGCTTTGACAATTTCAGCCTGACTGAGGCCTTGAATCACATGGAAGGAGGCAGCACCATGAATAAACAAACTGCAAAACAACCATCCGACAGAGCGGCTCAGCTGCTTGATGCCATAGGTCAGGTCCGCGAGCGTTATATTGTCGAAGCTCAAACCTGGTCTCCCGGCAGGGCCCGCAACCCTGACGTAACGGACACCGCGGCGGCAGAAAGCCGCTGCCGGCCGCGGCTCAGCTGGCGCCGCGGATTGGTCACCGCAGCGGCAGCCAGTTTGGTTTTGCTGCTGGGCAGCTGGTTTGGTCTGTACCGCGCCGGTCTCTGGCCGGCAGGCCTGGCCGGAACCCAGACCACCAGCAGCACAGGCAGTGCCGGCACGGCAACTGCTGCAGACAGGGCAGCACAGGCCGCCACCGGCCAGGAATCCAGTCAATCAAGCCAGATCCCGGCCTCAGCTGCCGGGGAGGCAAGCCAGACAGCTGCCGCTTCAGATAGCAGTCCGCAGGGAACTGCTGGGCTGCCGCTGCTGGTAATTGGGCTGTCTGATGACGGCAGCGGAGCCACGGCAGCTTACGGGCAGTTGTATCTGGAGCAGTCTGAACTGGCTGACCATAATCCCTGGACTGAGGACGCGGATATCACGACCCTGCCGGTGTACCGGAATCTGCGCACCATCATGCCGGATACCCAAAGTATAAGCGGAACCGGCGGGTCTGACCTGCTGCAGCAGCTGGAGCAGCTGGCCGCGGCTTTGCAGCTGACCGTAAACTGGGATGATCTGGAAGCGCCCGTGGTATATCCTTCAAGCGAAGTCCTGCATAGCCGTGAGAGCCTGCTTGCCAGCAGCCAGCAATTTGATTCGCTTCAAACCAGCATAGACGGGATTCAGCTCAGCGTCAGCGGAATCGGCGCCTATACGCTGAATTTTGATCCGGACAGCGGTCTCCTGCTGCCGGATTCACTGGTTTTCCCGCAGGGAGCAGAGGCGCAAGCGGATACTTTGCCGGCTAACCTGCTCAGCACCACGCCGGAGCAGATGCTGGCGCTGGCAGATTATGTCCTGACGCAATACAGCCAGGTTATCCAGATGGACCAGCCGGTCATTGAACTCCATACCCGATATGGCTATGTTGCGCCGGAAGCAGACGGCAGTAACGGGCTCATCAGCAAGTCCTACCAGCTGAGTATCTATGACAAAAGCGGAACGTTGGCCGAGCAGATGCTCAATTACGCCGGCCGGCAGCTTTCCTTTATGGTCACTGAGCTTGACAGCTCGGATCAGAATCCGTCTGGCGGAGCTTATATCAGTCTCCTGCGGCAGACTAATCAGCTGGATCAGCTTGAAAAGCTGGGGGATTACCCCATCATCAGTCTGAGCGAGGCGGAAAGCCTGTTACAGGCCGGACAATTTGCTGTGAGTCAGGGTCCCCAGCCAACGCCGGATCTGGATAAACTGCTTAAGGTCGAGATGGTTTACCAGATCAACAGCTGGGATTACGACACCATCCTGCCCTGGTATATTTTTTATATTGATACCTCTGACCAGGCTCCAGACATTGGATTGCACAGCTATATCGCTTACTATGTACCTGCTGTAGATCCGCAGTATATCAGTGATCAGTCTGTCTGGCAGGGTGGGATCAACTGAAGCCTTGCCAGTCAGTCAGCTGCGGCCAGAACCGGAAATCTAAACAAATCGCGCTGATTCTTTAACCTGGAGGTGACATAATACGTTAAGATAGAAACAAATATCCGGCTCTCCCCTTCCGGTGACCGTGTCTCCGGTAGCAGGCCGCTTCAGGAGGTATGTCGCAGATGAACCAGAAAACCGGCGCGCTCCGCACCCGTCCCACCCGGCCGCTAAATTACGCGATCGGCATGTTTGGGACCTCCATCCCCATCAACATGTTCAAGACCTACGCCTTCATATTCTATGTAGACAAGCTGTCCGCCATCAGTTCCCAGTCTTTTGCCCTGATCCTGAGCATATATACCGTTGTCGATATTATCGACAATCCCATTTACGGATACCTGTCTGACCGCACCCGTTCTCCCTGGGGACGGCGCAGGCCCTGGCTGGTCATCGGCGCGCCGCTGCTGGCGCTCAGCCTGATCCTTTTCTTCAGCGTCCCCTCCAGTCTGGCGCCTGGTTCAGTCTTCTCCTACGCTTTGCTGATGTATATCCTCACCGGCACCCTGGACAGTCTGATCAACACCAATTACGGCGCGCTCTTTCCTGAGCTATTCAAGACAGAGGCCGAACGCTCCCGCACCAACGCCTTGCGCCAGATCTTCCAGTTGCTGGCCATGATTCTCAGCATGGCGCTCACGCCCCTGATCGCGGGGAAAATCGGTTATCAGACCACCGCCATCATTTATGGTCTCCTGGCGGTGATCGTCATTTTATACATGACCTTTACCTGCCCGGAAACCGCGGAAGCGCAGGCCCGGCCCAAACCGCAGCTCTGGCGCACCATCCGTGATATCGTGCGCAACCCCAAGTTCTGGCTCTACGGCTTGACCAATGCCGCGTTTTTTGCGGCCTTCGCCGTCCTGCAGCAGTCGGTCAGCTTCTACGCCAAGTATGTGCTGAACAATGAGGACTCTGCCTCCACCATTTTGCTGCTGGTCGTAATCCTGGTGGCCATTGCCTCTATCCCCCTGCTGTGGGTGCGGCTGATCCGGCGCACCCATTTGATGAAAGCCTGGCGACTGGCGCTGGTTACGGTCGCGTTGGCCATTATTCTGCTTTCATTGTCCCGTTCTCTGCTGATCAGCGCGCTGATTATGCTGCAGCTTGGCACCGGTTATGGCGGTGTAACTGTCACCATGGATCTGGTGGCCGCGCGGATTCTGGACGAAGACAGCGCCCGGCACGGCGTACAGCGGGAAGGCATGTTTTCCAGTCTGCTGGGCGTGCTGAACAAGTCCAGCACGTTGATCACCGCTCTGGCCTTTTTGCTGGTCTCACAGCTGTTCGGCTATGTCAGCGGCGACCAGCCTGGCCCGCAGCCGGTCACCGCGGCGCGCTTTCTGATCAGCTACTTTCCTTTTGCCATCATGCTGATCTGTGTGGTGCTCTCTTACTTTTTGCATTTTGCTGATGAAACTTCCGCGCCGGAAGCGCCGGCGCCGGCCCCGGCCCCGGCCGCCGGAGCTGACCATCCTGAGGAGGTTTAAGCATGGCTGTTATTTCAATTGATTTTTATTCCCGTGAGCTCAAAATGAGCACGCTACTGTCGGTGATCGCGCCAGACGCCGTCCGCATGGAGGGGCGGCCGCTTTCTCAGCGCCCGTGTCTGTATCTGCTGCACGGTCTGTCAGATGACGCCACCGCCCCGCTGCGCCTGTCCAGAATTGAGCTCTACGCTCAGGAAACCGGCGTGGTGGTGGTGACGCCCAGTGTCGGCCGCAGCATGTACTGTGACCAGGTGCTGGGGCAAAACTACTTCCGCTTTGTCGCGGAGGAAGTGCCGGAATACCTGCGGCTCCTGATGGGCCTGGATCCGGCGCCGCAGCAAAGCTATGTGGCCGGCATTTCAATGGGCGGCCTGGGCGCGGCCCGGCTGGCCCTGAACTATCCGGAGCGCTTCCGCGGCGCGGCGCTGCTGTCCGGACTGCTGGATCTGAGCCTGCTCCTGCCTCGCGCCGCCGGTCCCGAGCATGAGGAATTTCCCTTCCTCTATGATGCGGTGATCGCGGACCCCCAGCAGTCGCCGCTCAATCCGGTTAACCTGCTGCGGCAGCAAAAGCCGGACCCTCAGCTGGAGTTGGCGGTGTACTGCGGCCGACAGGACGATCTTTTCCCTATGAGCCAGTCTTTTGTGCAGACCGCGCAGGCGGCCGGCTGGTCTGCCGGCGCGCATTTTACGGACGGGCGGCACGAATGGCGGCTCTGGGACGGGTATCTGGATGGGCTGGTCCAGCACATCGCTGCCGGTCAGAGTCTGAACGCGTAGCCCCCAGATCACGCCCGGAAGGCGCAGGAAGCAGAGTCCGGGGGCAGTCACTCCCGGGAGACGCAGGAAGCGGCCCTGGGCAAATCACACCCGAAAAGCGCAGGAAGACGCCCGGGCAAGTCAGCGGAGAAAGTGAGTCTGAATCAGAATGCTACCCTATCAGGAAATCAGCCGGCAGCAGCTTTGCCACCGGGTGCCGCACAGCCGGCAAGGTCAATACTATACTGTAGAATTTACCGTTCCGGCAGGCTGTGAGCGGCTGGAGATCAGCTATGACTATGAAAAGTACAACCCTGACGCCGGCCGCGGTCCAGAGACCTCCAATGTGGTGGATCTGGGGCTGGAGGACCAGAACGGACGCTTTTTAGGCTGGTCGGGCGGCGCGCGCCAGCAAATCTGGGTGGGACCGGACAGCGCCACTCCAGGTTACCTTAAGTGCACCCTCACCCCCGGAGTCTGGCGGATCCTGCTGGGTGCTTACCGCATCCCGGCAGCCGGCCTGGAGGTCCGCTACGACCTGCGTTTTTTAAGTCTGCCGGAGCGATTTTGGATGGCAGGCGACCTGCACATGCACTCCACCGCCTCGGACGGCCAGCATACCCGGGAGGAGCTCATCCGGAAAGCGCTGGCGCTGGGGCTGGACTACATCGCCATCTCCGACCACAACAATTACAGTGAAAATTTGCAGCTGCCGCAGCCCTCTGACCTCACGCTGATCCCGGCGGTAGAATGGACCCACTACCGCGGGCACATGAATCTGTTTGGCGTACCTGATCCTTTCACCAGCTTTGTCGCTAACAGCGATGCCGAACGCCTGGCGTTGCTGCAGGAAGCTCGGCGGCGCGGGGCTCTGATCTCAGTAAACCACCCCCGGGACCGCTATTGTCCCTACCTTTGGGATGACCGCCAGACCTTTGATCTGGTAGAAGTATGGAATGGCCCTATGCGGCCGTCCAATCTGGCTGCTATTGAGTGGTGGCGCGGCCTGCTGGCCGAAGGCCGGCAAGTGCCGCTGGCAGGCGGCAGCGATTATCACCGGGACAGGCAGCCGGTCCGGCTGGGCCAGCCGGTCACCTGGATACAAACCACATCGCCCCAGCCGCAGGATTTACTGACCGCGCTGCGGCAGAGTCACGCTTATGTCAGCTGCTCCCTGCAGGGGCCGCGGCTGTCTCTGGTCTGCGGTGAGGCCGGGATGGGTGACCTGGTCCGGCGCCAGCCCGGGCAGGTTTTGCAGGTCCGCGCGGAAGCCTGGCAGCTTAAGCGCGGGCAGCAGCTGCAGCTGGTGACCGATCAGGGGCTGCAGGCTGAGCTCAAGCCCACCCGGCCGGCCAGCGGCAGCCCGGCCGCGGGCCGGGCAGTTATACAGACAGCGGTAAGCCCCGGCTGGCGCTATGTTTATGCTCAGGTAACTTGTCGCCTGGTCGGGCAGCTGTATATCCGGGCCATTAGCAATCCCCTTTACTTTGTAGACTGAGCTGACCGGCCAAAGCCAGCCGCTGCCGCCGCCAGCCGGACCGGGGCTCCGGTCGTCAGACTGTCTGCTCTGCCATCAGGCTCAGACCTTAAAGAGCCGGAACAGGCCATACTTAAGTAAGTCAATGGGCAGCACCGCCGCGGCGGTCAGTCCCAAAACCGTAAGCGCAGCTGGCCAGCCCAGGCCTGGTACAAAGATACCCCAGGCGCCTAACAACGCAAAAGCCGCGATCGTGAGCCAATTGACTGACAGGAGCAGCGTGCTGGGCCGGGAAGACCAGACGTGCCGGCGTTCACGCACCATCAGCATCCTGAACTGCGTGTTGAAAACCAGGGCCAGCAGCACCACGGTCTGCAGTTGCGCAAAGCTCAAAGTAAACCACTGCGGCAAGAGGGCAAGGATAATCAAATCCTCCAGCGCAAAAAGCAACCCTAAGCCACCAGAAGCTAAAGTCAGCTGTTTCAACCGCCAGTGATTGGGCGCGGCCGTAGACTGCACCCGGTCGCTGGCAATGGTCATGGTAGCAAAATCATTAGCAAAAACCAGCAGGGACATCCCCAGCAAGGATACCAGGCTCTGCTGCAGCCAAAAAAACCCCACCGTAAATAAGATGACGACTTCTACCACTTTAGTAATCTTATTGATGACCCAGGTTAACATCCGTTGATAAGTCTGCCGGCTGACCTTAATGGCGGTCAGTATCTCGCCCAAACCCGGTTGAGTCAGGATCATGCTGGCGGAAGCCTTGGCCACATCGGTCGCCGCCGCCACTGCCGTACCCAGTTCTGCCTGTTTTAATGCCGGGGCATCATTAACCCCGTCTCCGGTCATACCGACCTGATGTCCTTTTTCCTGCAGGCGGCGCACAATCTGGTACTTGTCCTCCGGGAACACTTCCGCAAAGCCATCCTGCTGCTCAATTTGCTGCTGCTGTATCTCTGCCGGCTGGGCGCGGAAATCCGCCGCCGCTTCAATCCGGCTGCCTATGCCTACCTGACCGGCAATTTCTCTGGCGATCGGGGTGCTGTCACCGGTGATCATGAGGGGCCGGATGCCTAAATCCCGCAGCCGGCGGATCATTGCCGCGGAGTCTGGCCGCGGCGGATCGGCCAGGGCCAGCAATCCGAGCAGACGGCTGCTGCCGTTCACCGTCTGCCCCACCGCGATGCTGCGATAACCGCGGGCAGAATAATCCGCCTCCTGTTGCTGCAAGGCCTGGCGGTCTGACTCCGGCTGCTGCTCACAAAGGGTCAGCAGGGTGGGCAAAGCGCCTTTCATGACCCGGAAAGTCTGACCGTCACGGCTAACCTCCGCCTCAGTGCGGCGGCGTTCCGGGCTAAAGGGACTAAACTGCGTACGCAACGAGTCTTCCACCTCTACCCCCTGGGCCCGGACATACGCCCGCACGGCGGTGTCAATCAGATCCGCGCCGTTATCCTGGGAAGCCCAGGCCGCCGCCTGCAGCAGTTTAGTCTGGCTGACGCCGGCCACCGGTTGAGCGGCTGTTACTGTCAACTGATTCTGGGTAATGGTACCGGTCTTGTCAAAGCAAAACACATCAATGGAAGCCGCGTCCTCTACGCTGTCTAGCCGGGTCACCAGTACCCCGTCTCTAGATAGCTCCAAAGCGCCTGCCGCCTGGACAATGGTCATGACCGCGGGCAGGGCGACCGGAATAGCGCCGATTAAAAAGATTACGATAAAGGAAAGCAGAAAAAGGATATCCTTGCCCAGGTAAAGGCCATACGCGGTGGTGACTGCCGCGGCAGCTATTCCCAGATACATCATGTAGCGCACAATGGTCAGCATGAGCTGCGCCTGACGTGACTGCGGCCGCGCTTCTTTGACCAGTTGAACCGTCCGCCCAAAATAAGTGTGCGTACCTGTGTTAATGACAATTGCGACCGCGTCGCCCCGCCGGACAACACTGCCTGAATACAGTACCGCCCCGGTCCCGGTTTGTCGGGGCAGCGATTCCCCGGTCAAGGCGGCCTGATCTACGGAAAGCTCACCCGAAAGTTGATAAAGGTCGGCCGGGATCCATTCGCCCAGCTTGAGGGTCAGGAGATCACCTGGCACCAGCTCTTCTGCCGGGCAGCTGATCCACTGCCCGTCGCGGCGCACCCGGGTCTCAAGCTTAAGCTGCTGCCTGAGCAAGTCTACGGCTTTATGCGCGTGCTGGGACTGAACAAAACCGATCACCGCGTTGATGGTCAGCAACAGGAAGATGATCACACTCTCGGTATAGTGCCCCAGTATCAGGGTCAGCGCAATCGCCAGCTCCAGCAGCCAGGGCATGGGACCCCAGTAGCGCTTGATAAAGTTAAGCCAGGGCCGGCGCGGCGCTTCAGGAATAGCGTTGCGGCCCAGATCAATCTGCCGCTGCCGGACTTCTGCCGTGCTAAGTCCCTCCGCGGTGGCGGCGACCCGCTGCAGCGCCTGCTCCGGTGGCAGCTGTTGGTACTGGTCTGTTGGGGTGAGTTGGGTCAGTGTATCAGGCATATAGGTCAGGTCCTTTCACGGATAATGAATCACTAATGGCTAATTCATTATAAGCCGGCCTGATCCATATTAATAATACGCAGTTCAAATGGAATACATAACTTATTGCTTATAGTTGGTGCTATTTTTCAGGCTTGCAGCTGCCCCTCAGCCAAAGTCAGGCGCCGGTACCCCGACAGAGGCAGGCTGTCCGCCTGGTGAGTAGCTATAATCAGGCAGCGTTCTGGCGTGAGATACTGCTCCAGCAGAGACAAGACGTCACGCCTGAGGGCAGGATCCAGGGCACTGAAAGGTTCATCGGCCAAAATCACGGCGGGCTGATGCACCAGAACCCGGGCTATGGCCACGCGCTGGCGCTGGCCGCCTGACAGATCCCGGGGCCGCTGTCTGAGGTACGCGCCTAACTCCAGCCGATCCAGCTGCGCCTGAACCAGCCGCCGCTGATCCCGCAGGGAATAACCGGCATAAATCAGCGGAATCCGGACATTTTCAAACACGGTCTCGTTTTCAAGCAAGGCATAGTCCTGAAAGATGCAGCCAAAAGTGCGGTTCCGGCAGGCGGCGCGCTGCCGGCCTGACAGCTGCCGGGTGTCCTGACCATCCAGACTGTACAGGCCGCTGTAGTCCGTATCAATCAATCCCATAAGGTTCAGCAAGGTGGTTTTGCCTGAACCCGATGGTCCGCTGATCAGGATCCGTTCACCGCTGCGGATGCTCAGGTTAACCTGATCCAGGGCTAATTTTTCAAAGTGCCGCCGGCGGTAAATCCGGCTGACCTGCCTCAGTTTCAGTTCCATACTCAGCCTTCCGCTCTGATACTGTTTATAAAGCTTTTCTGACGCAAGGCAACAAAGACCATCAGTTCTGCCAGCAGTACAAAGCCCAGCAATACCAAGCTGGTTATCAGTGGCAAGCGGGGATAGGACCATAGCCGCAGCAGGCTCAGCAAAAGCAAGGTCAGCAGACAAACGGTCAGTGGGACCGGCAGGAAACGCAGGTTCAGGGCCAGCCGGTCGCCGCCGTGCAAATAATGCAAGGTCAGGGTACGGAGCATATCCGCCAGACGAGCGCGCGTCAGCACCACCAGGGTCAGCGCAAGCAGCAGACAGCTGAGCAGGATGAAAGGCGCCAGATAATACACTAAAAACAGAGTTTCATCATTAGCCAAGGGCCTTATATCAAACAGGGTCTGGCTGCCCAGGTCGGTAAAAGCCTGCACCCGCGGCTGGTCTTGGCTGAGGATGCGGGTATTGGTTAAAAACTGTGCCAGCAGATCATAGGGCTGTTTATCCAGCAGGACTGCCAGCTGCTGGGGGGCTAAAAAGATGTAGACCTCCGCTTGATCGTCAGTCTGGCTCAGGCCATATAAAGTACTCAGATCCAGCGCAGCCGGCAACGGCGTAAATGTAAAGGTCAGGTCGCGCAGCCGCAGGTTTTGCGCGGTGGTTGTGTAAGCACTGTTGTAGTAAGCCTGACCGGCCAGCCCCTCTGCCGGTTTTATCCCGGCCAGAGCTGCGTCCCCGGCCACCAGATAGATAGTGGCGTCCTGCCGGATGGCGCTGAACGTACTATTGCCATCCTGATTATCCAGCACAGCATAGGAAAAAGCATGGTCCGCCAAAATATCATCCAGCTGATTGAGCAAATCAGTCGTGACCCCGGTATCAAAGGAAACCGGGGTCAGGCTGAAGCGGGTCACCTTCAGGCCGCCTCCCAGAATAAGTTCCTGCTGCCAGGAACCCAGACCTGCCGCCAACAAGTAACATAAAGTTGCCAGACAATAGGTCAGGGTCAGCAGCCATAATTTCATCCTGGACAGATCTTTCAGGCCGAGCTTAAGATTAGTTAGGAACACCGATATAACCCCCTCTCACTTATGCTTTAGCCCCCTGATGTTTCATCCGCTTCCAGACCAGCATAAAAGACAGCAGCAGCCACAAAAAGATCGCCAGCTGCTGCAGACAGCAGACCAGCAAGAAGTCCGCCAGACCAAAGACCGGCCAGAGGTCCTGCTGTCTCAGCAATCCGTAAAAAGCCAGAGCCGGCAGAAAAGCCAGCAGTTGCCCGATCAGGTACGGCCAGACCAGCGTCCGGAAACTGCTGAAGCCCCGGCCGCCATTTTGTTTATGAAGGTAAAGCAGCTTTTGGTTAGACTGCCACAGTACCAGCATCATCAGGATAAAAAGCAGATTAAAGGCCAGGGCCAGGGTCAGCAGGCTGGCGCTGCGGGCCTGCCGGAAGGTCTGTCCCAGCGCCGTAAACCAGGTGCCAAGATCAGCTGTGGCTGCCGGCTGGCGCCGGTAGCCGCTCGCCTCCAGTTTTTGGCTAAGCGTGTTAAGCTGTGCCGGGTCATCCGCATCCAGCCAAAGACTGCTGCCCAGGTTGGAGAGCGCGGTCAGATTGTCAATCTCATCCACCCTGCTGTCATACAACAGAGCGGAAGGACCTATTTGCAGCAGTTCAATCCGGCCTTTGACATAAGGATTTTTGTCAGCGTAAATATAGATTGAACTGCCATCATCCGCCGTATGTCTGACTTTGATATAGGCATCCGTATGCTCACGGTAGTCATCCATGGAAAAGTAACGGTAATTGCCGTAAAGGCCAATGGCCGCCGCCACACCGCCATAGTACATCCGCGGATCATACAGCCCCATGACACCCTCAGTTTCATCCAGGCTGATGATCGTCACATCTGTATCCTGCTGCAGATCCAGTAACTGGTCTGCGCTCAGGCGTTCTTCCGGCGACTGATCGGTCTTATACTCAAGGTAATGATAAGATAAGCCAAAAGGAGTGTCTGTTGCTTTCAGCATGCTGCCGACCGTGTATTGACTGGCCAGAGCGGTAATAATCAGCAGGCAGGTGCTGCTGATCAGACACAGGATCAACTGACTGCGAAAACGCATTGACTGCATATATCTCCCTCACCACTTATTGATTTGCCAGCGGCAAACTCTGGGTCTGGTGTAGCGCTGCAGCCGGCTTAATATAACCATAGACCTGTGTCTTGTCAGAGCTTAGGTTCCATTTGTCTTTTACTTCAATAGACTTAGATTTAGTATTGGTATCTATATCACTGCTAGGCGATATGGTTGCAACAGTTCTGTCTCCTTGTACATCATAAGTTATTCGACTTTCAGCAGGATATACATAAGAGCTCCCATCAAGTTTCCTGTCTGCACCCCGAACTGAAACCGTACCGGTATAAGTATCAGCAAAGTAATTATCTGAATGGTAGCTTTGAACATAGGTATTATTAGACCATGAATCCAACGTAATGGTTTCAGCAAAAATATAACCGCTTATGCTAAAAGACAAAATCAAGGCTATGGCTAAACCAGTAAAAAATTTTCTCATGCTTACCTCCTGAAATCAGGCCACCCATCTGGCAAGCAGCAGCCAATCAGCCGGTCAGCCTTTTCATAAATCCCGCAATCCCGCTGCCTGGAACAAGCACAAACCAAGCGTACGAATGACAAATCAGCCAGTCATAGCAGACAGCTGTAATAGCGTTTAGTTTTTATAACTGTTTAAATCTGACGAATTCAAACAGCTCTTTTCAGGGATCTTTAGCTAAAGTTTGGCTGCTTGTATATATTTATACAGCTAATCTGAATGCATGTCAATCAATCGGCTTAGTTTTGCTTATTTTTCAGCTGTTTAATAAATTTTTAATATTTACATATTTGGGTATTCGGGCTGTATCATTTGCATGACAGTCTGCCGGCCGGCTGAGATTTACAGCCCGGACAACCGCCGCAGCGGTCGCCCAATTGCTGTTATTGATCATTAAGCTGCATGATAGCGGCGGTGGCCTGACCAAAACTGCGCCGATACTGCAGCGGGGTCAGACCGGTCCATTTGCGAAAGGCTTTGTAGAATGTATTCACGTTATCGTAGCCTACCAGCAGCGCAATCTCTTTGACGCTCTGCTCGCTTTGAGTCAGCAGCTGCTGCGCTTTATCCCGCCGCAGCCGGCTCAGCCATTCGTGGTAAGAGGCCCCGGTAGCTTCGGTCAGCAGGGCTGATAAGTAGCGCTCTGACAAGCCCACGGCTTCCGCCACAGTCAGCAACGATAAACTGGGATTACGGTAGTGCTTCCGGATATAGGCCAGAGCCTGGCGAGCCTGCTGATACTTGCCCTGGCCTTTTTGCGCGGCTGCCTGGCGGCGCAGCAGTTCGCCGCTTTCAGCCAGACGACTGAAATTAGCTCTCACCGACTGCCGGACTTGATAAGGAAAAAAGCCGGGAGGTTCTTTCAGCTCCAGATTAGCCGCGATATGCTGAAAAACTGAAATGATATTGTAATAGCAGACAGTTGCAGACAGACTGTCCGTGTTCCCCTCCGGCTGCAGCCGGGCGATCAGCTGCTCAAAATAAGCGGCCAGAGCTGCCTGGGATTCATTCAGGATTAACTGCCAGAGTTCACCAGGGTCCAGCTCCACGGTTACCGCGGCCTTTTCCGGCTGATAGGTTACGACCGGCTGCGCCAGCTGCAAGCCGTTATGTAGCGCAGTCTGGGCCTCGACTAAAGCACGCGGCAATTGAGCCGGTCCTTGCCGGATCTGGCTTATGCCGGCATAACGGCTTGCCGGGCAGGATCGTAAGAGCTCCGCCAGGTCTGTCACAGTCAGCGGCAGATGTTTTGAGGCTGCAGCCGGGGCGGACAAAGGCGTCAGCGCCGGATCTGCCGCTGTCTCTCTGACCGGCTGCCAGGCGGCGGGCTCTGTGCTGATCAATAGCAGACACTGGCTGCCCCGGGCCTGTACGTAGTAGCTTCCGGCAGGCAGATAGTCAGACCAAAATGCAGGATCCGTCAAGTGTCTGAGCTGAGAGGCTCTTGAATCAGGCGCTGAGCCGTCAGGAGCAGCGGCAGCCATGCCGGCAGGTGGTCGACTTACGTCCCCTGACGGCTCTGCTGCTGCGTCGCCTGCCGGCTGGATCAGGACCAGGCAAAAAGGCTGCCACAGCAGGGGAAGATCTGCCAGCAGCGCTTCTGTAGCGGGGGTCAGCGGCAGGCCGTGCAGGGTCATATCCAGGGTCAGCGCCAGCCGTTCCCGGCGCAGGGTCTCATAGCGGCTGCGCAAAGCGGTCTGCTCATCCAGTAAAGTTTCTACCGCCTGCAGCGTCCCGCGGTAGGTAATGGCCGGGAGCGTTTGCGGATCTGCCGCTGGCAGTCGCTCATACAGGCGAGAAAACGGGCGGTACTGACGAACCCCCAAAAGCAAAGAGATCAGCAGCCCCAGTACAGCGCCGCCGGTCAGATAAATCAGCAGCAGGCGACGCTGCGGCTCTACGCTGCGCTCTATCAGGCTCTTGGCCACGCCGGCTCGCAAGGTCACCTGGGAATCCGCCGGCTGAACCGTGAGTTCCAGATAGTCCCGGACGCGCCGGGTTTCATCTGTCGGGCCAGTCTGCAGCAGCAGACCCAGCTGGCTGTCGTTTAGCTCCAGCCAGCCATCCTGGCTAAGCTCCGGCGACAGCAAATCAGCCTCTATTGCTTCCAGGTCAAAGACCATGCTGACCGTCATTTTGTCATTACTCAAGTCACGCGCATAGAGATTATAGGTCAGTGTCTGCCGCAGCTGGCGCTGTAAATAGACCGTTGCCGCGGTCCACCCCGGGCTGAGCGCGGCCAGCCGGTCCTGCCAGGCGCTTTCGCTCAAGTCCTTATAGGAGAAAAACTTCTGGTAAAAAAGCTGCGATCTGCATAAATGCTTGACTGAGTGACGACGGTTTCATTGTTGGGAAACAGCAACAGCACATCACTTATGCGCGCAATCTGCTGGTACTGACCTTTTTGGATACCTATCAAGGCGATATCGGGATGCCGGTCGTGAGCCGCGCGCTGGAAAGCCGCTGGCATCAGCGCAAGTCCGTCCTGAACTTCATGGCGGCTATGGAAAACGCGGTACACGCTAAAAGCTATTCCAACATTTTTATGACCTATCTTAAGCCGGAAGATATCAGCCAGCTATTTGACTGGGGAGAAACTAACCCTCACCTTCAGCAGCTGCTGGCTTATATTGTCGGTTATTATGAAGCGCTGGATCGGCTGGTCTACCAGAGGAATTATGGCAGTCGTGAACGCGCCCCTTTTGCCTTTGATCAGGCGCTCTGGCAAGCCATGACGGCCAGTGTGTTTTTAGAATCCTGCTTGTTTTACAGCGGTTTTTACTACCCGCTTTACTTTTACGGCCAGGGCCGGCTGATGCAGGCCGGTGAAATCATCAATCTGATTTTACGGGACGAAAGTATCCACGGCCTTTATATCGGTAATCTGGCCCAGGAACGCTACCGCCAATTCCCGCCGCAACTGCAAACGGCGCTGTACAACTGGGCTGTTGAGTTGCTAGACCGTCTCTATCAGGAAGAAGCCGCCCTGGCCGCAGAGCTTTACGATCCGGTAGGCTTAAGCGCGGATGTGCAGATTTTTTTGCGCTATAACGCCAATAAGGCTTTGATGAACCTGGGTTTTGACCCGCTTTATCCCTCCGAAGCCGTTAACCCCGTCGTGCTTAACGGTCTAAATACCCAAACTAAAACCATGGATAATTTTTCAATGAAAGGAAACGGCTACCAAAAAATCCGTTCTGAGGCACTGCAGGATGAGGATTTTGTGTTCCACCGGACCAGGGTATCGCCATGACCACCCCTCAGATCATTATTCTCAGCCAGGAGGGCTGTCCCCGCTGCGCCGCTTTGCGGCAGTATTTATCCTTAGGTCCGCGGCAGGCTCTGGCGCGGCAGGCCGTCGTTTGGGTAGAGCGGGAAGCGGATCCGGCAGCGTTTACCCGGCTGGCGCAAAGCCGCGGCATTCAGTCAACTCCCGCCGTCATATGGGGGAGCCAACTCCTGCGCCAGCCGACGCTTAGTCAGCTTAATCAGTTATTAGATCAGTACCAGCAGGCTTAGTCCAGGGGGCGCTGCCGCAGCTTAGTCAGCAGATCTGTCATCAGCGCGTCCCGGTTGATGGCGTAGACCTCCCGGTACAGCGGTCGGCTAAGATCCAGCGCCCAGTGACCGTCATAGGTCGGGATGGGGCGGGGCAGCAGCCGGTCGGCCATAAAGCTTGGCTCCAGCAGCCAGGCCACCGCGGTAACATCCCAGATAGGGCGGCTCCAGCAGCCGTGCTGACCACACAGTTCGGCTTCCGCTACGCTGTGCTGCCAAAGATAGTCACAGAGCGGATTTTGGCCTTTCAACCAGGTGGTTAATTCCGGCGCCGTGGTCAGGAAGGCTGACACCACCCCCTGGCAAGGCAGCAGCACCAACGGTACCCCACTGTCAAAGAGCACGCGCGCCCCCGCCACATCCTGATACAAATTAAACTCCTTATTGTCCGGCCAGTCAGCCCGGTTACCGCCCAACCAGATCACTACCAGTTTGCGCTTCAGCGCCGGCTCCAGCAGTAAGGCCGAAGCCACGTTGGTAATAGCGCCAATAGCTACAACATAGAGCGGCCGATCCTCCGGCTGCTCCAGACCCAGCCGGACCAGCCTTCTGGCAGCCTGCGAGTCTACCGCCTCAGCTTCAGACGGCAGATAACGCTCTGACCCACGACAGACCAACGGCGCCAGGTCGTCTCTTTGCAGTAAACCCAGCAGCTTAAAAATCTCCTGATAGCTTTTTTCCATACCGTCAGCCGGGCTGGCAGCATGGTGGTTAAAAAAGGGCGCGGCATGTATGCCTTTTAGCCTCAGCCGGTCCCCAGAGCGAATCAGGTAGGACAGGGCAAACTGATCATCCATCTCATTATAGGTGTCCGTATCCAGGACGACATCAGCCGGATAAACCGGCCGCTGCAGACGGTGAAGCAAAAAATCCGCTGGTAGTGGTTCAAAAGGCATCTTATCCTTCTTTCCTCAGGTACGGCAGGCGCCGTCCACTGACAGGATCTCCCCAGTCACATAGCTGGCCATATCACTAGCCAGGTAAACAAAAGCATCGGCCACTTCTTCCGGCTCACCGGGGCGGCCTAAGGGGATAGCCGCTGAAATGGAAGAAACGACTTCATGCGGTAAAGCCGCCACCATATCAGTGTTGGTAACCCCCGGCGCCACCGCGTTAACACGGATGTGGTCCTTACCCAGTTCTCTGGCCAAAGATATCGTCATACCGTTAACCGCAAACTTACTGGTGGGATAACCCACCCCGCTGGGCTGACCGGTGATTGACACCATAGAGCTGGTGTTCAGGATAACCCCGCCCCCCTGATACTTCATGATTTTCACCGCCGGTAGGATAGCATAAAGTAAGGCTTTAACATTCAGATCAATAACCTGATCAATTTCTTCTGGTTTATAGTCATAAATTGACTGGCTCTGCGATATACCAGCATTATTAACCAGAATATCCAGACGGCCAAAACGGTCTTTGGTCTGATTAATTGCCGCTTCCACCTCAGCCGGAGCGGTCAGCTTAGGGTTCAGTCCGTCTACCACCCACGCGCTGTTTTCTTCATGCAGTGATTTAAGCGCATGCGTCACCGTCTCTGGCCGGGATCCAAATAACATAACTTTGGCGCCATGTTCTAGATATTTACGCACAATCGCAAAACCAATGCCACGGGTACCGCCAGTCACCACGGCTACTTTTCCTTCAAGTAAGCTCATATAGCTGTCTCCTCTTTCGTCTCAACTAATTGTTCAGTTTATCACGATTAGATATTATATAGGACAAGGTCTTCAAAACCAACTGCCAATTTACCGGTTAAGGTCAGGATCACCATAAAATACCGGCGGTTCTGACGCGTCCATAAGGGCCAGTGACTCTGCCAGATCCCGCTGCATACCGGGTAAATCCAAGAAATCCGCAATATACTCCTTACGCAGCAGTTCCGGCGGAATATACTCGTTAAACTTGTGATCAATCACCGCGGTTTCCGGCAGGGGCAGACGGTCTGGCGTCAGTTGCAGCTGAGGGATAAGGCGCAGCTGTTGCGCCAGATAGCTAATCGGCGCTTCCGGATCTGTCGCCGCCTCAGCGGGTAGCTGGCGGAAACTGACCTCCAGATATACCGCCGTATGCCAGGGCAGGCGATTAGGGATCCCCAGCTGCAGTAAAACATAATGCAGGGTATATAACTGCCGCGTACCGATCCAGGGGAAGATAGCAAATTTTTTGGCAGAAAGCTGCGTCACCGGCCGCTGCAAAATGCCAGAATTGCGGGCCAGATACCGGATCTCTGTCAGGCGGTCACGGCAGGATTCGCTTAAATAGGGGTAAAGCTGGTCCTGCAGCAAAACCTGCCGCAGTTTGCGCACCAGCACCGTATGCAGTTCTGCCGTAAAGTCCACATCCCAATCTACGGTTGAAATACCCGGCACCGGCTTGACAAAGATAGTCCGTGCTTTTACATTTACGTCAACCGTCTCCCAGGTCCGGCCGGCCAGCGCAAAATGCATGCCTGAGGGATAAACTTTATCAACGGTGCCGATGGAGCGGTTTTCATCTTTAACCAGATAGTACTCCGGCATCCGGAAGACCGCCAGAAAATGGAAGTTATTGACGATTTTTTCCCCGGCCGGCCCTATAATCAGGCCATCACGGTCTTCTACCCGCTGCAGGTGTCCGATTGCCAGCAAATGACGCAGCAGCAGCTGATAGTCCGCCGGCGGAATCCTGTGGAAGCTGGACAGGGACAGGATATGACCGGCCAGCTCCGCGGCGCTGACTTCACCTGTGGCCAGCAAATAGCTCATGGTCTGATGGTACAGCAGGGTAAAGGGCAATTGAGGCTTGTGCAGCGGTTCCAGCCAGCGGTCACCTGTGTATAGTTCAATGATAACAATCGCCCGCAAAAATCCCCAGTTGATCGGCCCCAGTGTGTCCGCGGCGGTGGCCTGGACGTCGTCCACAAAGGTAAACAGCATTTGGGGCACCTGTCCGCGCCGGCCACAGCGGCCCAGGCGCTGCGCAAAGCTGGAAACGGTGGCCGGCGCGCCAATCTGCACCACCTGATCCAGAGAGCCAATGTCAATTCCCAGTTCCAGCGTTACGGTAGCCCCGGTCACCAGCTGTTCCTCGGATGTCTTCATCTCATCTTCAGCCTGTTCTCTCAGCAAAGCAGAAACATTGCCGTGATGGACCCGGTAGACATCCGGCGCATGCTGCCTGAGCGCAATCTGGCGCAAGTTGGCCATGACCAGTTCAATTTCCTCCCGCGAATTGGCAAAGATAATGGTCTTTTTTCCCAGCGTCATCTTAAAGAGATACTGATAGTGCTGCAAGTCGCCCGCGCTGATAACCGGCGCCGCCTGGTCGGAGACCGGCGGCAGTTTAGCCGGCCGCGCGGCCTGGCCATCGCCATCCTTGGCAAAGCGTTCCATTAACAACCGCAGCCGGCGGCTTTCTGCCGGCAAAACCGGGGCCTGACAGGCGCGGTCAGAGCCAGAGCCAAGCCAGTCCACCGCCGCCTGCAGATCACCCAGCGTGGCCGACAGGCCAATCCGCCTGGGATCCAGTCCGGTCAGCTGGCGCAGCCGCTCCAGCTGGCACAAGACCTGCACCCCCCGCTGGTCACGCATAAAGTAATGGACTTCGTCAATAATGACATAGCGCAAATCAGAGAATAATCTGATGCAGGCGCCGCGCTTATGAATCAACAGGGATTCCAGCGATTCAGGTGTAATCTGCAGGATACCCTCCGGTTTTTTGAGCAGCCGTTGCTTTTGTGCCTGAGAGGCGTCCCCGTGCCACTTATAGACTTTCAGGCCTGAAGCCTGCAGCAAGTCATCCAGCCGCTTAAACTGGTCGTTGATCAGTGCTTTCAGCGGGCTGATGTACAAAACCGCCACAGAGCCGGACGGATGCTGCTGCAGGTCAGTTAAGACCGGCAGAAAGGCCGCCTCGGTTTTACCGGAGGCTGTGCCGGAAGACAGCAGCAGGTTATCCTGGTGCTTCAGGATCACGTCTATGGCCGCTACCTGAATCGCCCGCAGTTCCTGCCAGCCGTTAGCGTAGATGTACTCCTGGATATACGGAGCCAGAGCTTGAAATGCGTCCATTGCCACAGCCTCCTAAAGTTCAAAAGTGGTAAAGGGATCATCGGCCGGCGGCGCCTCTGCCGTGGTGAAACCGCCGTTTTCCAGTAGTCCCGGCAGGGTCTGGCCGGGGTTTTGCTGCAGCAAGTCCAGCAGGTCTATAAAATCCCGGATGATCTCCCGCGGCGTGATCAGGGTAGTTGCGCCCACCCGGTTGTAAGCGACATTCAGGAACAGCTGCAGATCCTCTGCGCTCAGTTGAGAGCTGTAACCGTACATCTGGCCGTGCATCTGGGCCAGTTTTTCCAGCAGGACGTAAATTTCCTCCGGGGTCAGCAGACTGAGGCGAATGAGGGGTGACAGCAGATCCTTGGTGTCCTGCCCCGCAAACCGGCTGTCAGCTAATCTGGAGCGCAGCGCTTCATAGCTGAAGACCCCCTTATACTTATCTTCAATGCATTGCGGTGTGGCTCCCAGTAAAAAGCCAATGTGCCGGGCTTTACCCTGCAGGACGTCATTATACATGGTCAGGATTTTTTCATAGTTGTTCTGCCGGGTGGCGGTATGCGTAATCTTGAAGATATTGATCAGCTCATCCACAATAACCAGCATGCCGCGGTAACCTGCCAGCACGGCAAAGCGGGCCAGAATTTTCATATAGTCATACCAGTTATCGTCAGTCACAATGGCGTGAATGCCCAGTTCCTGCCGGGCCTCCGTGCGGGTGTTGTATTCGCCGCGGAACCAGCGCAGGACACTGGATTTCAAATCTGCATCATCGGTTTCATAAGCCTGGACATATAGCTGCATAGCCCGGGCAAAATCAAAACCGTTGACCATCCCTTCCAGTTCAGCTGTCACCTGCAGGATGCGCTGCTGCAGGGCCTGATGCAGCCGCCCGGCGGTAAGGGTTTCCCCGGACTCGCCCAGGCTCTCCTTAGTCTGTTGCTGCAAACCGCTGATCCAGCGTTCCAGGATCAGGGGCAAGGCGCCGCCATCCGGCCGCGTTTTGGTGGAAAGATTATTAACCAGCTCCCGGTATGTCGCGACGCCCTGACCCTTGCCGCCGGCAAAGCGCCGTTCCGGGGACAGATCCGCGTCCATGACCACAAAGCCGCGCTCTACGGCGTAATTGCGAATGGTCTGCAGCAAAAAGCTTTTGCCGCTCCCGTAACGCCCGACGATAAAGCGAAACGAGGCCCCGCCCTCTGCCACGCGTTCAATATCAGTCAGCAGGGCGTCAATCTCCCGGTCCCGGCCCACGGCTATATATTCCAGACCGACACGGGGCACTACCCCGCCTTTAAGCGCAGTCAATATAGTGGTGGTAATGCGTTTGGGTGGCAAGCTAGTCTGCATATCTATACGTTACCTTTCCTGAGCGGGGGCGGCGGCTGCCGCGGCCTCTGCCAAGGCCTGGCGCAGTTCCGGTTCATAGTCTTCATAACATGATAACTGGTCATTTAATTCCAGCAGGCTGTCCTGCAGGCAGTCCAGGGCGGCTTCATTGATGTGGTCCAGCAAGACCTCCGGCAGGCAGCCGGAGGTGTGACACCAGCTCTGGAAGGCAGCCTGAGACGGGTGTTCCAGGGCCAGGCGCAAAGCAGTCTGCTCTAAAGCAGTCAGCTGACTGAGGAGGCGTGTCCAGGGCGTGGCGGCGGCCGGAGGAGCCGGCGGCTCCACGGCAGCGGGGGCAGCGGCCGGAGCGGCCGGCAGTTCCACGGCGGCGGGGGCAGCGGCCGGAGCGGCCGGCAGTTCCACGGCGGCGGGGGCAGCGGCCGGAGCGGCCGGCAGTTCCACGGCGGCGGGGGCAGCGGCCGGAGCGGCCGGCAGTTCCACGGCAGCGGGGGCAGCGGCCGGAGCGGCCGGCGGCTCCACGGCAGCGGGGGCAGCGGCCGGAGCGGCCGGCGGCTCCACGGCAGCGGGGGCAGCGGCCGGAGCGGCCGGAGCGACCGGCGGCTCCACGGCAGCGGGGGCAGCGGCCGGAGCGGCCGGCGGCTCCACGGCAGCGGAGGCAGCGGCCGGAGCGGCCGGAGCGACCGGCGGCTCCACGGCAGCGGGGGCGGCGGCTGGAGCGGCTGTTTCGCCCAAATCCGCCAGCAGGCGGTCCTGAATACGCTTAGCCTTAAAGCGTATGGTCTGCAGCTGATCCGGGCGAACCTGAATCTTAATCCGGTGAGTCTGGCGATAAGCAGCCGCGATGTCCTCATCAATCCAGGCAAAAACCTGCTCTGGTTTAAGGCTGCGCGCCGGCTCAGGCAAGCCGGAAAAATCCAGCCGCGCCGGCTCCCGGGCCGGCGGTTTCAGCTGGTGCTTGTACTTTGCCTGCCGGCGGCAGTATATCTCAAGTTGTTTCAGCATATAACCAATAAGGCCGCGGCTGGCAGGTAATAAGGCTTTATACGCGGCTTTATGCCAGCGCTGCCGGACTTGATAATAAGTTTCAGCCTCTGAGTACACCACCCGGCAATCATCCTGGCGCCAGGTAGAGGGGGAGCAGAAAGCCTGTGCAAACGGCTGCCAGTACTCATCGGTCTCATAGTACAAAAGCCGCGCCAGACTGGCGCCCCGGCTGCGCAGTCTTTGATCTAGCCGGGTGCACAGGGCGTCAAAGCAAGCTGCCATAGCCCCGGCATTTTCCGCCGTGTAAAACGCGGAACGAGATATTTTATAGTCAGAGAAATTAACCAGACGGCTAAAGTCGCAAAGCGGCTCAGCCGCTGACTGGTATAACGCCAGCAGCTCCGGCCACGGCGCCAGCACGGCCGGGAAGTCAGCATAAACCGACCTGAAATCATGCGTAATATAAAAATCCCTGACCCAGCCGCCCAATACCGGATCTAGTCCCGGCAGCTTCCCCCGGTAGGCCTGCCACAAAGCCAGCAGGCGCTGCAAGCTATCCTGCGGCCCCTTTGTCCCAGCCAGATTCAGCAGCTCATTGCTGTATATATATAGGGCCGGCAGGGCAGCCGGAGGCGTCCCGCCCCGCCTCAACTGACTCCGCCAGTTAAAATAAGCGCGCAGCTGGAGCTCCGTCATGGCCTGATAATGCGGCCTTGTAATCCCGTCCAGGTCCCTGACTGACCAGGGTTGGTTCAGATCAAAATCAGCCATGAACAGAGCTTGCCGCCCAAAGAGCTCCTCCTGCCAGCGCAGATAACGCTCTGAGCTCAGCTGCCTTAATCCCGGACGCTGCGCCAGGCGGCGCATCGCGATAAACCGCGCCTGTGCCGGGTCCGGAGGCGCCAGCGGCTGCTGTCTGGGGGCGGCCACCGCCGGCTGGGCTGTCAGGCTGCCGCCTGACCCGGGCCGGGCCGGCAACACAATCTCCGCAAACGGATCCGGCGCAGACGGGGGAGCAGATGCCGCCGCGGGATCAGAGGGCGGCACAACAGCCGCCTGGTCTGGTACCGGCTGGGCCCTGAGCGTTCTGCTCAGCAGTTCCCGCCCCGTCATCAGGGGCAGTTCAGACCGCGCTGCGGCTCCGGCGGTCTGCGGTACCCTGGCGCCTGCCTGCAACTCAGCATCTGCGGCCGGCCGCGGGCAGTCATCCTCCCGCTGCAGCTCCAGCTCCGGAAACAGCGGATCTGTCACCGCTGTCAGCTCCTGCCGCAGCTGCCGCATAATATCAGCCAGGCTCTCCAGCCCGCGGTGCACACCTGCCGCCTGACTGCCCGCCCGTTTTTGATCCGTCTCCCGGCTCACGCTGTCTGCTACCTCCCTGCCATCATGCTCTGGATTTTAGTTTAGCATATGTCAGGCCAATACGCACATATGTTCGTTCTGCAAGGTGGATCAAATTCAGCCCCGGGCTAGCCTGCACGATGGCCCCACGCGGTTATCAGGTAGCCGGTAAAACGCCCTGCTCCGGGCAGCCCGTTAGCATTTGCGGTCCCGCCTCAGGCAGTCAATTCCTGTCAGTTTACTTTATTACACAATCATGTTGAAGCTTGCCAGTATAATTTGCAGCAATTGTTCAGCACTAACTCAAGCCGGTCTGGTGGCCAGCAAGCTCAGCCAGCCCCTGGCGTGGCGCTGCGGACTAATTTGTGTATAGTTTGCCTGATTAAGCAGCTCAGTCAGCTCAGCTTCGCTGTAGATTGTCATACCCTCAATCATGTCAGTCCAGGTATGATCTGTGGGATCAGCCGCCGCTACAACTAACAGGATTTGCCCGCCTGGTTTTAGCACCCGCCAGATCTCACCCAGCGCTTTAGGCAAGTCCGGCCAAAAATAAATGGTCTCAAAAGCTGTCACGGCATCAAAACTTTGCTCCGGGTAGGGCAGCTGACCCGCATCGCCTTGAGTAACCCGGCAGTGCTCCCCCAGCGCCCGCCCCACCTTTTTGCGACTGTAGCGAACGCTTTCCGCGGCATAATCCAGCCCGTCAATCTGCCCCTGAGGACAACGTTTCAACAGCCGCAGCAAATTAGCCCCTCCGCCGCAGCCAATATCCAAGACATGGCTGTCCTCAGCCAGCCGCAGCTGTGGCAAGGCCCAATGAGACAGCGGCGTATGGCCCGCATTCATTTTACTGAGCATAGAACGGCCCCAAAAGCCCCGCGGCTGCTTTGCATTTTGAAAAAACTGTTTCAGCATACATGCTTCCTCCTGTATGACCGGCGGTTAAACCTCTGCGTGAGCCTGAGGACAGGCTTAAGCTCACGCTGCAGATTTACCCCTGTAAAACTGGTTAGGTGTAGCTAACCAGCGAAAGTATAGCACAGTTCAGGTCAGCAGCCGACTGAATCAGGGCAGTTCAGCTCTTTTTGTTACCTCTGTGTTAAGCCTAATTTAAAGAAATCCGTTAAACTGGTACTTAGCTTATAACTGCATTGGCCGCGGCGGCTGTCTTTAGCGTTGGTCTGAAGCAAGCGGCTGTGGCTCAGGCAGGATCCTTATACAGGGGGACTTTCATGAAGTTATTACTGGCTGAAGATGAATCTGCAATGAGTGATGCCGTTCAGGAAATACTGACGCACCATCACTACAGCGTTGACTGCGTCGATAACGGCAGCGATGCCCTGGCCTATGCTCAGGATCAGGCTTATGACGGGATCATTTTGGACATCATGATGCCAGGCCTGGACGGCCTGCAAGTATTACAGCGGCTGCGTCAGGCAGGCTCTCACACCCCCGTTTTACTACTGACTACCCGCGGGCAGTTAGAAGACCGGATCCGCGGATTGAATCTGGGCGCGGATGATTATCTGCCTAAGCCCTTTGCCATGGGTGAGCTCCTGGCCCGCGTACAGGCTATGCTGCGCCGCCGCGACAATTATGTGCCGGATCAGGTCGTCATGGGTAACCTCACTTTGGACTGCAGCCGCTGTATCCTGAGCGGTCCCGGCGGGCACTTGCCTTTAAGTAAGCTGGAATTTCAGCTTCTGGAGCTCTTACTGGTGAATCATGATATCTTCTTCCCCGCGGAAAAACTGCTGGAGCGTATCTGGGGCTATGACAGTGACGTAGAAATCGGCACCGTCTGGGTTTATATTTCTTACCTAAGGAAAAAGCTGCAAACCTTAAACGCCAACGTAGAAATTATTTCCCGGCGCGGCATAGGCTATGCGGCCAGGTTGGACAGTACGGCTGCGATTTCTGCCCAGGCTGACTCATGAAGTGGCCGGCGCTGCACAAGCTAACGCCCGGGCTGCCGGCTAAAATTCCAGCCCGGAAGGCTGCAGCAAAAGCGAAAAAGCAAAACAGCAAAAAGCTGTCCTTAAGCAGCAGACTGCGCCGGCAATTTGTCCTGGCCGCCATGCTGTCGCTGTTGATCTTAATCATCCTGTTAATAGGGAGCATTGCTGCTTTCAGTTATCACCAGCTGGAAAGCGGCGCCAGCCGAAGCCTTGAACAGCTACTGGCTCAAAACAACCCCACCAGCCGCCTTGAAAGCGGCCTGTCAGAAGGCGATAGTACCACCTTGCTTCAGCCTTTCTTAGGTTACCGGTTGGCGGCACAGGCCCGGCCTGGGTCCTATCTGGTGGCGCTGACTGACAGCAACGGTAACCTGCTGGTGGTCACTGCGACGGACGGTTTATCTGATTTAAGTCAGTCTGACTTACAGACCGCGCTGACCCAGGCTGCGCAGTCTGATACCGAGCAAGGGAAAGTCGCCTCTTTCAAATTTATGAAAACCGCGTTGTCTGCCACCAGCCAAGGTAGCAGCGGCTGGTGCATTGCCCTGCTGGATAACAGTCAGCAGTTACTGCTGCTGCGTAACACGGTCATTGGTGCGGCAGGGATTGGCCTGATCTGCCTGCTGCTGATGCTGGTCATCTTTTCCTTTGTTTCCGGCCGCGTTATCAGACCCATAGCGGAAAGTATTGAACGGCAGCGCCGCTTTGTCAGTGATGCCGGACATGAGATCCGCACCCCGCTGGGGATTATTTTAGCGAATGCCGATGCGCTGGAACTCAATGCCGGGCCCAGCAAATGGCTGGAGCATATCCGGGATCAGATCCGGAGACTGGACAGCCTGACCGGCCGGCTTTTGATGCTGGCCCGGATGGATGAAAGCGTCCTGCCCTTTGTAACGGAGCCCCTGAATATAAGTGACCTGGCCGCAGAAATGGCACAGCATTTTACCGTTTCAGCTCAAAACCGTCAGGTCACCCTGACCTGGACCATCGCCTCAGCCCTGCAGGTTCAGGGAAATCTGGAAGAGCTGCAGCAGTTGCTCAGTTTGCTGTTGGATAACGCTGTCAAGTACTGCCGGCCAGGCGGAACGATTGATTTGCAGCTGCAGCCGGCCGGCCGCAAAGTCCTGCTCAGTCTGCAAAATGACGTGGTGAAGCTCCCGTCGGCCTCACCGGCCCAATTGTTTGAACGCTTCTACCGTGCCGACGCCGCCCGGACCCAAAAGAGCGGGGGTTTTGGCATTGGCCTTTCCGCGGCCCGCGGTATTGTCAGCCGGCATAAAGGAAAGATCGAAGCAGATTATCCGGATCAAACCCAGGTGCGTTTCCGGATTTGGCTGCCCAGACTTTAGGCTTAACGTTCCCCTCTTAACCATTTCATAACCTAAAATGTCGCTTTTGCCCCCTTTTCACCGTATTTTCTAAGTCAGAGCTAAGGTCTGCTGGCTAAACTCAAGCGAGACTTTAGTGAAAGGGGGTTAATCAAATGGATTTTCGCCATGAATGGAAATATGAAATCAACCGCAGTGACTTTTATCTGCTCCGGCAACGCCTGAATTGTTTACTGCAGCCGGATCCTCATGCCTGCGCTGACGGCAGTTACTTTATCAGCAGCCTCTATTTTGATAATGGCGCTGATAAGGCGCTGCATGAAAAGCTGGACGGTGTGGACCCAAGGGAAAAGTACCGGCTGAGATATTACAATCAGGACCCGGAGCTGATCTTTTTAGAGCGTAAGCGTAAAGTCAATGGTCTGTGTCAAAAAAGCCAAACGCCAATCTCTAAACAGGATGCCCGGGAATTGCTGCAGGGCCGGTTGACGGTTTTGCAGACACCGGCAGACCCGCTGCGGCTCCAGCTCTATCAGGCTATGCTCAGCCAGGGCTTAAGACCCAAAACTATTGTCACCTACCGTCGCTACCCCTACATATACGGACCTGGTAATGTAAGAGTCACCCTGGATCAGGATATTCGCACCGGCGTTCGTTCGCTGGACTATCTCAATCCTCAGGCTCTGACCATCCCGGCCGGTGATCCCATTATGCTGCTTGAGGTCAAGTGGGATCAGTTTTTACCGGATTTTATCCGAGATCTGCTGCGGGTACCAGACCGACGCAGCGCCGCGTTTTCAAAGTATGCGATCAGTCGCATCTTTGGCTAGCTATCTGAACCCTTCCCGTCTCTGTCTGATCTTTCAGCCAGGTGCAGCTTAATCAATAATATAATCATGAAAGGATTACCTTATGATATTTTTAGCTACCACTTTTTCTGATATTTTTAAATCCAGCTTCCTGGAAGAGATTGACAGTGTATCTCTGCTGGATATGGTATTGGCCATGGCTCTGGCGTTTGGCCTGGGGGTCTTTATTTTCTTTGTTTACAAAAAGACTTACCGTGGGGTCATGTACTCCTCAGGGTTTGGCGTTACCTTAATCGCGCTGACCCTGATCACCACTCTGGTTATCCTGGCAGTCACGTCCAATGTGGTGCTGTCCTTAGGCATGGTTGGCGCCCTGTCGATTGTGCGTTTCCGGACTGCCATCAAGGAACCGCTGGACATTAGTAAAGCCTCAATCAGGTTCGATAATTTTGACCTTTCCATATAGGCTAATTATATAAGGGGAATATTTATCCTGGCACCAGTCATTTATGAGGACAAAGCCTGCCTGACGGTGCTAAACTGATCCAGATCAGTGGTTCAGAGGAGGCAAAAGCCATGAGCGGATTAACTGCCAGTCAGGAAAAGCAAATCAGGCAGCTGCGCCACCAGTTGCACGACATTGCGGAGCCATCAGGACAAGAGTACCGGACCCGCAAGTTGTTGCTGGATTTTTTAACCCAGGAAACTCAGCTGGATGTCATTGACGGCGGCGAATGGTTTTACGCGGCCTATCGGGTACCGGACAGTGATCCGGCGCGCGCCCTGGCCTTGCGGGCTGATTTTGATGCGCTGTTTCAGCCGGACGGCAGCGCCGCACACCTTTGCGGGCATGACGGTCACGCGGCCGCGCTCTGTGGGGTGGCGCTGCTGCTGCCTCAGCTCAAGCCGGACCGCAATGTATTTTTACTGTTCCAGCCGGCTGAAGAAACCGGTCAGGGGGCAAAAGCCTGTCTGGACCTGTTTAAGCATGAACAAATCGGGCGGATCTACGGTGCTCATAACCTGCCCGGCTATCCGCTGGGACAAGTCTACACCCGCCCGGGGACCTTTGCTCTGGCCTCCCGTGGCCTCACCCTGCGTCTCACCGGCCGGCCGGCCCATGCCGCTTACCCTGAAGAGGGAATTTCCCCCGCACAGCCCATCGCTTTGCTGCTGCAAAAGCTGCCGGAGCTTGCCTGCAACTCACTAAACCCAGGGCAACTGGCCCTTTGTACCGTGATTGGCCTGCAACTGGGTCAAAAAGCCTTTGGCCAGGCCGCAGCCACAGCTGAGTTGTGGCTGACCTTACGAGCTGAAACTGACGCCAGGCTGGAGCAAATGGAAGGCGCTATTTTGGCAGAAGCCAGTTTGCAGGCGGCAGCAGGTAAACTGGATTTTGCTTTTGAGCGTCAGGATGTGTTTCCGGCTACGGTAAATCACGCGGCGCCCGTCCAGACTATACTGGCTGCCTGCCAGGGAGAATATCTGGTTGATCCGATGCGCTGGAGCGAAGATTTTGGCTGGTACCTGCAGCGGTGCCCGGGGGCCTATTTTGGAATTGGCGCTGGCGAACAGCAGCCGGCTTTGCATTCGCAGGATTATCAGTATCCTGACTCGTTGTTACAGCCTGCTGTCCGCGCGTTTGAGCAGCTTATCCTGGCCTGATTAGTCAGATAGTCAGAACATTTTGACACTAAAGCTCCTTTTTGGCGCCATCTCTAGTCTGATCCGTCATAGTTTGTTAACATATGACTGATTAAAGCAAAAACATATGAGAGCGCCTTCTGGACGCTCTTTTGCAGCGGAGGGAGTTGCGGATGAACGCTGAGACTGTCAAAATTTTGATAGCCATGATTTTGTATATGCTGGTCGTGGTGGGGATCGGGCTGTTTTTTGCCAAGCAGGCCAATCAAAACAGTGAGAACTACTTTTTAGGCGGCCGCAGTCTGGGGCCTTGGATTGCCGCTATGAGCGCGGAAGCTTCTGATATGTCGGGCTGGCTGCTGATGGGGTTGCCGGGGGTGGCTTATTGGACCGGGCTGGCAGACGCGGCCTGGACTGCCATTGGCCTGGCCGTCGGGACCTATTTAAACTGGCTGATTGTATCTAAACGGCTGCGCCGCTACAGTGTGCGGGCCGGCAACGCCATTACCCTGCCGGAGTTTTTTTCTAACCGCTATCATGAAAAAAAGCCGGTCTTGCTGACGCTTTCCGCGGTCTTTATTCTGATCTTTTTTACCGTTTATGCGGCCAGCTGTCTGGTTACAGTAGGCAAGCTGTTTTCCACCCTGTTTGGCGCACCCTATATCCTGATGATGATAATCGGCGCGGCCTTTGTGCTGATCTACACCATATTGGGGGGATTTCTGGCTGAAAGCGCCTCTGACTTTATGCAGGGCATCATCATGTTCGCGGCTTTAATTGTAGTGGTGACCGCCGGTACAGCCGCCGCCGGCGGACCGGCGGCAGTGCTGGAGCACGCTCGCAGTATTCCCGGTTTCCTGGACTTCTTTGGGGTGGCGGTACCGGCCACTGATGCGGATGGCGTGCAGCAGGTAAGCAAGGGGCTGGCGCAATTTGCTCCGGCAGCTTCGTACGGCTGGCTCAGCATCCTCTCTACCACCGCCTGGGGGTTGGGCTATTTTGGCATGCCGCAGGTGTTACTGCGCTTTATGGCCATCCGTAAAGAAAGCGAGCTCAAACAGTCACGGCGCATTGCTATGGTCTGGGTGCTGATCTCCTTAGGGATTGCCGTGTGCATCGGCCTGATTGGCCGGGCGCTATATCCTACCGCGCTACTGACTGCCGCGCAGGCGGAAAATGTCTTTATTGAACTGACCACGGATCTGTTACCGCCGCTCTTTTCCGGTTTTGTGATGGCCGGTATCCTGGCCGCTACCATCTCCTCCTCTGATTCCTATCTGCTGATTGCGGCTTCTTCAGTAGCGCGCAATATCTATAAGGGGCTGTTTTTTAAAAAAGCCAGTGATAAAGCCGTCATGCGGGTATCCCGCCTGACCCTGCTGCTGATCACCATTGTGGCTATTTTTATCGCGCTGGATGAAAACAGTGTCATCTTTTCCATTGTATCCTTTGCCTGGGCGGGCTTTGGCGCCACCTTTGGCCCTTTAATGCTCTTTTCACTGTTCTGGAAGCGCAGTACCCGCGCCGGCGCGATAGCCGGCAGTCTGGGCGGGGCGGCGACAGTCTTTATCTGGAAGCTGGCAATCAGGCCGCTGGGCGGAATCTGGGGGATCTATGAGCTGCTGCCGGCCTTTATAGTTTCCAGCTTGCTGATTATAGTGGTGTCGTTACTTTCGCCGCCGCCGGCTAAAGCAATCCAGGCGGAGTTTGAGGCCGCCCGGCAGGGACTGGGTCCGGAACAACCGGAGGTTCCGGCCGCCAAAGCCCCACACGACCGCTCTGCCAGCCCTTTATGAACCGGTCAGAGCTGATCCGCTATTGTCTCAGTTATCCTCAGGCTTATGAGGATTATCCTTTTGACGCAAACCGTTATAGCTCCGCCGCCTAGACCGTCATGCGTCATAAGTGTAACCCATAAATCGTTTGCGTTTATTTTTGAACGGCAAGGCCAGCTATGCCTCAATCTGAAATGTGACCCGGGGGATGCGGACTGCCTGCGGCAGGCTTTCAACGCCATCACGCCGGCCTATCATATGAATAAACGGCATGGGAATACTGTGGCCGTAAACGCAGGCATACCAGATCAGCTGCTGCGGCAGCTGATCTCCGCCAGCTATGACCTGATCCGGCCCAGGTTCAAACCTACGGGCCATCCTGACTGCCCTCAGCCGTGACGCAAAAAGAACGCGCACTGCTCATCATTGCACTGGCGGCCCAAAGGGTTACGGATATCCACATGAAAGACATGGCCGCAGTTACCTTGACCCGGCTGCCCGTATATGGTCACCTGGTTATCCACGCCCCGCGCGGTCAGCAAATCACCCATGGGGTGCGCATTTGCCACTAAAAAGTCTTCCGCCCCCGTGATAATGCTGGCGGCAGGATAACGCTGGTCAATATAAGCCAGCACTTCCAGCTGCCGGCCAAACCTGGACTCAGGCTCTGGCCCCAGATACGCGGTATATAGTGCGTTTTGCCCAACCTGCCGGCCCAACACCGCCAAATCATACATGCCGCAATTGAGGCCCACCGCTTTAAAGCGCAGCGGCGGCAGTTTAAAACTAAACAGCGCCGCGTAATCAGGATTGGCCGCCAGCAGCATCAGCTGACTCACCAGCTGGCCGCCGGCTGAGTCCCCCACCGCATACAGCCGCGACCAATCCACCGGCAGCCGGTCTTGCTGCTGCCAAAACCAGTTCAGCATGGCGGCCAAGTCCTCCAGCGGCGCGGGATAACAAGACTCCGGAGCCAGACGATAGTTGCCATTCACCACCAAAAAGCCGCGGCGGGCCAGATCCATACAATAATACTGATATATCTCCTTGCTGCCATAAAAATAGCCGCCGCCATGTACATTAATAATCACCGGCAGTAAGCCTGCGGTTTCCCTGGGATAATAGACATCCAGCAGGTTAAAGCGCCCGTGCGGCCCATAGCTAAGGTCATCCAGCCGTGTAATTTCAGCCGGCGTACTCAGACCAGCGTCCCGGCGGGTGTCGCCCGCCAGCCATTCCGCGCGTGTTTTTTTGAAATCAAAGGTCTCCATATCCGCTTCCATCCGCC
>JAQWFM010000132.1 GCA_028704415.1 Oscillospiraceae bacterium | reverse complement strand
CCAGGTTGATTTACACAGCGACAGTGCATATATAGTTAATGCATTTAATCATAACTGGCTGAAATCCTGGCAGGCCGAAGGCTGGAAAAACGCGGCGGGCAATCCGGTGGCCAATCAGGATCTGTGGCAGGATTTACTGGAGCTTTCCAGGTTTCACACCATTAAGTGGATAAAAGTAAAGGGTCATGCTGACAATGATTTGAATAATCGCTGCGATGAGCTGGCCGTCGCCGCGGTAAAAAAACTGAAGGCAGCACAAAGTCAAAATCCTTAGCCAGGAATGAGGGCAGGCTAAACCATGCTTGTGATTCACTCCTGACGCGAAGGTATGGATAAAGAGGCAGCATATGTATGATGAAAAGAAGTTGAAGGATGAGTGTCTGTTTAAAGGACGGGTTTTTGAGGTCCATGTGGCGCAGGTACAACTGCCTGACGGCAGGCTGGCCCGGCGTGAACTGGTGAAGCATCGCGGCGGCGCCTGCGTCATCCCGATTGATGCTAACGGCCAGGCCTGTCTGGTTGAACAATTCAGGATTGCCACCGGTCAAACCCTGCTGGAGATACCGGCCGGCAAACTTGAGGAAGGCGAAGACCCGCTGGAATGTGCCAGACGGGAATTGGCGGAAGAAACAGGCTACTCGGCCGGCCGCATCATATCCTTGGGCATGTGCTGGAGTTCCCCCGGCTTCTCCAGTGAACGCCTGTATTTATATTTGGCTTTAGACTTAAAAAACGGCCGCCAGCATCTGGATGACGGCGAATTTTTAAGCTGCCGCACCTTTCCTTTTTCCGAGACGGTGAGGATGGTACTGGACGGGGAGATAAGCGACGCTAAAAGTCAGATCGCCATTCTTAAGGCAAACCAATATTTAAGCGCTACCCAGACTCCGGTTGGACGCAAAGGTGCAGTCAATGAGTCATAAACCAGTTGACAAAGGCAGAGAGCTGACAGGTTTAGCCTTGCTGCTGTTGGCCATTCTGTTTGCGATTACTTATTACACGCCTGCCTCAACGGGCCTGCTGGGCCGGCTGCTGCTTGACTGTGGCCGCGGGCTGCTGGGGGTGGTAGCTTACGCTGTCCCGGTTTTGTTTTTATACATGGCAGTAGATTATTTTATCAGCCATTCTAAAAATTTAACGCACAGCCGGTTTTTACATATTGCTATTTTGTTTTTGCTGGCCGCGGCCTTAGCCCAGGCCGGCAGCCTGAGCTACCGCACCTTTACGACAGCTTTGCAGCGCGAGGCCGGGCAACCGCTGAAAGCCTCGGCCGCAGTCCGGCTGCTCTGGTCGGCCAGCCAGAGTACGGCTGACTATCCGTCACTAAACGGCGCTTATCCGGGCGGCGTTTTGGGTGGTCTGCTGACCTTAAGTCTGCAGCGGTTAGCCGGTCACGCAGGCGCGCTGGTTTTGCTGATCGGCGCGGCGGCAGCTGAGATTATCCTGCTCTTCAATGTTTCCTTAACGCAAGCTGTCAATCAAACAAGTGTGATGCTTCGCAGCACCGGCCACAAACTGACGGAGGCGGTTAAGCAGGGGGTTGAGACCTCCCGTCAAGCCAGGTCGGCCCGAATGTACGAGATCAAAGCCGGAGATGAGCAGCCCCCGGCAGACGCGCTGGCTGCCTGGCCTCAGCCGGAGATCGGCTCTGAGTCTGCGGCCCCGGCAGCGGCTGATTTTTCTGCTGAGACCGCAGCATTGCCGGACCCGCGGCCGGGCCAGCCGGATTTGCCGGCAGAGGCTAAAGCTCAGCCTGCAGCGCCGGAACAGCTGGCTCAGGAGCCGCCGGCAACGGCTGCTTCAGCAGAAAAAATAGAACTGGTGAGTTATAAGGAAACCAGAAAATTGCCTCATGCGGAACGCAGCGCAGTGGACAGCAGGCACAGCCGCTTTTTTGACATCGGTGAAGACCAGGCGGGTATGAATGTTAAGCCCAGTGATGAGGAACAGGCGTATCTGGATCAGGCCGCACAAACTAGTCTGCAGCAAGATCAGGCGGCTGCGGAAACCGGCGCGGCTTTCAGTCAAATTCCTATCCTGTCATATGATCCGGAGTCAGACAGCCTGCCCCTGGATAGTCCGCTGCATGCTTCCCCGGCAACACAACAGGCTGCAGAAGCCAGCGCCGACCGCTTTGTTGTACCGGATTTTTTACAGCCAGCACCAGCCGCAACCAGTACAAGTCAGCAAGCGGCGTCACTGGATGATGTTTTAGATGAGGCCATGGCTGAACCCTGGGAAGCCGACCCCGAGGTGGCCGCGGTTTTGGGCCAGCCTGAAGCCCGGCCGGATCAGCCGCGGTCAGAGGCAGTCAGAAACCCGCAACAGCCGGCGGCTGATCCGGCTTCAGCCAACCCGGCTGCCGCCGCGAACCGCTACGGCAGGGAAATTGCCGCAACTGCGGTCAGGGCGGTGACCGCGGAGCAAGCCCAAAAAGGGGAGCAGCTGCCCGAGGCGCCTCAACGGCCCTACCGCCTGCCGCCGGCTAAACTGCTTAACCCTGACGAAGCCGCCAATACTGCCCAGGACCGCGGGCAGATAACCGCAATGGGTAAAAAGCTGGAGGATACGCTGCATAGCTTTGGAGTAGAGGCAAAGGTTATTAATATCACCACGGGCCCGGCGATTACCCGCTTTGAACTGACCCCGGGCGTAGGCGTAAAAGTCAGCCGGATCACCAATTTGGCTGATGATATTGCTTTGAGCCTGGCAGCGGTGGGGGTTCGCATTGAAGCGCCGATCCCCGGCAAATCCGCCATCGGTATTGAAATTCCCAATAAAAAGACGACCGCGGTTTTATTACGCCCGTTGATCGAATCGCAAAGCTTCCGGCAGGCGCAATCGCGGCTTACCGTCGCTCTGGGTCGGGATATCCCTGGCGCGCCCATCCTTTGCGACTTGAGTAAAATGCCCCATCTCC
>JAQWFM010000010.1 GCA_028704415.1 Oscillospiraceae bacterium | reverse complement strand
TTTTTTGGAGGAGGCTTATGAGGTCTGTGACGCGATTGAGCTGCAGGATGCCACTGCCTTATGTGAGGAACTGGGCGATGTTTTGCTGAATGTGATTTTTCAGGTGCAATTGGCTGAGGAAGCCGGCCAGTTTGATTTTCAGGCTGTAACTACGGCTGTCTGCCGTAAATTGATTGACCGTCATTCATATGTGTTTACGGACCCAAGCAATCCGGTACCGGCTGCGGATCAAACCGAGGCTCTGAAGCAATGGGAGGCCAATAAACGGCAGGAAAAACAGCAGCGCAGCTACCTGGATACCCTTAATGGCGTCGCCCGGGCTTTACCCGCCTTGCGCCGGGCTCAAAAGTTGCAGTCCAAAGCGCAAAAGGCAGGGCTGAAGCTAAGACCTGACCGGCAGCAAATTATGGCTCAGCTGGCGGCTGTGTCGACCACCCTGGAGCAACCGGACCAAGCCCGGCCCGGCCGGCTGCCCGGCAGCACTCAGCGCTCCGCCACGGCCGCCATGCAGCAGGCGGCCGGCTCACTGCTGTTTTCTCTGGTAGCGTACCTTGCTGAGCGGCAGATCGACCCTGAAGCGGCGCTTGATCAGACTAACCAGACTTTTGTGCGGCGCTTTGCGGCTATGGAGCAGCAAGCTATGGCCCGGGGCCAGAGCCTGGATGAGCTTGAGGTCAACCAATTATGGCAGGCTGAGCAGCAGCCGGACCCGGAAAACATTAACTAGAGGAGTAAAGTAAAATTATATGCGACTAGATAAATATTTAAAAGTTTCCCGGATTATCAAGCGGCGCAGTGTGGCCAGTGAAGTTTGCGGTAATGGTCGGGTTAAACTGAACGGCAAGGTTGCCAGGGCCAGCGCTGAGGTCAAAGTGGGGGATATTCTGGAAATCGGTTTTGGCAGCGGGGTCAGCCGGGTGAGGATTGTTAAGGTTCAGGAGACGGTCAGGAAGGATGACGCCGCTGAACTGTATGAGGTCATGGATGGAGAGAATCTGCGCCAGCCGGCCGCCAGCCCGGCCGCCGCACCGGAGCCTGCTCAGGCGGAGCGCAGGGACGAATGGAATAATCATATCAAAGGATGACGGCGGTGAATAAAGCGACTTACCCAATTAAGCCTTCAAACAGAACCCGGAAACAGCCGGTGCGGACCGGCTATGCGCCCGCCGCAGGCAAAGCTGGCCGGGCGCACCCGGTTCGGATTGTGTTGCTGCTCTTACTGGCGGTGGTGCTCTTTATTTCCTGGATGATCTACCGACAGCAGCAGCAGCAGTATGCTAACCTGCAGCAGCAAAATTCAGAGCTGGCCCAAAAACTAACCGAGCTGGATGCCAGCAATCAGGAACTGAAGCAACAATTAGCCAATCTGGATAGTCCGGAGTATATTGAAGAGTATGCCAGAGAACATCTCAATATGGTCAAACCAGGCGATATTATTTTTGAGAGTTCTGATCAGGAACAGACCTCTGCGGAGACGGAAACGGCGACTGACAGCCAGTCGCCCTGATGCCGTGCCTGCAGATCTTGCCCAAACTGAAATGAGCCGCCTGAATTTGTCACATATGTGCTGCCGCAACCGGCTGCAGGTACTTAGAAGCTTATGTTACCGTTATAAAAGTAAGGGCTGATATACTCTAGTCATAGATAAGTTGCTGCCAGGCCCACGCCGGCTATAATTAAACCGGTGAGTCTGACCAAGCAGAGGACTGAAGATGGAGGAAATTATACATGAGCACTGTAGTCGTAACCAAGGATAATTTTAAGGATGAAGTCGTGAACGCTGCTGAGCCGGTTTTACTGGATTTCTGGGCCTCCTGGTGTGGCCCCTGCCGGATGGTTTCGCCGCTGGTTGATGAGCTGGCTGAGGAATTGACCGGTAAAGTTAAGGTTGGTAAAGTTAATGTCGACGAGCAACCGGAACTGGCTGCTCAGTTTGGGGTCATGAGCATCCCAACCCTGGCCGTTCTGAAGAATGGTGAAGTGGTTAGGAAGGCTATTGGCGCAAAACCCAAAGCTGCCATTAAGGATATGCTGGACCTCTGAGCAAGTGCCAGCCTGGCCAGGCGCCGCAGTCTTGCCGTACGCGGCAGAGCTCAGCCCATAATAAAGTACGAACCCGCCCCGGGCTCAGGCCGGCGCGGGTTCGTGCTGGTTATGTCGGTTAAGAAAGCGCTGACTCAGGCCTCAAAAACCGAGGCCGCCTGAGCCATGAGGTCAATAACTGGCAGGTGCTGGGGACAGACGCTCTCACATTGGCCGCACTGAATACAGGCTGAGGCCGGGCCTGCCGCCGTAGCGGTTATGCGCCGGTAAGCCGCCTGCTGGCGCTGCGGCTGGGCGCCGTATACCAAAAAGTCATTGTAAACACGGATAATGTCCGGGATCTTAATTTGCTCCGGACAGCCGTCCACACAATAACGGCAGGCTGTGCAGCCAACCGTAGGGGTCTGGCGCAGGGCCAGGCTGACTTGTTCTAGTGCGGTTGCTTCAGCTGCGGTCAGAGGCCGCAGCTGAAGCATGGTCCGCAGGTTGTCCTCCATTTGAGCCCGCTCTGACATGCCGCTCAGGACAGCTATGACGCCGTCCAGCCCGCCTGCAAAGCGTAAAGCCCAGGCCGCGTCTGACCACTGCGGCTGCACCGCCCGGAGCCGCGCCTGCTGCGGCGCCGGCAAGGCTGCCAGCACCCCACCTTTTACCGGCTCCATAATGACAATGTTTTTGTTATGGCGGCGGGCGGTTTCATAACAGCCCCGGGAATCTATGGCCGGGTTGTCCCAGTCAAAATAGTTTATCTGGAGTTGAACAAAGTCAACCTCAGGGTGTTTAGTTAAAATCTGATCCAGCAGGGCCGCGTTATCATGGAATGAAAATCCAAAATAACGGATTTTGCCCTGGGCCTTCATATCCTGACCCCATTTAAAACAATCCATGGCCTCGTAAATTTTCAGATGCCCGGCATTAATACTATGCAGCAGGTAAAAATCAAAATATGAGACCCCACAGCGCTCCAGCTGCTCGTTAAAAATGCGGTCAACATCAGCCGGCTGCTTAAGTTCCCAGGCCGGCAGCTTATCCGCAATGGTAAAGGCCGCCCGGGGCTGCCTTAAGGCCACCGCCTGGCGGAAGGCGGTTTCGGATTTTCCCCCATGATAAACATAAGCGGTATCAAAATAACTAAAGCCCTGCTGAATAAATAAATCCGCCATCCGGCTCAACTGAGCCAGATCGATAGCCTCGCCCTGCAGCGGGAGCCGCATTAAGCCAAAGCCCAGTTTGGCGGTGGCAGTTAAATTTGAGTGTGCGGTCATGACAACATCCTTTCCGAGCAACAAGGCTCAGTAACGGGCTTAAGGCAGCTCATATCCGGCCGCCTGGTATAATTCATACCATTCTGGCCGGGTCAAGGTCAGGTCAGCTGCCAGACGGCTCGCTTTCAAATGTGCAAGATTCATGGTACCGGTAACCGGTTGGATGTGAGCAGGATGCCGCAGGATCCAGGCCAGCGCAATACTGCTGTCCGGTACCTGATACTGCGCGGCCAGGCGGCTGATGACCTGGTTTAAGGCGGCAAATTTGGGATTGCCTAAAAATACGCCTTCAAAAAACCCGTACTGCATGGGCGACCAGGCCTGGACTGTGATCTGCTGCAGCCGGCAAAAGTCCAGAATGCTGCCGTCATGATCCGCTGCCTGCGCATTCAGCATATTGACATTAAGCCCGTTGGCGATCAAGCCGGCATGGGGAAGGCTTAGCTGCAGCTGGTCTACTAAGAGCGGCTGGCGCAGGCTTTGCTGCAGCAGCTTTATCTGGGCCGGCTTTTGATTTGACACGCCAAAATAACGCACTTTTCCGCTGGCGTGCAGCTGGTCAAATGCATCAGCTACCTCTTCGGGTTCCATCAGGGCATCCGGGCGATGGAGCAGCAGCACATCCAGATAATCAGTCTGCAAGCGCTGCAAAATACCGTCCACGGCCGCCAAAATATGTGCTCTGGAAAAATCATAATAACCTTTACAGATACCACATTTAGACTGCAGGATTATCTTTTCCCTCAAATCAGCTGAGATATGGATGGCCCGGGAAAATTGTTCTTCGCAGCTGCCGTCGCCATAAATGTCCGCGTGGTCAAAAAAATTCAGGCCTAAATCCAGGGCACTGTGTAAAAAATAGGTCGCTTCCGCTGGATTCAGGCGGTTGAGCCGCATACAGCCAACCGCCAGCGGCGGCACAAAGAGGTCAGATCTGCCTAAACGCATGGTTTTCATGATCAGGAGGCTCCTTTCAGCTTGGAGATGACTTATACCTGCCATTATAAAGATCCTGGCGTGATTAAGCCAGCGCTTTGGTAAAAAATAACGGGAACCGCCTGGGTTCCATGACGGACCGCAGCGGCTCCCGGCAATCAGCCTGACAGCTAGATTTGATTAAGGCTCGGCTTGGCGCAGTTCAGGATGCTTATGCCTGACATACTTATCAATTGAAGCCGCCGCGGTTTTGCCGGCTCCCATAGCCAGGATGACGGTAGCAGCCCCGGTTACCGCGTCGCCGCCGGCAAATACACCCTCACGGCTGGTTGCACCATTATCCTTAGTATAAATGCAGCCCCAACGGTCGGTTTCCAGCCCTTCGGTCGTCTTTTTGAGCAGGGGATTAGGCGTCGTGCCAATTGCCACAATGACGGTATCAACATTCAGTTCATAATTTGAGCCGGGAATCGCTACCGGCCGTCTGCGCCCGGACGAATCCGGTTCACCCAATTTCATTTTAATGACTTCCATAGCCTTAACCTGGCCGCGCTCATCGCCAATAATGCGAACCGGGTTTTCCAGATTCAAAAATTCAATTTGCTCTTCCTGAGCATGCTCCACTTCTTCTTTACGCGCGGGCATTTCCGCAAAAGAACGGCGGTAAACAACCGCTACTTTTTCCGCCCCCAGGCGCTTAGCGGTGCGGGCGGCATCCATAGCCACGTTGCCGCCGCCGATAACCGCCACCGCCCTGGATTTGCGGATGGGGGTAGCATACTCCATGTCATAAGCCTTCATCAGGTTGGACCGGGTCAGATATTCATTGGCCGAGTAGACGCCAATGAGGTCCTCTCCTTCAATCCCCATAAACGACGGCAGTCCCGCGCCGGAACCAATATAAACGGCATCAAAGTTCAGATCCTCCAGCAACTCATCCACGGAGAGGATGCGGCCAATGACCATATCAGTCTGCAGATTGACACCCATAGCGCGCAGGTTATTGATTTCATCAGAGACAATCGCCTTGGGCAGGCGAAACTCAGGTATACCGTAGACCAGCACCCCGCCACCGGTATGAAAAGCCTCAAAGATGGTCACCGCGTAACCCAGTTTAGCCAGGTCTGCGGCGCAGCTCAATCCCGAAGGACCGGAACCTATAATGGCCACTTTATGGCCGTTAGCCGCGGCTTTGGGCGGCGATTGGGCAGCGTGCTCACGGTGCCAGTCAGCTACAAACCGCTCCAGCCGGCCAATGGCAACGGCTTCGCCTTTTTTGCCGCGAACGCAGCGGGACTCACACTGGGATTCCTGCGGACAAACCCGGCCGCAGACTGCTGGCAGGCTGTTGGTTTCCGTGATTTTTTGAAAAGCCTCTTCAAACTTTTCTTCGGTTATCAGATGGATAAACTCAGGGATATGCACATTAACCGGGCAGCCAGCGACGCAAGGCTTTGTCTTACAGTTAAGACAGCGTCTGGCCTCCTCAACTGCCATCTCAGGGGTATAACCTGTGGTTACTTCTTTAAAATTATGGTTCCGGATCAGGGGATCTTGAGCCGGCATGGGAACTTTTTTCAGACTGGTATTAATTGCCACGGGCTTTACTCCTTTCTGGTCGCCTTAGCGGGGCCCCGGCCGATACGGCAGGCTGCTTCATATTCAACTTTTTCCTGATCTTTATAAAAAGCGTTGCGCAGCATCAATTCGTCAAAATCAACTTCATGCCCGTCAAACTCAGGTCCGTCCACGCAGGCAAAGCGCGTCTGGCCGCCTACTTTGACCCGGCAGCCGCCGCACATACCGGTCCCGTCAATCATGATGGGGTTTAGACTTACCAGTGTCTTAATATGGTATTGTTCAGTAACCTTGCTGACAAATTTCATCATGGGTACCGGGCCGATGGCAATAACCAGATCATAGTTATTCCCGACCTCAATCAGACTTTTGAGTTTATCGGTTACAAACCCTTTCTCACCGTAGGTCCCGTCATCAGTGGTGATGTAAAGATGATCGCAGACAGCTTTCATCTCATCTTCAAGAATGACAATATCCTTACTGCGGAAACCGGCAATAATATCAACGATGGCGCCATTATTGTGCAGCTCTTTAGCCGAAGGATAGGCTATCGCATTCCCGACACCCCCGCCAATCACGCAGGCATGTTTATACCCCTCCAGATCAGAAGGTTTACCCAGCGGACCGACAAAGTCCAGGATAAAGTCCCCCGCTTCCTTTTGCGAAAGCAGTTGCGTGGCTTTGCCCACTGCCTGAAAAATGATGGTGACCGATCCGCGCCCGGCATCCGAATCAGCAATCGTTAACGGGACGCGTTCGCCAAATTCATCCAGCCGGAAGATAATGAACTGTCCGGCTCTAGCCTTACGGGCGATCAGCGGCGCTTCAATTTCCATCATGGTGACAGCGTCATTCAGCCGCCTTTTAGACATAATCAGAAACATAGTAGATTTCCTTTCCCTTTGATATGAAAATTGATATTCCTATCAAACATGTTAATTGTATCATAGTAACATCTTTTACCTGGACGTATTCGTGTGAAAATTACTTAATCCGGCAAATAATTTACACACATTATATATACAAGATAAAGTATCACAAATTAAGGACGCCGGAGCAGGCCTTGCCAACTGTCCGTGCGCCGCATAGAATGAACCTGAGATTTTCAGGAGGCAAATTATGGACGGCATTATATTTGTGTTAAAAGCCATCGTGATGGGAATTGTGGAAGGCCTCAGTGAATTCCTGCCCATATCTTCAACCGGTCACTTGATTATCACCCAGCATTTACTGGGTTTGCCGGATGATGAATTCCAAAACATGTTTTCCGTCGTTATCCAGCTGGGCGCTATACTGGCGGTCTTGCTACTATTCTGGCCCCGCATCTGGGACCGGCTCAAGGCTTTGTGCAGATGGGAAAAAAGCGGGCGGCACTTTTTTTTAGTCTGGATTATTGGCTGTGTGCCTGCCGTGGTACTGGGTTTGATTTATGAAGTCCTGGAACTGGATACTTACTTGTTCAGCGTGCCGACGGTTACCGTGGCGCTGGTGACAGGGGCGCTTTTAATGCTCTGGCTGGAGCAACGCCACGACTCGGGCTTACTTAAAACGGCTGCCGGTGACTGGACTCAGGATATGCAGCAAATAACCCTCAAACAAGCCTGGGTGGTAGGCTTAATGCAGTGTCTGTCCCTGTGGCCGGGGTTTTCCCGCTCTGCGGCCACTATTATGGGCGGCTGGGTGGCTGGCTTTACCACCCCGCTGGCCGCAGATTACTCCTTTTTTCTGGCTATTCCGATCATGTTTGGCGCCTCCGGGCTCAAGCTCTTTACCTTTTCCTTCAAGGGCATTACCCTGCCGCAGGTGACCGCCCTGGTACTGGGCTTTTTGGTGGCCTTTATTGTGGCCTTGCTGGTGGTCCGGGCGTTCATGTCCTTTTTGCATAAACACAAATTGAGAGGTTTCGCCTACTACCGGCTGGCCCTGGCAGGTCTGCTGATCATTTTGATGGCCGTTCAGGTCCTCTGAAGCCCCGCCACCGGAGGCTCTGAGGCCAGGCCCTTCTTCATTCTTTGGCGTTCAAAGTCTTCTGCCGGTTCAGATAAGCCGCAGGGCCCAGGTCATACCAGTCATGGCCCTGGCTGTCTATTACCACTATCGCGGGAAAATCGCGCAGCTGCAGCCGTTTAACCGACTCCGTACCTAAATCCTCATAGCAGATGGCTTCCGCTGCCGCTATGCTTTGGGCCAGTTTGGCGCCCGCGCCGCCGATGGCGGCAAAATAAACCGCGCCATATTGACGTATCGCCTCGATTACCGCCGGACTGCGCCGCCCCTTACCAATCATGCCGCGCTGACCGGCCGCCAGTAACCGCGGCGTATAGGCGTCCATCCGATAACTGGTGGTCGGCCCGGCGGAGCCGATAATTTGCCCGGGTTTAGCCGGGGTGGGGCCGACATAATAGATCAGGCTGTCGGCAATCGGGAAGGGCAGCTCCTGCCCCTTCTCCAAAGCGGCCACCAGCCTTTTATGTGCCGCGTCCCGCGCGGTATAGGCCGTGCCGCTGATCAATACGGCCTCACCGGCACGCAAACCGGCTAATTCTGTGGCGCTCAGGGGCCAGTTAAGCCGACGGGGCTTTGCGGCTTCAGGCGGACTCGGCTGTTTCATATCACAGGACCTCCTTCATATGCCGGCTGACATGGCAGTTCAGGTTAACCGCGCAGGGAAGACCTGCTATGTGAGTCGGAAATGTTTCCACCATGACTGCCAGCGCCGTCGTCCGGCCGCCCAGCCCCTGCGGGCCAATCCCGGTCCGGTTAATCAGGCGCAACAGTTCTTGTTCCAGTTCCTGATAATACGGATCCGGATTGGCTGCGTCCAAATCCCGCAGCAAGGCCTTTTTGGCTAACTGGGCGGCCTTATCAAAACTGCCGCCGATGCCGACGCCTACCACAATCGGGGGACAGGGATTGGGCCCGGCTTGTTTAACTGTATTCAGGACAAAATCCACCACACCCTGCCTGCCGTCACTGGGCCTGAGCATTTTAAGCTGGCTCATGTTTTCACTGCCAAAGCCCTTGAGGGAGAGGCATATTTCCACCTTATCGCCCGGCACCAGTTCTGTGGTCAGTAAAGCCGGACAGTTATCCCCGCTGTTACGCCGACGCAGCGGATCTGAAACAACAGAACGGCGCAGGTAGCCCTGGGCATAGGCCTGCCTGACCCCTGCATCAACTGCAGCGGTCAAATCGCCATTGATATGCACTTCCTGTCCGACTCTCAGCCAGGCAACGACCATACCGGTATCCTGACAAACAGGAACAGAAGAGACAGCGGCAATGTCATCATTGTCTATAATAGTATCAAGGATCTGCTTTGCCGGCGGCCAGTCCTCCGCATCCCGGGCTTTTTTCAATACCTGACAGACATCCTGAGGCAGGCTGCAGGCGCCTTGCAGACACAGGCGCCGCACCGCTTCCGTGATTTCAGCGGCAGCTAGTTCACGCATATTGACGGTCCTTTCAGGTAACTGTCAGCAGTTAAGGCCTGACCGGCAGTTACGGTTTTTGTATAGTATAATCAAATCTGATCGGAGTGGCCAGATCCGGCCATCGGCTAAGTCAGTTTGAGGACCGCAGGCCTTGGTGCCCGTTTGGCCGGCCGCCTGCCGGCAAGTGACAGCCGTTACGGGACCCGGAAAGAAAGGGAAAAAAGTTATGCAGCGTCAGGCAGTCGTTTTTATCGGACATGGCAGCCCCATGAATATGATTGAGGATAATTCCTGGACTCGAAAATGGACTCAACTGGGGCGGCAACTGCCGCGTCCCCGGGCTATCCTGATGATTTCCGCCCATTGGTTTACCCCCGGGCTTTTTTTGCAGACCGCTGAGCAACCAGACATGATTTATGACATGTATGGCTTCCCGGAGGAGATCTACAAAATTGTCTACCCGGCTCAGACGGATCAGACGTTAATCAAGCAGACCCAAACGCGGCTGGCGTCGCGTTCCCTCAGGTCTGACCCTCAACGCGGTTATGACCACGGCGCCTATTCTGTGCTGCTGCGGATGTATCCGGCGGCGGATATTCCAGTGGTCCAACTGAGTGTTAACCGCCAGGCGACCGCTGAGGATCAGATTGAACTGGGCCGGCAGCTGGCGGCCCTGCGTGAGGCGGGTGTATTGATTATCGGCAGCGGCAATGTGGTGCATAACCTCAGAGCAGCAGACTACCGCCCGGGCGTATATTATCCCTGGGCGGCAGCTTTTGATCAGGCGGTCAAAGACCGGCTGCAACAACAGGATCTGTCAGCGTTAGGTAACTGGGAAACCCTGCCGGGGGCAGCTCAGGCCGTCCCGATACCAGATCATTTTTATCCGCTGCTGACAGCAGCCGGCGCGGCCGGTGCGGAGGAGCAACCAGATATATTCAATGAAGATCTGACCCTGGGAAGTCTGAGCATGACCTCATATGTATGGCACTGAAGTCTGAGCTTCAGTCAAAATCACTGGTTTTCATTTTTGTCATAGCCGAACGCAAGGCTTGGGCCAGTTCCGGGTGGGCGGCTTCATCCAGATGATTCATTTGATGGGTCAGGTGCTCTTTGGCGCGGGAAGCCTGACTGCCCAAGGACCCCAGCGCGTTAATCGCCGCAATCTGAGTCTGCTCATTCAGAGGGAAATTAACTTCGTTAATCAGGATATTTAAAACCTCATCAACGGCCGCCGCGCTGCCCAGGGCTTCTAATATCAATAAGCGGGTTTCTTCGTTACTCTTCTCATAAGCGCTTTGCAGCTTTTTCCAATGCTTCTTTTCAGCCAGTTTTTTGTAATGCTCTAAATCAGGCATTTCAGTGTCCTCCTCTATATTTTTGTGCCAGACAGAAACTGTCTTTATTAAAATACTACGCTTTTTGTTTATAACAATGTATGATAAATATGAAATTATATGTAAACATCATGACAATTTAGCCGAAATATAGACGAAATATCCCTGGCCTACACAAATCGGGCGCACTGCTTATAAAGACAGGCTGCCAGGACGGGTAAAACCGGCGGTTTTCGGGCTGCAAACTGTTTCATTTGCGGTCTTGACAGCCTACCGGCCACTTTGTATAATCTGACCTTGATGTTTAGTAAAACTAAACTTCGGGTTTAATATTACGGCCATGTTAAGGAGTGAAAATGGAATTGGGAGAACGGATCAAATACCTGCGCCAGGCCAACCATCTGACGCAGGAAGAGCTGGCGGATCGCTGTGAGCTATCCAAGGGGTTTATCTCGCAACTGGAGCGGGATATGACCTCGCCTTCCATTGCCACTCTCAATACAATTTTAGCCAGCCTGGGCACAAATATCGCGGATTTCTTTCAGCCGGACCGCCGCGGCCCGGCAGTCTTTACTCAAGAGGATTACGCGGTCAAGGACGATGCGGATATAGGCGCCAGAACCTGCTGGCTGATCCCTAACGCTCAAAAAAATATGATGGAACCGGTCCTGCTGACCATTCAATCCGGCGGCCATTCCTTTTTGGACAATCCCCATGAGGGCGAAGAGTTTGGCTATGTTTTGCAGGGGCTGGTGACTATCTGCCTGGGTAAACAGCAGTTTGAAGCCAGGGAGGGAGAAAGCTTTTATTACCGGGCTGACTTGCCCCATCAGATTCGCAATACCAGGACGGGCATCGCCCGTCTGGTCTGGGTTTCCACCCCACCAAGTTTCTAAAGGAGCGCAGGATTATGATTCGTAAAAAAGGGGCAGACACCGCTGTTACTTCATCCCGGCTGCATGATGCGACCGGCACGCCGCATATCATTGAGTGTCTGAATTTAACCAAGTCGTTTGGTGAGACTGAAGTCCTTAAAGGGATTTCCTTTTACATAAGGAATAATGAATTCCTGACCCTGCTGGGTCCGTCCGGTTGCGGCAAAACCACGACTTTACGGATCCTGGGCGGTTTTGAGGAAGCCGATGCGGGAGAGGTGAGCTTTGAGGGGCGTAACTTACTGGATCTGCCGCCCTATAAGCGGCAATTGAACACGGTTTTTCAGCGCTTCGCCTTGTTTCCTTTCCTGAATGTTTTTGATAATGTCGCCTTTGGCCTCAATATCAAAAAGCGACCGGCTAAAGAAATTGAGCAGCTGGTGCGCAAAGCCCTGCGGACGGTTGACCTGGAAGGGTATGAAACCCGGGAGATTGATCAGCTTTCCGGGGGTCAGATGCAGCGGATTGCGATAGCCCGCGCTATCGTCAACCAGCCCAAGGTCCTGCTGCTGGATGAGCCTTTGGGTGCGCTGGACCTTAAAATGCGCAAGGAAATGCAGGTTGAACTGAAGCAGATGCAGCGTGACCTGGGGATCACCTTTGTTTATGTGACCCATGATCAGGAAGAAGCTTTGACCATGTCTGACACGATTATTGTCATGAAGAATGGCTATATTCAGCAGGTAGGTACCCCGGCGGATATCTATAATGAGCCGCGCAATGCCTTTGTGGCGGATTTTATTGGCGAAAGTAACATCATCCCGGGTAAGATGCTGCAGGACCGTGAAGTGGAAATCGAAGGACGGCTGCTGCCTTGTGTGGATCCGCGTAAACCAGAAGACCAGGTGGACGTGGTTATCCGACCGGAAGATATTGATATCAGCGAGCCGTCGGAAGACCTGATCTGCGGCACGGTAGAATCCGTGGTCTTCAAAGGCGTTCATTATGAGATGCTGATTGAGTCAGACGGCGGCTTTGAGTGGATGGTTCAGAGCACGGATAAGGCTGCGGCCGGCAGCAGGGTAGGCCTGCGCTTTGGTCCGGATGATATCCATATTATGGCTAAGTCGGATTTTTCACCGGATGCGGCCGGACCGGACAGCATCAGCCGGGCTTATGAGGCCGCTGAAGGAGGGGAGGGAGATGAATAAGTCACTGCGCAGGCTATCCTTTCCCTACCTGCTGTGGATCCTGATTTTTACCGTGGTCCCTTTGCTGCTGGTGGCTTTTTTTGCCCTGACGGCCTATGACAGCAACGGCAGCCTGTATTTTACCCTGGATGGCTTTAAGAATGTCTTTGGCGGCGACACAGTAGCTTTTAGCTTTTTGGGACTTTCAGTGCAGCTGCCCTTGTATATCAATGTCTTTATCCGCTCGCTGCTGATCGCTATGGTCTGCACGCTTTTGTGTTTGCTGCTGGGTTATCCCGCGGCATGGATTATGGCTAAAATGGAGATTGAGCACCGGCGCGGCAGTAATATCCTGCTTTTCCTACTGGTCATGCCCATGTGGATGAATGCTCTTTTACGCACCTATGCCTGGCTGGCTCTGCTGGAACCCAAGGGTATTGTCAATAACTTTTTAGGCCTTTTTGGCCTGGGTCCGGTGCAGTTTTTGTATAACGACTTTGGCATCGGTCTGGGTATGGTTTATAACTATCTGCCGTTTATGGTGCTGCCCATCTACTCTGTGCTGGTCAAAATCAGTCCGTCCCTGCTGGAAGCGGCGGCTGATCTGGGGGCGGACCCCCGTCGGGTTATGCTGAAGGTGGTTCTGCCCATGAGCCGCCCCGGTATCCTGTCCGGCATTAACATGGTGCTGATGCCGGCTATGACCACCTTTCTGATCCCGGATCTGCTGGGCGGGGGCCGGTACCTGCTGATAGGCAATGCCATTGAACGGCAATATATGGTTTCGAGAGATTACACCACCGGTTCCGCCCTGTCGATTGTGCTGTTGATTTTTGTCTTGCTCAGTATGCAGATCGTGGCCAGAAACACGGATCCGGACGCGGATGAAGGAGGTTTGGTAGCATGAAAAGAAAACTGAATTTGCTTTACCTTATCCTGGTGTACGTATTCTTATATGCGCCGATCGTGGTCCTGATTGTGTTCTCCTTTAACGCCAGTAAGTCCAGAACGGCCTGGGGCGGCTTTACTCTGGACTGGTATGTCAAGCTGTTTCATAATTCGGAAATTCTGGATGCCCTGAAGACGACCTTAATTATTGCCTGCAGCTCGGCGCTGATCTCGACCGCGTTTGCGGTGCTGTCCTGTATCGGCATTTACGCTTTGCCAGGCAGACAGCGTCGCCTGGTCATGAGTATTACCAACATCCCCAATATCACCCCGGATCTGGTAACCGGTATCGCCCTGATGCTGCTGTTCTTTTTTATCAACATGCCTTTTGGTTTTGTGACCCTGCTGCTGGCCCATACCGCGTTTAATGTCCCTTACGCTATTTTGTCCATCATGCCAAAGCTAAGGCAGATGGATATCCATCTCTATGAAGCCGCACAGGACCTTGGCTGTACGCCTGGCCAGGCGATCCGCAAAGTCATCATCCCTGAGATCAAACCCGGAATTCTGACCGCTTTGATCCTCACCTTTACGCTCTCCATCGATGACTTTGTCATCAGCTATTTCACCGCCGGCAATGAGGTCACCACCCTGGCCCTGACCATCTATTCCATGGCCAGAAAGAGCGTTAACCCGCAGATTAATGCGCTTTCGACCTTACTGTTTGTGTCTGTCCTGATTTTACTGGTTATTGTTAATCTGCGCACTTCCCGGCAGTTCAGCCGCCGGCGTAAAACCGCCACGCCGGGAGCTTTGGTCTAGGTTCAAGCTTAAGGCCCTGCGGCGGCCGGGTGCGATTGCTACTGCCGCAGGCCTGACGCAGTAACTAAATATCTTTTGAGAAGTAAGGAGACATCAATGAAAAAACAAGTGAAATGGCTGGGCCCGCTGCTGGCGGCCGCTATCCTGCTGCTGCCGCTGGCAGGTTGCCAGAGTTCCGGCAAGCGTCAGAAAGTCTATGTGTACAACTGGGGGGAATACATATCCGACTCCGATGACAGCTTTACCTTTTACGGCCAAACTTACCAGCTCAGCGATGTGCGGAAGGATTTTGAAGCCGCCTATCCGCAATATCAGCTGGAGTATCAGACCTTTGACGATAATGAAAAAATGTACGCTAAGCTGGACACGCAAAGCTATGATGTCATCATTCCGTCAGAGTACATGGTTACCCGGCTGATTCGCGAAGATAAGCTGCAGAAACTGGACTACAGTCAGCTGACTAACGTGGAACAGTATATGGACCCCCGGCTGAAGGAGATCCGCTATTCTGAAGATGACACCATCAACCAGGAAATCCTGGACTACGCGGTCCCGTACTTTTACTGTACCGTGGGCTTGATTTATAACCAGGAGGTCCTGGGAACAATCGACAGTACCGACCCGCAGGACGTATGGTCGGTCCTGTTTGACCAGACCTATAATGGCCAGATCGGCATGTATAACTCTATGCGGGAATCCATTGGCGTGGCGCTGAACTACCTGGGCTACAGCCTCAATTCTGTAGACGCAGACCAGCTTGAAGCAGCTAAAACCCTCCTGATTAAGCAGCGTAAGGAGGTTCAGCCGATTGTCGGGGTCGATGAGCTCAAGGATAAGTATGTCAGCGGTGAGCTGGTGGCCGGGGTGGCCTGGTCCGGTGATCACACCGTGGTACAGCAGCGGCTGGAAGCAGCGGGAGAGGACCCTGATGTCATGCAGTATGTGCTGCCGGAAGGTTCCAATATTTCGGTAGACATGATGTGTATTCCTAAAAACGCGCAGAATGTGGAAGGGGCGCTGGCTTTCATCAACTATATGTATGATACCGAGGTCGCGCTGAAAAACGCGGTTTATGTGGGCTATTCCTCGCCGCAGACAGAAGTGCTTAAGCAACTGCCGGAGGTACTGACTTCGAATGTCAACTACTATCCGGACGAGACCTTGCTGAAAACCCTGGAAGTCTATGAGTCAACGGATGAGATTGACAAGAAGTACGATGAAATCTGGCAGGTTTATCTGGCTAATTAAGGGCTTAGGCAAGTCTGGCTGTTAAGTAAACACCCGTTCGCTCGTAATCCAGAAGCTAACGGGTGTTTTTACCTTAAAACAGCGGCCCCTCAGGAGCGAATGATTTCCAGAGCATGGCGCTGTAACGCCGCGCAGTCGCGCAGGGCCGGTCTCAGCTCATAAGCGGGAGCCGCCGCCTGGATTAAGGCTGCCAGGTCGCAGTTGCCGGCCCGTTCGCCTAAGCCAAAGAGGGTCGCTTCAACAGCTTCAGCTCCGGCCGCGGCTGATGCCAGGGCGTTGGCGACGGCAAACCCCAAATCATTGTGCCCGTGAAAACTAACCGGGAGCCCGCCTAAGCGGGTGAGCGCTTCAACACAGTCATAAGCCCGGCCCGGAGTCAGGATCCCTACCGTATCCGCAAACTGGACCCGGGACACACCCAACGCCTTCAGGCGCTGGGTCAGATAGATTAAAAAAGTCATATCTGCCCGGGACGCATCTTCAAAGCCGATGGTTACGGTAAAGCCCCGCTCTCGAGCTAAAATCACGCACTGCTCCATTTGACTGATGAGCCAGGTTTTGTTTTTGTTGAGTTTGGAATAGATATGCACATAGGAAGAGGGCACAGAAATATGAATGATATCAGGTTGGCAGGCCATTGAGGCCAGAATATCCTGCGGATTCAGGCGGTTCCAGACCGATATTCTGGCCCGCACCCGATTTTCAATGATGCGGCAAATTACTGTCTGCTCACTGGTGCCTATGGCGGGAATGCCGGCGTCAATCTGGTGGATGCCGTCCCGGTCCAGCAACAGCGCCAGCCGACACTTCTGCTGGGCGTCAAAGACAGTCCCGGGACGCTGTTCGCCGTCTCGCAAAGTCGTATCAGTCAGCAGTAAACGACGTTTCTTAATCATATCGCCCCGACCTCCCGCGCCAGAGTCAGCAATTCCTCTGTCGTCAGCGCGCGGTGCTTTTGCTCGCTGTGCTGCTGGATACGGGTCAGTAAGGCTGCCAGTCTGGCTGGATCAGGCGTATAGCCCAGCTGTTGCAGCAGGTACAGGATACCCGCCCGGCCGGAATGCTTGCCGATACTAAAGCTGCGCCTGGCTCCGACCAGTTCCGGCGGATAAGGCTCGTAGGTTTTGGCGCTTTTCAATATGCCGTCTACATGAATACCGGACTTTACCGCAAAGATCTGGCTGCCCAGCACCGCCTTGTAGGGCGACAGGGGTTGACCGGTGATCTGCTCATACAGCTGTTTCATGCGGGGCAGTACCGTCAGATCGCCGCGCTTCTGGTATTTGCGCGTCAGCTGCAACGCCAGCAGGACTTCCTCAATCGGGGCAAACCCGCCCGCTCCGGCAAAGGCTGCCGCGCCATTGCCGCCATCCTTTAGCAGCCATTCCGTGAGAATCGCTGAAGCACAGCCGCAGCCGTTGGTAGGACAAAGCTCGGCAGAAGCCGGCAGCTGTTGCTGCAGCCGCTGCAATTGCCGGCGAAAATCCTGTAAAAATAAGTCATCCAGCCCGATAATCCGCAGACTGACCTTATCTTCGTAGCCCTGCAGGCGGGTTAATTCCCGCATATCTTTGATATTGACTTCCCGAAGCACGGGGAGGGACCACAGTAATTCCGGGGTGTGGCAGCTGTAGCGCACAAAGTCCTGCAGCACCTCCGAGGGATCCTTGACGTACAGGATGGTCCGGGCAGGATCCAGCTGCGCCCCCAGCCGGCGGGCGTTGGCCGGACTGACTTCCAGCAGGTCAGCGCCCATGCGGAAAGCCAGCGCATAAAACTCCCGGACAGTCTCATCTGAAACTGCCGAAGTATCTACGCAGCGCAGGGTCAGATCCGTCAGGCGGGTTATCATGGCGCAGTCAGCTCAGATACGCAGCCGCTCAACCGGACGGCCGCCTTCAAGGTGCTCTTCGCAGATGGCCTCAATGGCTTGCTCGTCCAGATTGCCGTACCAGACACCTTCCGGATAGACGACCATGATGGGGCCGCGGTTGCAGATGCCAAAACAACCGGTATTGTTGACCATGACGTCAGCGGTGAGCCCACGATCTTCTAATTCCTCCATTAACTTTTGGACCAGCTGTGGCGAACCGGATTTGGCGCAAAAGCCGCGCTGTTGTCCATTCAAGGTGCAGCTGGTGCAGATAAAGACATGATATTTAGTCTGGACCATAAGATTACGCTCCTTTTCGGGCGGCGTGCAACTGCTGTGCCGCCGCCGCCACTGCTTTTTCAATTTGATCAAAGGTTGTGGTGATCTGGATCTGCCGCTCTTCTAATTGCAGTCTGGGTGCCTCTCCGATGCGCAGGCAAATAACGCCGCTGCAATCCGCCACAGCTTTCAGGATCTCCTGCATGCGGTGGACCTGAGCGCCTTCCCGCTGGCCGCCGCCGTGACCGTCACAACTGTCGGCGGTGCAGTAAGGGCCGACCTGGCGCCGCTCTCGGAAACAGACGGTCTGATCCTGGTAATCATAGATATAAAAGTCAGACACCTGGCCAAAATGCTGATCCACCAGGATACCGCTGCGGGTGGCGACCGCAAATCTCAGCGCGGGGGACCAGTCAGCGGCAGCTTCCGGCTCAGGGTGCGGCAGCGAGGCTGCGGTTACCGCGGCCGGGAGGACAGCTGGGAGGCGGTTGGCCGTCGCTGTGGCTGCCGGGCTCTTTGCCGGACCGGCGTCCGCCGCCTTGGCGTGATAATGACAGAATTCCCGCGAACGATCCTGGCCCAGAGTGCCAATCGCGTCGGCCCGGCATTGCTGACAATGGTTCATCTGTTTCAGGATATGACTGCAGTCACGGCGGACTTGCATGATCTCTTTATTGCTGGTCAGCGGCATGTGTTCAAAAACCGCGCCGGCCACCGGGATCATCTGCATGATGTTAGTCTGATGGCAGCCCAGATCCTTGACGGCCTGCACAATTTGGCCAAGCTGCTGATCATTAATCCCCTTCAGCATAACAATATTAACTTTACAGACCAGCCCCAGCACACAGACCCGCCTGATGCCGGCCAGCTGATTGGCCAGCAGCAAGGCAGCCGCGGTTTCCCCCGTGTAGCGCTTGCCCATAAATTCTACGTGTTGGTAAATTTTAGCGCCGACCGCCGGATCGATTGTATTCAGGGTGACGGTCACATGACTCACTCCCAGCCTGGCTAATTGGTCAGCGTATTGCGGCAGCAGCAAGCCGTTGGTGGAAAGGCAAAAGGTCACTTCAGTGTCAAACTGCCGGATCAGCTCCAGGGTTTCACGGGTTTTGTCCCATTCTGCCAGACTGTCCCCGGGTCCGGCTATCCCCACGACCTTGAGTTCAGGCAACCGGCTTTTGACGTAACGATACTTTTCACTGGCTTGCTGAGGGGTCAGGACCTCAGTGGTGACGCCGGGCCGGCTCTCATTGGCACAGTCGTACTTCCGGACGCAGTAGTTGCATTGAATATTGCAGGCGGGTGCTACGGGCAGGTGCATGCGGGCAAACTGGCCGCCGCAGCCATTAAAACAGGGATGCTCGGCTGTCTTTCGCTGTAGCTCACTAGCTTTTGCTTTCGCTGCCGCGGCGGCCGGATCTGTCTGGGCTGTCTGCTCAGACAGCCGCCCCGCCGGAAACCTGGCCTCAGCCGGAGACTTATAATACAAATCGTACATTTGCTGCCTGAAGCCGGTTTCTCGTTGATTTAAGAGCGCATTAGTGGCCCGGTCCAGCAGGCTCAGACAGCCATCATACAGGATGGTGCGGACCCGCTGGCCACCCACCTGGTCATGGCAGGGAAAGGCACAGCGGATCAGCGGCAGCTTCAGCTTCTGAGCCACCCGGCGGCCGTCGGAAGATCCGATCATCAGGTTAGCGCCCAGGCTCTGAGCCTCCCGTTCAATGGTATCAAAATCGCAGTCGTCCAGTACTTTGTAAGCCGCGACATGAAAGCGCCGGGCACAGTCGCGGAGATCTGCTTCCAGCTGAGGCGCCAGGTCCTTACAGTGAGCGCCGGTCGCGCACAGAACCGGCAGCAGGCCGTTTTCGCAGCAGAGCCGGGCGGTGGTCAGGACAAAGTCCGGCTCACCAAAAATCACCGCGCGGCCGGCCGCATTATACTTATGGCTGTCGGCCATGGCATCTAAAAAACGGCCGCGGGCCTGACGCAGCCGCTCCGGTACCTGCGCTCCCAGCTCTTTTAAAACTGAAATCAGAGCATCGGTATCCCGCAGCGAACCAGGTAAGTTTAACCGATACAGCGGCACCCCGTACGTATCCCGCAGATAAGTGCCGGGTGAATACGCCGGTTGATTCAGCAAGCTTAACTCCAGGGTAGCCCGGCTGCCGGCCATCTTTGATATCTGGGCCAGGGTGATGCCGGCCTGGGGTAAGCGCTCATAGTGCTCGGTATGCACGCCATCCAGATTATCGCTTAAATCCGGCAACAACAGGTACGGCACCTGCAGCTGGTCCAGCAGGTCCTTCAGGGCTCTCACATCTGCGGGCGACAGCAAGCCCGGGATAATATTCAGGTATTGATTAGGCGAAGCATCCATGTCCACATGGCTGACCACCGAACGCAAGGCATGCCAGTAACCCTCGTATTGGCTGCCGCCGTAGCCGGCGGCCGCTACCGGGATGATTTTAACCGCAAGCTCCGGATGCTGCTCATGAAAGGTTTCAATGTAGCGTTCGACATCTTCGCCAATGGTTTCCGCCAGACAGGTGGTAGCGACACCAATGACCTCAGGACGGTATAATTCCACCATGTTTTTCAGGCCTTGCAGCAGGTTTTTTTCACCGCCAAATACCGTACCTTCCTCAGTCAGGGAAGTCGAAGCAATGTCCACCGGTTCATTATAATGCGTCGCCATATGGCGGCGGATGTAAGTCGCACAGCCCTGGGAGCCGTGCAGTATGGTCATGCAGCGGGCGATACCGTAAAAGGCTGTAGCCGAGCCCATAGGCATACACATTTTACAAGGGTTTACGTTTAGGTTAACCAGATTTTGCGTCATATGCTGCCTCCCATATAAGACCAGACCGGACTGTTGAGCGACAGATTGATTTCCCGGGTGAAATTCCTAACCCCTTCATAGCCGGCTAAGGCGTGGCGGCGTTCGTGATTGTGATCGCAGAAGGCCAGCCCCAGCTTATAGGCCAGCGGCCGTTCCTTAACGCCGCCCACTAAAAGATCGGCGCCTTTTTCCTTTAAGAACCGCTCGAGCTCTGCAGGGTTGGCGTCATCCAGAATGACGGTGTTGGGCCCCACCAATTGTGAAATCAGTTCATAATCGTCTGCTTTGCCCGTCTTGGTTCCGACGATGACGGTTTCCATACCCATGGCGTTGAATTGCCGGATGAGCGAAATCGCCTTGAAGCCGCCCCCCACATATATAGCGGCTTTTTTGTGCGCCAGACCCTCGCGCCAGGCCTGTTCAAAAGGCAGCAGCTGCGCTTCCTGCTCCTGGGTAAAGCTGCGGGCCCGTTCAATCAGGCTGGCGTCTCCCAGGGCCTGGGCAATCCGGATCAGGGAAGCCGTGGTATCCTCCCGGCCAAAAAAGGAAACCTTTATGTAGGGAATGCCAAATTCATCTTCCATTTGCCGGGCCAGATAGGTCATGGAGCCGGCACACTGTACCAGATTAAGCGTAGCCTGCGGCGCCTGCATCAGCGTGGCATAATCAGCGTCCCCGGTGAAGGTCGCAATCACCGGGATGCCTATCGCTTCCAGATAGTGGCGGATAATCCAGATTTCTCCGGCCAGGTTAAAGTCGCCCAGCAAATTGACACCCAGGCGCCGGGGTTGACGGCTGGCTGGCCGGATTAAGCTCATCAGCGCCTCGCAGGCCATACGGTACCCATAACTTTTATTGCCGGAAAACCCGGGTGACTTGACCGGAATGCAGCGCAGCTGATACTTTTGTTCTGCCAGGCGGCATACGGCTTCGACATCATCATCAATGACGCCGACGATACAGGTCGCATAAACAAAAATCAGCCTGGGGTGATGCTTCGCCACGACTTCATCAATGGCGCGGGTAAGTTTTTCCGCCCCGCCAAACACAATATCCTGTTCGGATAAATCCGTGGAGAAACTGTTGCGGTAGAGATCTTCGCCACTGGACAAAGAGCCCCGGATATCCCAGGTGTAACTGGAACAGCCTATGGGGCCGTGAATGATGTGGTACGCATCCGTGATGGGATTCAGCACGACTCTGGCCCCACAGTAAACACAGGCCCGCTGGCTGACCGCTCCGGATACGCTGTCACGGTCACAGCTGACGGTTTTGCCACCGCCCTGGCCAATAAAACTTCTGCGCTCGGTGAGAATATCTGTGTGCGGCATTTTAACCTCCTGACAGATCAGGATGCGCGGTCCGGCGTCTACATGACGACATCAAAGTCTTCATCCGGACAGACTGCATCCACATGATCCATAATGGCGCCGGAAATCCGTTCTACAAAACGCATCGCGCCGCGGTAACCGATATTGGGCCAGAGATAATGGCCATAACGGTCCAGCACCGGCCAGCCGGCCCGGACAAAGGGAATGCCTTCTGCCAGGGCGATCTGTTTGCCGTAATTGGTGCCGATTAAAAGATCCACCGGATCGTTTTTAATGAACTGATGCAGATCAAACAGATCATCAAATTCAAAGGCCTGACACTGATCTTCCACCCCATAGGCTTCAAAAAGGGCCTGGCACATTTTAGGGAAGGCGTGGCCGGGGGTGCCGGTCAGAACATATTTGGGAAACATCCCCATTTCCAGTACCAGTGAGGTGACCCCCAGGATGAAGTCGGGATCGCCAAAAATGGCACAGGATTTTTGGCTGGTCCAGATATGCTGGTCCAGAATCAGATCGATCAACTGACCGCGTTCTTCTTCTATGGCGTAGGGCACCGGTTTGCCGGTCAGATCAGTCAGGGTCATCAACAGGCGGTCGGTATTCTGAATGCCAATCGGGTAGGGCAGGATGGTCGAAGGGGTCGCGCACTTCTTTTCCAGGGCCGCGCAGGGTTCCGGTATGGTCCATTCGCCCAGACCTAAAACCTGCGTGCAGTCACCCAGTCCCCGGATTTCTTCAATGGTCGTGCCGCCTTTGGGAAAGTATTCAAAATGGTCGGTCATCGGCGCGTCGACCACACCGGACTGGTCAGGAAACAGCGTATAGGCAATTCCCATCTGTTCCAGATAAGATTTCAGCAGGCGCAGATCCGAAGGTTCACTCCAGGCCGGAAAGACGGCCAGCTTGCCGTTGCTCTGCCCGGTTTTTTGTGACAGATAGTTAATAAATCCGCCCATCATAGATGCATAGCCGTTGATGTGCGAGCCCTTGAATGACGGGGTGTTGCAGTGCACGACATATTTACCTTCCGGGATATCCAGATCCTGAATAAAGGCTTTCAGGTCGTCCCCGATCACTTCGGAAAGGCAGGTCGTGTGGACGGCGATGATATCCGGCTGATAAATGTCAAACACATTTTTGACCCCTGTGGTCAGGTTGGACTTGCCGCCAAAGACCGAGGCGCCCTCGGTAAAGGAGGATGAAACGGCCATCATGGGATCTTTGTAATGCCGGGTCAATACGGTCCGGTGGTAGGCCACACAGCCCTGCGATCCGTTGGAATAGGGCATGCAGCGGTGGACCCCCAGCGCGGCGTACAGTGCGCCGACGGGCTGGCAGGTCTTACAGGAATTAATGCGCAGGGCTTCCCGTTTAATTTGGGTTTTGGGTGTTGCGTCCAGCATTAGTCTTCACCTCCGACAGCAGTGTGGGCCAGGATAGCTGGCCTGCTTTTCCAGGGAACCCGAATCATGCCCCAGACAGGGGTATAGAGACTGGCTACCAGATCCCGGGCAAAATTGGCTGCGCCCTGAAAACAGGAATATGGACCGGAGTAATCATAGGAGTGCAGCTGACGGCAGAGTGTGCCGCCTTTTTGCACGACGTACTTGTCTTTAATCCCGGTAAAAAAGATATCCGGTTTGACCAGACGCATGAGCTCTTCGGTTTCGTATTGATTCATGTCATCGTCCACCAGAGCGCCCGCTTCCATATCCACAATCATGCCCTTGTAATCATTCAGTTCGATCTCAGGATGGGTTTCTTTTAAGCGCTGAGCCCCTTCAGGGGTCAGATAAGTACGGAACTGGGCCGGATCCGGCTGAACCGTGATGGTCTCAATATTTTTGCCGTCCGCATCCAGCTTGATGGAAGGAATCACCTCCCGGCCTTCATAATCGTCGCGATGCGCAAATTCGTAGCCGGCCAGTACGGTACTGACACCAAAATCCTTCAGCAGCAGCTGATAATGGTGCGAGCGCGAGCCGCCTACATAAAGCCCGGCGGTTTTGCCGCTGAGCTTGCTGCGGTAGTAGGCAAAATCTTCCGCATAACGGGCTTCTTCTTCGGCAATGACTGCTTCAACCTGGTCCAGCAGCTCCTGGTCGCCAAAATAATTGGCAATATCCCGCAAACTCTTTTTAGTTGCTTCAATCCCGATAAAGTTTACCTTCAGCCAGTCCGTGCCGTAACGCGTTTTAAGCATATCGGCGATATAGTTAATGGAACGGTGGCACATGACCAGATTGAGATTGGCCTGATGGGCGGAGGCGATTTCTTCAATGGAGGCGTTGCCGGTAAAAGCCGAGCGGACGTGAATCCCACACCGGGCCAGCAGCGCTTCTTCGTAAAAACCGTCGCCGCCAATGTTGTATTCGCCCAGGATATTGACAGTAAAGGGGGTGGGCAGAGGTCTGGAACCGCTGCCGATAATGTGGCGCATGATTTGATTATTGGCGATATGGTGACCGGCTGACTGAGATACGCCTTTGTATCCCTCACAGGAAAAGGCCACACAGGTAACGTTGTAATCTTCCTCAATACTGGCTGCCACCGCGTGAATGTCATCTCCAATCAGGCCCACCGGGCAAGTCGCGCAGATAAAGATGGCTTTGGGATGAAAAATTTCAATAGCCTCCTCACAGGCCTTGCGCAGCTTTTTTTCGCCGCCAAAGACAATGTTGGGCTCCTGCATGTCGGTAGAAAACATATACTGATTCAGCATGGGCATGTTTTCCTGCCGCTGTCCCTCAATGCTGGGTCGGGCTTTATTGCGTCTGGTACCCCAGGTATAATAGCCGCAGCCAATCGGTCCGTGGGTAATGGTGACCACATCCTTGATCGGGCCCACCACCACGCCTTTACAGCCGGCATAGCAGCAGCCGCGTTCCGTCATGATGCCGGGTAAAGACCGGGAATTAGCGCCCACTACAGGCATGCTGCCATCTGATGGCACGGTCAGGATATGATCCTTGCGGTTTTTATAAACCCTGGCGCCGTATTTATCTAGTAGAGCAGTTCTGATATCCATTGACTTAACCTCCTCTGGTCCGGCTTTTAGAGGACCATATCTCCGGTCCGTACCCGGTAGGCTTCAGGAATATCAATCACAAAGATTTTTCCGTCTCCTGGGTTGCCGGTCTGATTCACTCTGATGATGGTCTGAATCACTTCATCAGCGGCTTGCTGATCTGCCACCACCACGGTAAAAAAACGCTTGGGGATCAGCCGCATATGCTCGGTCAGGCTTTCGCCCTGAGCGTTGGCCGGCAGCTGGCCACTTTCCAGGGCCAGATGAGCCAGTAAGGGGTCGGCGGTCTTGCGGCCCCGGCCCAGAACCCGGCGGCAGGTAAAAGAAGGAAATCCGGCCTCTGCCAGGGCTCTCTTAGTGTCGTTAACTTTATTGACCCGTAAAAATGCCATTACTTCTTTCATGCTAGCCCCACTCCTTTACAAGCCCTGTTTGCCGGTAGATACGGTGTAGGCGTCTTCTACCGGGGAGACAAAAATACGTCCGTCGCCAAAGTTACCGGTACCGGTTTTAGCGGTGCGCAGAAGGATGCGAACCAGATCGTCTTTATCCTCATCTTTGACGAAAAACAGCAGCATTTCTTTAGGAATTTCATCATACTGCACTGATCCGGCAATCATGCCCTTCTGTTTCCCCCGGCCAAACACATCCATTTTAGTTACGGCGGGATATCCGGCGATCATTAATTCATCCAGCACCTCATTAACTTTCTCCGGCCGGATGATGGCTCTGACTAACAACATGCTGTAATCCTCCTATATATATCGGTCAGGCTTCCATCAGCCCGTGTTCCATCAGCAGCGTTTCCAGCCGATCCTGTGTCAGCGGTTTGGGAATGACAAACATATCGTTTGAGTCGATCTTCTGGGCCAGCTCCCGGTAGACATCGGCCTGTTCACAGGCTGGATTCCAGTCAATCACGGTCTTCTTATTAATTTCTGCTTGCTGGACATCCCGGCTGCGGGGCACAAAATGGATCATCTGGGTGCCCAGTTCATGGGCGACGGCTGAAACCAGCTCTTCTTCTCCGGCCACGTTTCTGGAATTGCAGATCAGCCCGCCCAGTCGGACGCCGCCGGTCTTGGCATACTTCATAATGCCCTTTGAGATATTGTTAGCCGCATACAGGGCCATCATTTCGCCGGAGCAGACGATATAGATTTCCTGGGCCTTACCCTCCCGGATAGGCATGGCAAAGCCGCCGCAGACGACATCACCCAACACATCATAAAAGACATAATCCAGATCATCGGTATAGGCTCCCAGCTGCTCCAGCAAACCAATTGATGTGATGATGCCGCGCCCGGCACAACCTACGCCGGGCTCAGGTCCGCCGGACTCAACACATTTAATGCCGCCGTACCCCGTCTTCATGACACTTTCCAGCTCAATGTCCTCCCCGGCTTCCCTCAGCGTATCCAGCACTGTCTGCTGAGCCAGTCCGCCTAAGATTAAGCGGCAGGAATCTGCTTTGGGATCACAACCTACAATCATGATGTGCTTACCCATTTCTGCAAGTCCGGCATTAAGATTCTGCGTAGTGGTGGACTTTCCAATACCACCTTTGCCATAGATTGCTACTTGTCTCATACGAATTCCCCCCTGTAAAATTGTGGATTCGGGCCGAAAGTTACGGCGGATAAGCGGGGCCAGGCTGCCGGTCCGCCTCCGGATCCTCAGCGCCAGCCTTGCTATGAGCATCAGTATAGGAGGCATTTGCGGGTATTACAATGCACGGACTTGTAGACAATCACAAAAATATAGACATAAAATTTGCCATAATTAACAAAAATAGCATGGCACATAAATTTGTCATTGCAGTGTGGAAAACAGGGGACCTATAATGAGCCTGATCACAGAAGCCGCTTTGGCTCAGGGCCTTAAAGCGGGTCGGCGGCAAAACGGGGGGAAAGGTCAAAATGCAAGAAACGATATCAATACTTTCAAAATACAGCATACCCAGCTCAGTTCAGGCCTGCCAGCACGTGCAAATCTTCACCCGCGTAAACGGATCCTGGCAGCTTAGTCAGGATATACCCTGGCGGCTTGATTCAAGTTCAGTCGCGGCAGATATCAGGGATCAGATTCGTTCCCTGGTGCTGGAGCTGGGAGACTGCCGCATCATTGCCGCCGCTGAGCTGAGTGGTTTACCCTACTATGTATTTGACCGGATGGGTTTTGCTATCTTTGAGATTACGCAGATCGGGGACGCGGTATTGGATCATGTCTGGGCCGATACCCAGAACAGTCGCAACAGCGGGCAGATCCTGCCTCCGGCGGTGGCTCCGGCTTCACCGGCAGATGCTCCGGCTTCACCGGCAGATGCTCCGGCTGCTCCGGCAGCTTGCCTGAAGGAAGGGCCGCCCGGCAGCTTTTGGCTTGACTTAAAACTGCTGCAGCAGCAGCATCCGGAGATTTCCACCAAACAGGCCTTGCTGCCCTTACTGCGGCAGCGCCAGAGCTTCCGCCGCCTGACAATTATCTATTCACATCTTCCACCCTGGCTAGACCAGGAACTGGCCGCCCAAAATCTGGGCTATAAAAGCGAGGCCGGGCCAGAGGGAGAACTAATTATCACCATCTATCATTTGAATTAGGGGGGATGGGCTATGCCAGGAAAAGTTTCTGTTTTGAATCAAAGCACACTGAGGGGCGTCCGGTCAGTGATCAAATCACCGGACGGCGTGATGCTAAGCTGCTGCTTAAGTGAGCCTAATAAGATACCGACGGCCTGCGGGACGCTGGTACCCCGCTGGGGCCCGGAAGATGAACGCAGCCGTCCGCGGCCGGCGCTGTCTTTTTATCCTGATGGCAGCCTGCGGTCGATTTATCTGCAGCAGATGACTACAGTTACGACGCCGATCGGCCCTTATCCGGCGGAATTGCTGATTTTTTATCCGGAGGGGACGCTGCAACGGCTGTTTCCGCTTAACGGGCAGCTTTCCGGCTTTTGGGAACTGAAGGATGAGCAGCGTTTGTGTCCGCAGCTTAGTTTCCATCTGTTTTGCGGTTCCTTTAAGGGCAAAATGATCGGCCTGCATTTTTTTGCTTCCGGGGCTTTGCGGTCGCTGACACTTTGGCCGGGCGAAACCATCGTCTTGCGGACCAATGTTGGCTTGCTGCCGGTGCGCCACGGCGCGGCCTTTTATGAAGATGGCCGGCTGGAATCACTGGAACCAGCCGAACCGCTCCTGGTCGCTACCCCTTTGGGGAATATGACCGCTTATGACAGCAGTGCCGCAGGTCTGCAGGGCGACCGCAACTCCCTGGCCTTTAACTCCGATGGCAGTATGCGGTCAATTGTCAGTTCAACCGATCAGGTGCAGGTGATAAAGGCCGGCCGCGAGCTGGTGACTTTTGCGCCCTTACTAAAACCGGATCCGCTGCAGGCAAGCCGCCAGACTATTGCACCGTTACGGGTGGAGTTTCATCAAACCCAGGTTTCGTTAAGTAACGGCGAGCAGCAGGGCAGCTTTGACTTTGCTGACTGCTGCTTTAGAACCTCTGCCGGCAGCGCCGCTTTCCGCCAGATATTACAACAGCCACCGCTGTCTTGTGGAGACTGCGGCAGCTGTCATCTTTGCGGTTAACTGATTGAGGCTTAAGCCTGACCTCAGGCCTGCTGGTTTAGCTCCGGAGCGGCTCCGGCCCGGTGGCCGCCGCCATGCCGGCGCTTCTGACTGCCTAAATAGGCTTCCTGCACGCTGGGATTAGCCAGCAGTTCGGTGCCGCGGCCTTCCAGATTGATTTCTCCGGTCACCATGACATAGCCCCGCTGTGCCAATCCAAGCGCTGCGCTGGCATTTTGCTCAATTAGTAAAACGGTGGTGCCGGTGGCATTGATTTCGCCAATAATCTTAAAGATATCCTGCACCACCAGCGGCGCCAGTCCCAAAGAAGGCTCATCCATCATCAATAATTGCGGGCGGGCCATTAAGGCCCGGCCCACGGCCAGCATTTGCTGCTCTCCGCCGGACAGGGTACCGCCTTTTTGCCAGCTGCGCTCTTTAAGCCGGGGAAATAAGTCATACACCCGCTCCAGGTCCTGTTGAATTTTGGCCTTGTCACTGCGTAGATACGCACCGATCTTCAGATTTTCCAGCACGGTTAGGTTAGGAAAAATCCGGCGGCCTTCCGGCACCAGGACAATCCCCTGATCAACCGTCTGCTGGGCGTCCAGCCCGGTGATGTCCCGGCCATGATAAAAAATCTTTCCGGCAGCCGGTTTCAGCAGACCACTGATGGCTTTCAGTGTGGTGGACTTTCCGGCTCCGTTAGAGCCAATCAGCGTGACAATTTCGCCTTCTTCCACCGTAAAGCTGATGCCTTTTAAAGCCTTAATGCCGCCATAGTTGACTTTCAGATCTTTAACTTCCAGTAAGCTCATGCCTGCACCCCCAAGTAAGCCGAAATAACAGCAGGATTGCTCTGAATCTCTTCTGGCCGGCCATCAGCAATGCGTTTACCAAAATCGACGACGTAAATCCGGTCGGATATATCCATGACCAGATTCATATGGTGCTCAATCATGAAAATCGTGAGCTTGAACTGATCTTTCATATCATAAATAAAGTTGGTCAGCTCATCAGTCTCCTGCGGATTCATGCCGGCAGCCGGTTCGTCCAGGAGCAGTAATTCCGGCTTGGTGGCCAGCGCGCGGGCAATTTCCAAATGGCGCTGCTTGCCATAGGGCAGGTTATCAGCCTTTTCCTGAGCTAAATCTGCCAGCCCCACCAGGTCCAGCAAGGCCATGGCGCCATCTCGCATCTGGCGTTCCTCGCGATGATTAAGACGAAAGGTGGAGGCAAAAATACTGGCCTGAATGTGACTGTGATAGGCAATCAGAACATTTTCAAAAACGGTCAGCTGCTTAAACAGCCGGATATTCTGAAAGGTGCGGGCAATGCCCAGGCGGCAGATTTCATCCGGCGTGCGCTCCAGCCGTTCATGGTAATGGCCGTTATCATGTCCCCGGTAGAGCTTGCGCATTTTGCCCTGCGGATAGTTTTCCTCCAGGATGTCGCCTTTAAAGCGAATACAACCATTGGTAGGTTTATAAACCCCGGTAATGGCATTAAAGGCGGTGGTCTTGCCGGCGCCATTTGGTCCGATCAGGGCCACGATCTCTCCGGACTGAATGGTCAGGTTCAGACTGTCTACGGCTACCACCCCGCCAAACTGAACGGTGACATGTTCTAGTTCCAGGACTGGTGTATCAGGCATCGTTTTGTCCTCCGTCTTTTGGCGCAGCGGCTTCGGCTTTAGCGGCAGCTATGGCTACCCGGCGGTGGCGCCAGCGCTGCGGCAGCCCCAGGATATCTTCCCAGCTGAATTCGCGGTCACCCATTAAGCCGCGGCGGTAAAACAGCACAACCACCATCAGCAGGATGGAAAAAACGACCATGCGGAAACCGGTTCGGAGCAGGGGCACCTGCCAATTGCCAATATAAAGCGTCTGGTCAAAGAAACGCAGCCACCACTCTTTGGCGGCTGTGATCAAGAAAGCGCTGATAATGCTGCCGGTCACGCTGCCCATACCGCCGATTACCACAATCAGTAGAATGTCATAAGTTAAGGCTACCTGAAAGGTTTTGGAGTCAATGGAGCGCATATACATGGCCAGCATCCCGCCGGAAATAGCGGTAAAAAAGGAACTGATGACAAAGGACAGTTCTTTATGCTTCAGCAAATTGATCCCCATGGCCTCTGCGGCGATATCATCTTCCCGAATGGCTTTGAAAGCCCGGCCGTACGAGCTGTTGATGACTAAAATCATAATGAAAATACACACCGCGGCGATCGCAAAAGGAATCAGGAGCACGCCGCTGCCGGAGGCCGTCGCAAATCCGGGGATGTTTTTCAGCCCGTAAGATCCGTTGGTTACCCGATCTAGCTGCGGGCTGGCTACCAGCGCGCGGATTATCTCAGAAAAGCCTAACGTGGCGATGGCCAGATAATCACTTTTAAAACGCAGGACCGGTATGCCGATTAGAAAGGCAAATAGCGCAGCGATCAGCCCGCCAATCAGCAAGGCCACTAGTACCAGTAAGGGCTGTGGCAGTACGTCCAAAGCCCGTTTGAGATTCATGACCCAGCCCGCGACGCCGCTGATGTAATAAACCGATTCAATGGTATCAGTTGGAATCGTCAGGATAGCAGTGATGTAAGCGCCGATGGACATAAAGCCTGCCATACCCAGCGAAAAAATACCGGTGAAGCCGTTGGGCAGGTTCATGGCTACGGCCGCTACTGCCAGGATGGCGCCTTTTTGCAGGACGGCAACGGCCATGCGATTGCTGGACTGATGCTGTTCCAATATAATCAGCAGCACCAGCAGCAGGATCAGGGCCGCCAGCGACAGGACCGGACTGAGTTTACGATGTTTATTAAGTGGCATGATTTCCCCGCCTTTCTATACCTTTTCAGTAAGTTCTTCGCCCAACAGACCGGTGGGCCGCACAATTAAGATGATGATCAGGAAGAGGAAGGTTACGGCATCGCTGTAGGTTGAATAGCCTAGGGCCACCAGGAAGGTTTCGGTAATGCCGATGATAAACCCGCCGATCATGGCGCCGGGAATGCTGCCAATGCCGCCTAGCACAGCCGCGACAAAACACTTCAGTCCGGGCATCGTGCCGCTGAAGGGGGTGACGGACATGCGGTCGGTGAAGTATAAAATCGAACCGATCGCCGCCAGGGCAGAACCTATGGCAAAGGTGTAGCTCACGACCCGGTTGATTTTTATGCCCATCAGCTGAGAGGTCTCAAAATCCTTGGAAACGGCGCGCATGGCCATGCCAAACTTGCTGTGCCGCACCAGCAGCATCAGCAGGATAACCAGCAGTATGGTCAAAACCGGGGTAATTAAGGTCACCAGTGAGGTGGTGACCGACCCCAGCTGGATCACTTTTTTCAGCGGCGGTATGGTGGGGTAGCCTTGCGGCAAAGCCGAAAAGAGATAAGTGGCCAGGTTTTGCAGCAGGTAGGATACGCCGATGGCCGAAATCATGACGGACATCCGCGGGGCATTGCGCAACGGTTTATAGGCTACCCGCTCAATGACAACGCCCAGGACCACCGTGGCCAGAATCACGATGGGGATCGCGACTTGCCAGGGGAAGGAGGCCATGGCAAAGATCATAAAGTAGCCGGCCATCATAAAAATATCTGCGTGCGCAAAGTTAATCAGCAGGAGGATACCGTAGACCAGCGTGTAGCCGATGGAAATCAGCGCATAGGCGCCGCCCAGGGAAATACCGGTCAGGCAGTGCTGGATAAAGGTAGAAAAACTCATACATACACTTCCTTTATACAAGCAAAAGCGGCTCGGTAGTAGGCTCCCGGCCGCCTTTGCCAGAATGGCTGCTTTGATTTCTGGGCTTAGTTTGCGGCAGTTGTTTCACTTGAACCGGTGTCCGCAATTTCCACCGTCTTAAGGAAGGTGAAAACACCGTCCTTAATGGTCTTGATGTAGGCAATGCTCTTATTGGCGTCGCCGTTGCTGTCAAAGGTGATATTGCCGGTGACCCCGGTATAGTCGACGTTGACCAGGGCATCGCGGATGGCTTGTGAATCTGTAGTGCCGGCCGCTTTAATGGCCTCCAGTGCGACATTATAAGCGTCATAGCCCAGCGCGGAGACTGCCGCTACCGCTTCACCGCCGTTCTTTTCCAGATAACTCTTGTCAGCGTTGAGGAAAGCTTTAAAGCCACTCAGGAAAGCGGTAGCTACCGTATTGCTGGTGTCGCCTTCATCAAAGAAGGTAGACAGCGCCACGCCTTCGGCATCGTCCCCGGCGTTTTCAATAATGCTTGCATTTTCCCAGGTATCACCAGCGGTGATAGGGGCGGTGATACCCAGCTCGCGCGCCTGCTTGATGATCAGCGGAGCGGTAGCAATTGAGGAGGGGGCAAAGATAATATCAGGATTGGCGGCTTTGATGTTGGTCAGGATCGCTTTAAAATCAGTCTGATTGGTCTGAAACTGTTCTTCATCAGCAATGGTTCCGCCCAAAGCTTTGAAGGAGGTGGTGAAATAGCTGCCTAAACCAGAGCTATAGTCGTCCCCCAGCTGCGTAATGACAGCTGCGGTTTTAGCACCCTCGCCCCAGGCGTAGTTGGCCATAACGGTGCCCTGGAACGGATCAATAAAGCAAACCCGGAAATAGTAATCATTGCCGGAGGTTACCTGCGGGTTGGTGCAGGAAACGCCGATAGCCGGTATTTTGGCCTCTTCAAAGATATCCCCGGCGGCTATGGACACGCCGGAGCCGTAAGATCCCAGGATGACGGAGACCCCGGATGAAACCAGGCTCTGAGCAGCTGAAACCGCTTCAGTTTTATCGGATTTGTTGTCTACCTCCACTAACTCAACCTGGTATGTTTGACCGCCAATGTCTACGGTAGGCTGTTCCTGGTTAGCATAACGAATACCCAATACTTCCTGAAAACCACCGCCGCCATTTTCACCCGTAACCGGCTCAAATACGCCGACTTTTATGACCTTGTCACTACTGTTGCTGTCACTGCCGCTGCCGGCAGTGGTCGTGCTGGCGTCACCTGAAGGTGTAGTGGAGCAGGCTGCCAGCGGCAGGGCCAGTAACGCGGCCGCCAAAATAAACGCGAGATGCTTTTTCATTAAATCTCCCCCTTTAGTTAACCAATTGTTCAAACTTATGAATTCATGTTCACTATTGTAGCGCAAAAAATAATTGACGCAAGAGAAAAATGCAAGAAAAAAGCTGAAATAATGCAATTAGATCCAACGAAACGGATGGTTAAAAACGTTAATTGGCCGCTAAACTGGCAAAAAACGGGGAGCGAAGACGATGCACGTCAGTATACTGACTCTGAAAAATGAAAGAAAAATAAATAGACATGCAGAATGCGACAATAGGATTGTCCATATCAAAAGGACAAGTGTTTTGCATGATTGTCATGATCAGGCTGTTTAAGCTGATCAGGCGTACAAGATGTTCATGATACACGGACAGTCAATGGCAGAACTAAAGGGAAATACCTGGGTTAGGAAAAGTGATCATTAAGTCTGCTCATAAAAAGACAGTTTTCTTAAGATAAGAAAACTGTCTTAAATCGAACTTGTTCAGTGCAGTTGGTCAGATGGCGGTGGTTTCATAGGTGCTGCCTCCATTAAAACCTGGTTGGCGGCGCCGCAGTTCCAGATAGAAGGAGGCTTCAGAGGCATTGACATAAGGATTCAGCCAAAGAAAACCAAGGCCGGCGGTGAAGAGACACAAAATGGCCCAGCCAATAAAGCTCAGCTGCAACAAAAACAGATCAAAGCGATGGCCCCGCATCATCTCTTTAGACTGTCGCAAGGCTTCAGAAGCGGGCATGTCAGGATTTTCAGCCAGGATAAAACTGGACATGGCGTAAGAATAGGCAGCGATAATACCCGGAATAATAAACAGCAGGGACCACAGAAAGGTAAACAGCAGGCGCAGCAACTGCAGGACAATGGCACTGCCCCAGATATTGAAGCGAGCAAACAATTGACTGAACGAAGGCTTTTCCCGCCGCTCATGAAGATTCAGGTTAAAGACACAGAGTCCCAGGCTGGCTGATGAGCCGATAAACAAGGAAATCAGGATATAAATGACCGCCAAACTGCCTAGTAGTATGGCTGCCGTACTGAACGCAGCCGACTGACTGCTCCACTCACTAATTGATTCATATACGCTGCGGTTGCCCAGAATACTTTGCCCGTTACCGGAACTGCTTGCGGTACTGCCAGTTGTAAAATTAAAGCTGAAACCGTCAATACTGGCGCCTAGCAAAGCGGCTACTAAAGTGGTTATGACAGCCGCCAGCCAATTGCCGGTGAGTGCCTGTCTGGCACTGGATCTGTGGTCACTAGCGTTCATAAGTCGCTCCCTTCATTGGCTAATCAGCCTGCCTCATGTGTTAGACGGCGGTATTCCTCCCGCGCCATCCGTTCACTGATACAAAGTTTTATCAACTCTACTTCATTATAATATATATCTCTATTCCCGATAGGTAGCGACAGGTAATCACCGTTGCCCAGGACAATGATGATATCATCTGGTTCAGCATGATCGATACAGTAGCGGACGGCCTCAAAGCGATTAATAATAGTCTGGTATTGGCCAGGGACTAAGTCCTGGCCCATTTCATCAATAATGAGCTGAGGATCTTCGTGATATAGCATATCAGTAGTAAATACCGGATGCTCAGAATAATCACATACCAGCCGGCCAATCAGCGGCCGTTTAGCCTCATCCCGGCGGGCGGAACAGGCAACCACTGTCCAAAGCTTATGATGCGGTACGGAACTGACCCAGCGCAAGACTGCCTCAACTCCCTGGACTGTGTGGGCAAAATCAGAGTAAACTTTAAAATCCTGGCCCAGATCTATGGCTTCCTGCCTCCCCGGCGCTCCTTTGAAACTAGCCAGTGCCGCTACCGCGTCCCGAATGGGCAGCTTTAGGGTCTGACAGCAGGCCAGCGCGGCCAGACAGTTCATCATATTGAAACGGCCGTGGATACCGGTGACGACTTCAAACTTTCCCTGAGGGCAAAACAGCGTAAAGCTCAGACCGTTGACTGTATCCTGGTAAGCCTCGCCGCGGAAATCGGCCTGGCTGGAGGTGCCAAACGTCAGGACCGCCGCTGAGGTCACCGTGGCTGCGGCTGCAACTTTAGCATCATCCGCGTTTAATACTGCTGTAGCGGATTTGGAAAGCGCCTTAAAGAGCTTGAGCTTAGCGGCATAATAATTCTCTACTGATCCATGGTAATCAATATGATCGCGGGCGAAGTTAGTAAAAACAGCGGTCTGATAGGGAATGCCGTCAACCCGGTGCTGTGCCAAAGCATGAGAGGATACCTCCATGACCACCTGAGTTACCCCCGCAGCCCGCATCTGGCTGAAGGTCTGGTGCAAAATGGCGGCGTCCGGCGTCGTGTTTTCATCATGGTGGCTGATGAAACCGGGGTAATCTATGCCAGACGTCCCGATATAACCGGCCGTACGCCCGCAGTGATTAATAATATGGGCTAAAATACGGGCGGTGGTGGTTTTGCCATCCGTCCCGGTCACCCCGATATACTGCAGACCATTCGTGGCGGTTTGGTAAAGTAAGGCGCAGAGTGGTCCGACCAGCTGTTCAGGATGAGGGCGAATAATCTGCGCGACATTCAGCCTGGGCAGCGGATGGGCTAAAAGCAAGGCCACCGCCCCGCGGGAAACGGCCTGAGCGGCAAAGTGATGGCCATCCACGGTGAGTCCTTTGACCGCAATAAACAGAGAGCCGGGCGTAACCTTGCGTGAATCAGTATAAATGGCACTGATTTCCAGTGCCGGTAAACTTGGATCGTTAAATAACTCCGTTAATTTCATGACTGACCTCTCACACTCAGAGATACCTGCAGTATAACCCAGACGCAACGAAAGCTAAAGCCAGCACCGGTTTTACAAAGCGGTCACGGCATGTTTACAAAAAAGCAAGGGGTTCAGGGGCTAAAACGCTGGACAGCCGGACGGAATAAACTAAACTGATCATGATGTTGTGCTGGGAGATGAAAATATGCTGTACCTATGGCTTGGCCTGGGATTGTTACTGCTGGCTATAGCAGCTTTTTTACTGATCTATATTTCGCCTGGCCCGCTGCTGCATTTTATGCAGCGGACAATTTTTAAGATTCCTGAAGACGCGCGGCCGTCCTGCTATATCGACCGGCAAGTAAAGGTAACCGTGAGCCTGCCCTATGTCTCTGACCGCCCGGGCAATACGTACGATTTATACTTGCCGCCCCATGCGCTGGCGCAGGCTCCAACTGTTTTGTGGGTGCACGGCGGCGGTTATATTGGCGGTGATAAGCTGGAGGTCAGACCGTACGCGACCGCTTTGGCGGCATCTGGCTATACCGTTGTCGTGATGAACTATGCCCTGGCTCCGCAAAGCCAATATCCGGCGCCGGTGCGGCAGGTGGGAGACTGCCTGCGGACCTTGGCGGCGCAGCCGCAGCGGCCGCAACTTAACCTGCAAAACCTTTTCCTCGCCGGTGATTCTGCCGGCGCACAAATTGTCTGTCAGTTTATTGAAGCGCAGCAGGATCCGCAGTACGCGGCTTTATTAGGCCTGGAAACCGTTGCCATTTCCTACCGGCTGCAAGGCGTTTTATTGTATTGCGGCCCTTATAAAATGAAGGCCGCGGCCAGCCTGGCGGCCAGCGGGCCGGCGGCGTGGCTGTTCCGAGCTATCGGCTGGGCTTATGAAGGCCAGCGCAACTGGCTGCAGGGCGAGCGCGTCGGCAGCACAGAAGTGGAAAATTTCCTGACACCGGATTTCCCCCCCACCTACATAACCGATGGTAACTGGTTTTCTTTTGAAGCGCATGCCCGCTCTCTGGCTAAACGCCTGCAGGATTTGCAGGTGCCGGTGGTCACCCGTTTTTTTGACCGCCGCCGGCACAAGGCGCTGCATGAATTTCAATTTCAGCTTGATTCTGAACCGGCCCGCTTAACCTGGACGGATACACTGAATTTTTTAAACCGATTCCGCCGTCCGGCCGCCGCGCCGGCCGGCTGTCCGACTTTGACATAAAATGGTATGCTTGGGCGTGACCGGATAGCGTTGGCTACGACAGCACTCAATTAGCTCCGGCCCGGAGGCATTATGCAAACAGAGGTCCAACCGTACCAAAAGACGATTGTGGCATGTTTTGCCGGATACATTGTACAGGCTATCGTCAATAATTTTGTCCCCTTGCTCTTCCTGACCTTTCAGCGCAGCTATCAGATTCCGCTCAGCCGCATCACGCTTTTAATCACCTTTAACTTCGGCATCCAGCTGTTGATAGATCTGTGGTCTGCTTTTTTTATTGATCGGATGGGTTATCGCGCGGCAGCGGTTATTGCCCATGCCTGTGCGGCGGCAGGCTTAGTCCTGTTAACGTTTTTGCCCCAGCTGCTGCCGGACCCCTTTATCGGCATTTTGATTTCAGTCATGATCTACGCTATTGGCGGCGGGCTTTGTGAAGTCATCATCAGTCCGATGGTAGAGGCCTGCCCTACCCCCAATAAGGAAAAAGCCATGAGCCTGCTGCATTCTTTTTATAGTTGGGGACAAGTAGCTGTCGTTGGCTTATCCACGCTGTTTTTTGTGGGGCTGGGTCTCGCGCATTGGCGGATATTAGCTCTGATCTGGGCGGTCGTCCCGCTGCTGAATCTCATCGCCTTTACCCGGGTTCCCATCGCCCCGCTGATTGGCGAAGGTGAGGCCGGTATGACGCTTAAACAATTAATCAACAGCCGGATATTCTGGATTTTTATTTTAATGATGTTTTGTGCCGGTGCCAGTGAGCAGGCTGTCAGCCAATGGGCCTCGACATTTGCCGAAAGCGGGCTGAAGGTCAGTAAAACGGTGGGCGATCTGGCCGGGCCGCTGGCCTTTGCTGTAATGATGGGCTTATCCCGATTGTACTATGGCCGCCGGGGCGAGCGGATTAAACTGGACCGTTTCATGTTTGCCAGCGGTTTGCTGTGCGTGTTGTCCTACCTGATCATCGCGCTTGCGCCCTATCCCGCGCTGGGCTTGCTGGGCTGCGCCTTATGCGGCCTGGCGGTCGGGATTATGTGGCCCGGGACCTTCAGTAAAGCAGCCGCCTCTATTAAAAACGGCGGTACCGCCATGTTTGCCTTGTTTGCGCTGGCCGGCGATTTAGGCTGTGCCGGAGGGCCAACCTTTGTAGGACTGATGACCAGTGTATGGGGGAATGATTTGCATCAAGGGATCTTAACGGCAGTTATCTTTCCGGTACTGCTGCTGCTTAGTCTGTTATTGAGTGGAAAGCGACCGCGGTCTTTAGCGAACGTCGCGGAGCCTTGATTTGATTTACCAGAGAAGGGGAGAAACAAATGAGAATTAACTGCCTGCAGCATACGCCTAATGAAGGACCGGGCTACCTGGCCAACTGGGCCGAACAGAGAGGCCACGAGTTTTATACCTACCACCCGCGCTTTTTTGATCAGGCTTTACCGCAAGCCGGTGAGACAGATATGCTGGTGGTGCTGGGTGGTCCCATGAGCCCGAATGATGATGTGGCCTGGATAAAGGCGGAGCGGCAGCTCATCTGGCAGCTGCTCCAGCAGCATAAGCCGATTTTTGGCGCTTGCTTTGGGGCTCAGCAAATTGTCAAAGCTTTAGGTAAAACTGTACACCCCGCACCATATAAAGAAGTAGGATGGGCTCCGGTTTACCGGCAGGATCAGAGCCTTCCCGGGCTGCCGGCAAGCCTGGAGGCCTTACACTGGCACCAGGATATGTTTGAGTTGCCAGATCAGGCTCGCTTACTTTTCAGTAGTGATTTATTGACTAACCAAGGCTTTCTACTGGGCAGCAATGTGCTAGGCTTACAATTTCACTTTGAGCCTAAACCTTACAACCTCAGGGAAATGGTAGTTAATGATGGTGCTTATGCACTGGAGCATAACGCACTGCAGCAAACGCCGGCTATGATTCTGAATCATGGCGTGCCCGAAGCAAATCAGGCTGTGCTCTACCAATTGCTGGACTATATCAGTGCTTGAAAAGTCGGCGTCGGCGGGCTCTTCAAGCAGTAGTCGGCCGGCGGCATTGTGTATACGGTGGGGGCAGTCTATACGGGATAGGCGCCAAGAAGAAATATATTCACGCTGCTTTTCATCTGTTCGCGGTTTTGCGCCGCTTACTGCCTTTCTTAACCGTATTTTTATATGTGAAGCAAGCGTTGCGCTGGTCAGGAAAATTACGGTTAAGGGTCGTTAGTGAGAGCCGGCGCCTCAGATTCTTCATCGGTCATGCGGATTTTGGCACCATGGTAGAATCTTATTCTAAAGAACTGCTGCTTCCAGCTATCGTAACTTGCTGCGGTTTTCTCCGGCTTCACGAATACAGCGTTTGCAATGGCGCAAATTGCCCACTATGCTGAAGAATTCCTCATTACTAAAAATTTCTCATTACTACTAAAGTGCGAGGTGCGCTTTTTCCCAATGGGCGTAAAAAACAGGAAACCTTTGTTCGGATTTCCTGTTCAGTGGGCCGCTGTGGTAGACGGCGGTTATTTTGTGGTGAGGAGCGGCAGCACTTTGAGCTGTTACCCCTTGATTACCATTCCGAATCAAGAAACGAGGCTTCGCTATGCTGTTTTGTGTCTTTAAACTGTTTGATTTTTACTGTTTAGAATTTTGATAAGATTGGCCTTTCTGGAGAGGTAAACTTAAAAAGGCGTTGTCGTTGATCGAAATGATCATTACGCTTCGATTTAAGTTGAAGATGGCGGCGATGTCATTACGAACGGCTCAACAGTCCAGGTGTCATCAAAGGTTGAGAACTCTGATAGTTATTTGGATTTCAAAACTGGTGATGAAATTGTTGTTTACTACGGAGCTGAGATTTCCGAAGATACCGCGAGTCTTGAAACTGTCTATGCAATCACATTGCTAACCCCTGCTGACCGAACTTAGTTACCATAACTTAAAGGCGGTAAAGAGTAACTCTCCTAACCGCCTTTTCATATCTTGGGCTATTGGCTAAGCACACAAATAAATATTGGTCGCGGATGATCCGGTCTGTACCAATCCGGCGCTGATTTGCCAGGCGATCAAAAAGGGCCCGGTAAACAGTCAGCTGATTAAGCTGAATCAGATTGGTGCCAGAACCGAAAGCCTGGAAGCCATCCGCCTGGCCCCTTTCCCTGATCAGCCGGATTTTGCCTAACCATTACCGGGCGGCAGGAGCATAGCTGGAGAAGCGACCTTTGGACCTGCCGCCTGAATTAGTGAGGCAAGACGGACAGAAATGACTGCCCGTCTTGGGTCGTATTTAGAGTCCAATCTATGGTGCCGCACGCTTTAACCAGCGTCTGATCATGAGATACCAGCAGTAAAGCGCAGGGACAGGCTGCCAACAGCTGTTGCAGCGCTTCAATTGACACAATATCCAGGTGATTGGTCGGCTCATCCAGGATCAGCACCTGCGGATGTTCCAGCATCCCGCGGGCTAAAATCAGTTTGCGCAGTTCGCCCGGACTGTCTTCCGTACCATTCAGGATCCGTTCCGGATTGGAACCTAAACGGAGGACAATGGATAGTAAACGTCCCAGTAGTTCATCCGGAAGCTTGCCCAGCTCGGCCAGAGTCTGCCAGGCTGCGGCTTCATCTAGTTCCTGAGGCAGATAGAGGATATTGAGCTTGGGATCAAGCTGCTGCAGCAACGCTCGCAGCAAGGAGGATTTGCCGGCACCGTTTGGCCCGCTTAAGGCGATCCGGTCGGTATGCCGCAGCAGCAGCGGCGGTGTCACAAGGCTGCGCTGGGGGCCCAGCGGCAGCGTTTGGGCCGGCAAATCCAGTAAAACGGGCCGCGCGGCCGGTCGGGTGTCCAGCCAGACATTAGCCGCATAAGCCTTGGCTACCTGGGTCTGGGCCAAACGCTGCTGGATTTGGGCCAGATGGTTGTCCAACTGAACGGAGAGCCGGCCTGCTTTACCGTCCTGGCCGCTGACGATAGCCAGGTGGATCCGACCCCGTCCATCCCGATCATGGCGGTCCAGCTTTCTGGCACTGCGCCGCGCGGCACTTTGCTGCGCTTTTTGCGCCCGCCGCTGTTTTTCTGCCTGGAGGCGTTCCAGTTCACGCCGCGCCTGCTGCCGGCTTTCCAGCGCACTGTTTCGTTCCAGCGCCTCCTGCCGGCTGGCTGCGGAGTAGTTGCCCATCCGCAGCTGGCCGCGGCCTGACTGCATCAGGTAACAGCGTGAAACCAGGGTGTCCAGCATCATCCGGTCATGAGAAATCAATAAACCAATGCCCCGGTAAAGTTTCAGCGCTGCCAGCAGGGCCTGCCGTGAGGCCTGGTCCAGATGATTGCCGGGTTCATCCAGTACTAGCAGGTCCGGCTGCAGGGCTAAGCTTACGGCAACCTGCAGTCTCTTACGTTCCCCAAAAGACAAGGTAGAGTAGCGCCATGGCCAATCTTCGCCTATTGCCAGCCGGTCACGCAGCTGCAGGGCCAGCTGCGAGTAATCAGCGGCAAAATCGACCAGACCTTCAGGCTCAAGGTCACAGGTTTGCCGGCAATACAGCGCATAAATACCTGAACTGATCTGGCCCTGGTCAGGCTTCAGATCCCCGCAGGCCAGGCGGCCCAGGGTTGACTTTCCGCAGCCATTGGGGCCGACAATGCCGGTCCAACCCTCAGCTATTGTAAAACTTATATCAGAAACAGCCGGCTCAGCTGCGCCGGGATAGCGGTAAGACACCGCGGAAAAGGATAATTGCATAGAAACAGCTCCTTAGAAGAGACAGCTAAAACCAGTACATCCAATCAGCATGACCGTGCACTGTTACTGTCAGGGCTTACAGATATTTCTACGCAAGACGCATGTTATTAAAGCTTACCTTTCAAAGCCAAACCCATGCCTTTGGGCGGCAGTCGGATCATCAACTGTATTGTAGCAGCCCTGCCGCAACTTTACCAGACCACAGATATTTACTTGTCACCTGAAGCATAAGAGTATATCTTGAGAGGGCAGCGGCCGGAGAACCTCCTTTAGCCGACAGAGGCCACCGCTGACTTAAGAAAGCGTGATTTACTATGCCTAATCCGGATACGCCTGTCAAAGCTTCTCGCCTCAGTCATATTTCGCTGCCAGCCTATAGCAAGGGCGAAGAAATCTTTAATATGGTTTCCCATATTGTGGGCGGCGCCCTGGGTATTGTAGCTACGGTCCTTTGTGTGATCCGCGGCGCACTGCATGGCAACGCCTATGCCGTCGTCAGCGGGGCGATTTTTGGCTTTACCATGATTGTCTTATATGCCATGTCCAGTATCTATCATGGCCTGAGCCCGCGATTGCTGGCTAAAAGAGTCTTTCGCATCCTGGACCACTGCTCGATTTATATTCTGGTAGCCGGTACCTACACCCCCTTTACCCTGGTGACAATCCGTAAGTACAGCAGTGCCATGGGCTGGACCTTATTTGCGGTCATCTGGGGGCTGACCGCCCTGGGGGTCACCTTAAGCGCGATTGATCTTAAACGCTTTCGGGTGCTGGAAATGCTGCTGTACTTAGGTATGGGCTGGAGCATCCTGCTGGCGCGCCGGGCCTTTGCGGCTTATCTGCCCCCGACAGGCTTTATCCTGTTACTGGCCGGCGGTATTGCCTATACCGTAGGGGCGGTCTTTTACGGGATCGGGGCCAGGAAGAAGTATATCCATTCGGTGTTTCATCTGTTTGTCGTTTTAGGCAGTCTGCTGCATTTCCTGAGTATCCTGCTCTATGTTATGTGAGTACAGCCGCTGTGCTTGATGGAGGCAAAAGATGGACGCAGTCAGTAAGAACCGTCAGACCCAGGATACGCTGCAGGCTTTGGCCGCCCATTGGTTTCCGCATGTCCGTCTGGCTGGTAGCAGAGAATTAACCGAGGGTTACTTTAATGCCAGTTACGTTTTGACCTGGGACAGCGGTGACAGTGTGATCCTGAAAATCGCGCCTTCACCTCAGATTCGGGTTATGACTTACGAGCAGCAGGCCATGGCCCATGAAGTCCGCTGTATGGCCTTGCTGCGCCGGCAGCCTGAGCTGCCGGTGGCCCGGGTCCTGGCCTGGGACCGCAGCCACCGTTATTGTGACGCGGACTGCTTTTTTATGACCGCACTGCCGGGGCAAAGTCTGAGCCGCCTGAAGGCTGAGCTGCCCCCGGAGCAGCTGGCTGACCTGCAGGGTGAGCTGGGCGCTATGAATGCGCTGATTAATCAGATCCCAGGTCCGGTCTTTGGCTACTGGGGGCAGCCTGCCTGCCAGTCCGCCGACTGGTTCACGGCTTTTGGCGCTATGCTGCAGACCGCCCTGGCCGACTGCGCCGCGGTCAGCCTGGACCCCGGCACCACCTGGGCTGAGCTCAGATGCTTGCTGCAGCAGACGCGCGGGAGTTTCCGACCGGTGACCCAGCCCCGCCTGGTGCACTGGGATCTCTGGGACGGCAATGTTTTTGTGCAGGCTGGCCGGATCAGCGGTCTGATTGATTTTGAACGCTGCCTGTGGGCAGATCCGCTGATGGAGGTAGGGTTTCGCAGCTACAACCAAGACCCGGCTTTTTTGCGCGGTTATGGCTTGACTGCCTTTGACTGCCGGCAGCAATGCCGAATTCTCTGGTATGATCTGTATTTATATCTGCTCTGCGCTATGGAAGGCCGGTACCGGCAGTATCCGGATGACGGGACGGAGCGGTGGGCTTGTGACCACCTCCCGCAGACGCTGGAACGGCTGCGGCATGCGTCAGCTTTAGCCAGCCAGGCTAGCCGCAAGTAGCCCCGCACTAAATAACCAAGCCAGAATCAAGGGGAGCATGCCATCCACATAACTGGCCACGCCCTGCAATCGATAATAGCCAAAATAACAAACCAGATCGGCCGTAAAACAGAGCGCTGCAGCAACGGTAAAACCCATAAACCCTATCCTGCTGATATGCCCCAGCGCCATAAGACAGGTAATTTCTGCCAGCATCAGACCGCACCACCCTACAATCAAGATTAATTCTGTGGTAACCGGGCGGCGCAATAAGACAGAAACTACTAAAGCAAGTAAGTAGACCCCGATTCCGCCGCCAAGCAACCAGGGCAGCGGCAGCAGCCAGCCGGTCGTCTGGCCGTGCGTTTGCCGGCAGGCCTTTGCCACCTGCACGACTCCGGCTATACCAGTCAGAAACGCCGGCAGCAACAGCCAGCCGCTTTGCCAGCCGTGCAGCGGGCGGGTTGGGTGGAAGGCCAGCAGCCACCATAATAAATAGAAGCTATAGCAAAGCAGCAGTAACACATTACCTGCGGTCAGTTGCTCTGATACCACTGCAGACCAGACTGATTTCATGCACCAGATGCCATCACTTTCTGTCGGCTTATAACGGCAACAGCACCATAGCCTCTGCCGACATGATCAGGGTTGCTTTCCTTTCATATTATAGCGCGGCTGCTTCCGTCAAAAGTCTGAATCTCTGGTCCGGCCGGGCTGAATTCATGGCATAATAGTGAGCAAGATTAGCAGCAGCAGCATTGGCCCCCAAAGGAGACCGTCATGATTCATATCCAGCAAAACCTGTATGAAATTTGCTTTAAGGACGACCAAAAGACCGTATTAAGCATTCCCCGGCTGCCCGGCTGCCCGGATGAATTTACGCTCCTTGAAGAGGGCATTTGGGCCTGGCAACGCCGCTGCCCTGTAGCTACCCCACACATGACTTTGAGTGTTCAGGTCTGCGGATTGCCAGACTTTTGGGTCATTCCGGCTGTTAACTATAATGGCAACGGCTTTGGCCCCAAGGGCGATCAGTACAGCCGCTGGCAGGCGGAAGCAGAATACCAGGGCCTGACCTGCGGGGATCAGCCCTGGGTCTATGCCCAGCATCGCTGCGCCGTTCCGGGGGCGACCTGTTCAGAAGGCAACGGATACGTCTGCGCCTTGTTTAGTGAGCCTAATGACGCTAATAGCTGTGCGCTGGAGCCTGGCCCGGACTGCCTCACGCACCGCCTGATCTGGCCGCAGGCTGAAGGCCCGCGCGTATTTGCCAATCGCGGGCGTTGGTCAGACGCGTATCAGCTGTCCGGCCTGCCCAAAGACCGATTCAACGCATTTATTATGCTGGCACCCCTGGATCAGCCCAAGACCGGCTACCGTCACCTGCTGGATTTTGCCTGGCGGAAGTTTGCGCACATACCACCACTACAGCGCCCCCGGCAAGAAATCTGGGACCTCAGTATTCGGTTTGCCAAGACTCTGTGGCAGACGACTGAAGACGGCTTCAGCGGCTTCAACATTGGGTTGAGCCTGGATCAGGCCAGCCACAGCTGGCAGCGGACCAGGCAGCGCCGCTTTGAAATTGGCTGGTGCGGCCAAAATGCGTCCCTGGCCAACAGCCTGTTATGGGAGTTTTTGCTGCAAGGAGACCAGGAAGCTTTGGAAAAGGGCTTGGCGGTACTGGACAGCTGGGCCCGCTATGCGCCGCTGCCGGACGGGGTGTTTCGCACCCATATGGACCAGGCTCAGGGCGGCACTAAACAAGATCAGGTGGCCGATGCCTGCAATCTGGGTACCGCCGCCCGGCAGTTTTTCATCGCGGCTGAACTGGCGGCCCGCTGCGGTCAGCATCGGCCGCAGTACCTGAAAACGGCTTTGGCTATCTGTGATTTTGCCGTACGGGTCCAGTCCCCTGATGGACGGCTGGCCAAAAGCTGGACCCTGGATGGGCAGGTTGCTCAGCCAGCAGGCACTGTGGGCGCTTTTTTACTGCCCCCGCTGCTGACAGCTTACCGGCAGACCGGTCAGGCCCATTACCGGGAAGCCGCCCTGGCGGGATATCAGTATTACCGGCGGGAATTGCTGGAACAAGGCTGCACCACAGCCGGCGCCCTGGATACCTTTTGCGTGGATAAGGAATCCGCCATGCCGCTGCTGAAAACCGCCCTGAGCTTGTATGCTGACACTGGCGAAGCGGTTTATCTGCAAGATGCCCTGCGCGCCGCCTGGTATCTGTCTACCTGGCAGTGGCACTACAACACCGCTTTCCCCCCGGACAGCGAACTGGCCCACCTGGGCTTTAAGACTTGCGGCTCTACGGCCGTTTCCACCGGGCACCAGCATCTGGACGCTTACGCGCTGTACTATTACAGGGACTTACAGCGCTTAGCTGACTTTACCGGGGACAATCAGTGGCGCGAACGGGCGCAGGGCATCTTTAATAATGCTTCGCAGCTCATTTCGGACGGCCATCTGGTCGTCTTGCGGCAGTCCCGCCCCGCCGGCAGCCAGGATGAAGCTTTTTTTCAGACCAATTGGGGTCAGCCTTACGCTATGTCCCAGTGGCTGGTGGCCTGGCCCTGTGCCTTGAGTCTGGAAGCGCTGTGGCCGTCATTGACAGCCGGGACTCAAGCGCCTAATATGCCAACCAGCCAGCCTTAATCCATGCG
>JAQWFM010000065.1 GCA_028704415.1 Oscillospiraceae bacterium | reverse complement strand
TCCCCGCATGCTGCCGGAGCGGTCCATGACCAGGATGATATCAGAGGTTTTTTGACTGTCCCGGCCACTTACGGTCAGTTCGATATCCCAGGTGTTGACTTTTCCTGTAACCGGGGTGGCCGTTTTACTGACACTGACTTCTCCCGGTTCCAGATTTGATTGACTGGACAAGCGTGCGGCTGATCTAAGCATAGGCGCAGTTATTCTCAGGATTTCAGGTGTAAGCAAAGTAAGGGGTGCGCTTAGGTGATCAGGATTATCCGCTGCTGCAATTTCCGATTCGGCAGCTTCTGCTGCTGTCGTTTCAGCTTCAGCTGTAGCGGTTGTTTCATCCGGGGCGGCTGTTGGCTCCGCTGCTGTCGTTTCGCTTTCAGACTCAGCAGGGATAGTACCGCTATCAGTAGTCGTCAGAGTTTCTGTTTCAGGCATAGCTGTCGCAGTGTTTTTCGCTGTTTCCGAACCTGCCGGAACCGGTTCTGTATTCTGGTTGGATTCCGCGAAGGTTTCCAGCGGCTCCGTTACTGCCGCAGCTAAGGACGGCTCACTCTCCGCTGCCAGAGCCGTTGTCGCTGTGCTTGGAGACAGAGTTGTGGCCGGTTGGGTTTCTTCAGACGCCAGCTCAGTCTCCAGGACCGCTATTGTAGCGCTGGCTTCTGTTAATGCAGAGGGCGGTTCCACAAGTGCCGCGGTTTGGGCTGATACCAAATCTGCCTCCGGCGCGGCGTCTGCCTGCACATAAGCACCTAATGATGTCGCCACCAAACCAATCGCTAAGACAAAGCTGATAAAATTGCCTAACCGTTTTTGCATCCTGGCTTGCTTCATAATTCCCTTCCTCCTGTCATTGTGGAAAAGCCTATAAGCTGCTGGTTCCGAGTACCTGGTTGTAACTTGTTGAAGAGATTGATCGGTTAAGAGGCCTTGCGGTTGCGCATTTGTGTAATAATATGCATATACAATTCATTGCTTTCATCCTAATTTATAAAGCTGGATCTTATCGTGTCATACGTATCGGTTTTAGCCTCATTTTTTCATGTATTTCATAAAGAATTGTCATACTTCCTGCCCTGACCGGGTATATGACCGAATTTAGCTGAGCAATATATATAAAAGCGAGGGTTGCGCTTCAACGCAACACTCGCTTTTTGCTACAAATTATATCTGCTTTATCAGCGCTTTACAGCTTCAGTCGTTTATTCAATTGACCAGCAAAAGCTGTCGCCTGAGGTCAATACTTTGGTCCTGTATATAGCATTCCCCCACACTGCCGCCAATTTCGGATCCGTTAAGCCGATTGATTCTACGCTTACCTCACAGGTCGCAGGTAAATAAATCCTGGCGCTTACGGTTGGGGTAGAGACTGCGGCACTTTGTGACACGGCAGGGATCTGGCTGCCCCCTAAGTACGGCAGCTCCAGCATTAAGACCGACCTGGCCTGATCATAATGCGGTTTAGCTAAAGTCATTAGCGTGAGCTGCGGCCGCTCTGCGGGATGAAGCAAGGTATCACAAATCTCTATCCGCTCATTTTTATGAAAGGTGAGCATTCTGACATAAGCTTCAATCGTGCCGGCCGGGTAACAGTCCGTCAGATCCATGGACATCCAGATTGTCCCGGCCTCAAGCTTAACCGTGGTTGCTTTGGCTTTATAAGCTGCGCCGGCTGATTGCTGCCTGGCACCAAAATTAAAGACATTGTGATACAGGGACTGCATCGTCCAGATCTGGTAGCGCTCCGCTGAAAAGGTCTGACGAGTATAAGTGCCAACGCCCACATCAATCAATAGAGGACGACCGGCCTTATAAACGGTCAGGCTCCCGGTGTCATTATGATTATGACTGTCATCATTGCCGCCCGCCTTAGCTGCCAAAAAATACTGGCGGTCCCGGCTGATCAATAAACCGTTACTGGGATAATAAATATCTGCCGGGGCGGCAGGGACACCGGCGGCAAAGTTCATGATGTCTCGCTCCGTAAAAGCTGCCTGTACCCGATAAAACAAATTTTCTGTTTCCAGGCCCAGATGATCCGGATTTTGCTGATAATCATCAGCAGCAAAACAAGCCATATCAGACTGCCCGGTCCTGAGAGCAAACAAAAATTCCCGACAGCCAGCCCGGCCGGCAGTCGGCGCGCAGTCCGCAAAGTTGGCGTAAAGCGCGCCGCTGACATGCACATTCATAATGTAGGCAGCCATATTTTTAAGTTTGGGTTCCTGCCACACTGTGGCAAACGCATGTTGACTGACTGCATTAAGGACTTCTAAACAGTTAAACAAAGTCAGCGCCGCATGCCGGTAATAAGCCGCGCCTTCATTACAGCAACCATCCCCGCCATAGGAATCCATGAAATAATCCAGACTGCGGCAGGCCTGCAGCAACACCCTGCGTTTAACGGCCGGAGCCAGGTCCGTCCGCAAAAAAACCGTCAGCAAAACATTTTGGGTACACCAGGGATTCCAATTACTGGAAGGCTCACCCGGCAAGCCCATCCAGTCAAAGAAATCATGCAGGTAGGGCTGGAGGATGCGCTGATCCAACAGCCTGGTCAGCCGGATTCGGAGGCCGGGGCAAAGGATTTCCAGTTTCTCCCCCAGCAGATATAGAGCCATGCTTATCTGGGCCGCGGTCTCAGCCGCAAACAAATCAATCACCGGGTGAGAGGGATCCGGCAAGGGCAAAAAGGCTCCGCCGCTATAGCGGTTATGAGCCGGCAATTGCCAGCCGCTCTCTTCGGCCAACGCCACCAGGCCATTCAGAATATCCGGCAAAAAACGGCCTTGATATTCAGCACATTCTGCCATAATCAGGGTATTGAGAACGCGACGCCTGGTAAAATATGGCAATTCAAAATCCACCCGATTGCCCGTGTTATAAAAGCCCATATAATCGGTGGCCTTTAACAGTGGAAAATCATACTGCAATAAGGGCTGAGCTGCCTGGATCAGGTCTTGCCGCAAATACGCGGGAACCTGGCGTACCCACGCAGGTCTGTTTTCAGCCGCAGCATATGGTTGAAACACCGCCAGCGGCTGGGTTAGCCCTGTGGCTATCTTCAATAAAGACATAGGTTTGGTCCTCCTGCCAAAAGATCTGTCCTTACAGTAGCCCTTCCTTAAGGAGTCGGCAAGACATGAGCCTTAAAGCGCCCGGTTCAATCTCCGGCCATCAAACGCTGACCTAGCTTTATGGCCTGCTGGTTTTGCGCCAGCAACGCGGTAGACTTTGCGGTCAGACTTTGCTGCAGACACCACGCCAAATCGGCGGCACTAAATAGCGGTACCAGTTCCGTTAGCGCTCCCAGGAGCAGCATATTACCCAGATTTCGGCCTAAATGAGCCGCGGCTTCCTGTTTAGCTGCTAAGACATGCACCTGACCAGCCCCCTTCAGGTCCCCCTCGTCCACACCATCCGGGAAGGCGCTTTGATCGGCCAGGATCAGCCCGCCCGGAGCAAGTCTGGCGCCATATTTTAACCAGGCAGCCTGGTTAAAAATCAGCATCAGATCCGCCTGATCAATAATGGGCGAAGCTACCGCCTGCCGGGACAGTACCACGCTGCAGTTAGCCGTGCCGCCGCGCATTTCAGGTCCGTATGACGGCAGCCAGCTTAGCTCAAGCCCTGCCCTCAAAGCCGCCTGAGCCAGCAATTTGCCGGTAAACAAGACGCCGTCGCCGCCAGACCCACAGATAAAAATACGATAGGGATCACAAGGCAGGAGGGTCTTTAGCTGTGGCATTAAATCCTTACTCATTATGCTTACTCCTTATGGGTATAACCTGCTGGCAAAGCCGTCAGCCCGACCGCCTCCGGCGCTGACGGCCCGGAGAGGTGGCGGCCTCCGGCTGACCCGCCCCGGCCTGAGTTTTGATCCTCACGCAGCCGATCAACAAACACGCCGACCGGATACTGCTGACGCATCTGTTCGTGCACCCAGCGCATGGCCTCAGTCGCACTCATTTTCCAGTTGGTCGGGCAGGTAGACAGCAGTTCCACCAACGCAAAGCCACGCTCCTCCAGCTGACATTGCAAGGCCTTCTTAATGGTTGCCTTAACCTGGTGGATCTGATTGGCGTGATCCACCGCCACCCGTGCAATAAATGCCGGCCCGTCCAGAGTGGCCAGCAGTTCGCACACCTTGATGGGATTGCCAGCCTCCGCCGGGTTTCTGCCCCAGGGCGTGGTCTGGGTAACCTGTCCTTCCAGGGTAGTTGGCGCCATTTGTCCGCCAGTCATCCCATAAATGGCATTGTTGATAAAAAAGACGGTTATATTTTCTCCCCGTGTGGCCGCGTGAATTATCTCAGCCGTGCCAATAGCAGCCAGATCCCCATCGCCCTGATAAGTAAAAACAAAGCGATCCGGTCGGGCCCGGCGAATCCCGGTCGCCACGGCCGGCGCCCGGCCATGCGGCGCCTGCACCACATCACAGGCAAAATAATCATAAGCCATCACGCTGCAGCCAACTGAAGCCACCGCGATGGTCTGTCCGGTCATCTGCAATTCATCCAGACATTCTGCTATCAGACGATGGGTGATCCCATGCGTGCACCCCGGACAATAATGGAAAGGCACATCCAGCAGCGCCTCCGGACGCTCATAGCTGACGGTCGCCATAGTACACTTCCTCCTGTTCCTGGTCCTGCAGCCAGCAAGCCCACGTTTGTTTCAGGCGCTGCAAAGCCTCCGCCGGGGTGGGCACCTGCCCACCGGCCCGGCAAGCCAGCGCTACTGGTTTTGGCAATTTGGCCGTGGCCAGTTTCACATCATCACAAAACTGCCCCATACTTAACTCTGGTACCAATATTTTTTTACAGTGTTTGGCTTTAGCAGCTAATTCTGCTGCCGGAAACGGCCACAAAGTCTGCGGACGGAACAAGCCAGCTCGCAGACCCTGCTCCTGATTGACGGCCTGAATAGCCTGCTTATAAATGCGTGAAACCGACCCGTAACACACCACTAAAACATCCGGGTCTTCGGGGCCTTCGTAGCGCCAGCGCGCTTCCTGCGCCTGCACTTGCCGGTAACGGGCAAAGCGTTCAAATACCGAGGCTTCCAGCGCCGCCGGGTTTAGCACTAAAGAATTGATAATCCGATGCGAGCGGCGGTTTAGCGTTCCGGTTAATGCCCAATCAGGCTCTGCCGCCTGATTAGTGCGGTCAGCCGGCGTCCTGTCCGGCCGTTTGGGCAGATACAGCGGCTCCATCATCTGCCCCAGCGTACCGTCAGCTAAAATCATTGCCGGCATCCGCCATTTAAAAGCCAGCGTAAAAGCCAGCACGGCAAAATCCGCCATTTCCTGAACGGAAGCCGGCGCCAGCACCAGCTGATGAAAATCACCATGGCCAGCTGCGCGGGTGGCCTGCCAATAGTCGCCCTGGGATGGCTGGATGCCGCCTAATCCGGGGCCGGCACGCATAACATTAACAATTAAAGCCGGCAGGTCGCTGGCTGCTATATAGGACAGCGCTTCGCTCTTCAGGGAAATCCCGGGCGATGAGCTTGAAGTCATGGCCCGGGTACCTGTAGCGGCAGCCCCTAACACCATATTGGCTGCCGCCACCTCACTTTCAGCCTGAACAAAGCTGCCGCCAGCCTTGGGCATATGGCGCGCCATGTAAGCGGCTATTTCCGTCTGAGGGGTTATGGGGTAGCCAAAATAGCAGCGGCAACCGGCTCTGATGGCGGCCTCAGCCAGGGCTTCATTTCCCTTCATTAAAACTCTTTCTTCCATGCGATATCGTCTCCTTACGTCCGCTCTCAGCCTGGCTGATAAGCTGTCAGGCGTTTTTTTGTACCATCAGGCTTATGGCCAGATCCGGACAGACTGAGTAACAAAAGCCACACCCAATGCAAGCCTCTGGGTTAATAACCTGACACAGAGGAAAACCTCTTTCACTAAGTCTGGTCAGATCCACCGCCAAAACCTGTTTGGGGCAAAATGAAGCGCATAAACCGCAACCTTTACAGCGATCCGTGCGAACCGCAACTTCTCCATGCTGAGCCATATTCACCTCCTGATTAATCAGATGTCAGCATTCGTTTGATTATCAAAATATTTGAATACAATACCCAATTTGGCAGCACTTGTCAACGACCTCCCAAGCAGGGTCCGTTCCTTATGCCCCGGAAGAAGTGAAAAGTCAAAAGCGCAAGGCGCGGGCTGAAATAACGGTTACGTTGCACAGCCGGAAAGATCCTGGTGCCGCCTCCAGCCCCTTGCTCCCATTAAGTGCCTGCTTTCACTGTCCAACCTGTCTTCTTCGCCCCGTCTCCCCACAAAGCGAAATCCCGGCCCCATGCTGAACCCTCCCGTTTTCCTTTTGGCAGGGCTTCCCCCCGCTGCAGTACCGGACGGATTAATCCCACCCGGCCCGCGCAGCCGGCCTCATATTCTGGTACTTGGCAGTGAGGCTTCATTGTGTTATGGTAAAACTGTTGCGTGTGCAACGATTCTGTTTGACTTGCTTTACCGCCTGCGGTTCAGCTATATGCCCAATTGAGGTTGTCTATGGAATCAATATCTAAGTATATTAACCGCATTGCCCGCTGTTCGGTCTTATACCGCAGTGCCAGGCTAGCCCCGTCGGGGCTGAACGGACATCAGCACAGTTATATCCTGCAGATCTGCCATAAACCGGGTATTTCTCAGGACGAGTTAGCCGAACTGATTTATGTCAACAAAAGCAATGTTACCCGGCAGCTGACTTTGCTGGAGAAAAACGGTTTTATCAGCCGGCGCGCCTGTCCCCATGACCGGCGCAGTCTGCAAGTATTTCCGACCGCCAAAGCCTGCGCTATCTTGCCGGAGATTGAAACGGTACTGACCGACTGGAACGATATGCTTTGTCAGGGCTTCACGGCCGCAGACAAACAACAACTGATTGAGCTGCTGCAGCTGTTAATGCAGCGGGCTAAAACCCAGGCGGATGCGGCCGTATCCGCTGCCGCAGCAGACCGAGCTGAGCATAAGGCATGAAACTAATTCGGGTTTATCTTCGGCCGTTTTATAAACGAATGGCAGGGGGCTTATTGATAAAAATTATCGGTACAGTCTGTGACCTTTTTTTACCCTGGCTCCTGGCCTTTACGATTGACAGCATCATTCCGCTGCAGCAGATCCGGCCCATTTTTCTCTGCGGTCTGCTGATGCTGCTGAGTGCCGCCGTCGCTGTTTCCGGCAATATTCTGGCTAATCGCCTGGCCTCGGCTGTGGCCCGTGATTTTACCCAAAAACTGAGGCATGATTTATTGGCAAAGCTGCTTTGCCTCTCCGCCCGCCAGGTGGACGATTTGGGTGCCTCCTCACTGGAGTCCCGCTTAACCTCTGACACGTATAATCTCCATGAGCTGATTGGCCGCATGCAGCGATTAGGGGTGCGCGCACCGATTTTACTGGTTGGCGGCATTATCATAACACTGACCCTGGATCCACAATTGACTTTAGTCATGGTCTCGGTGCTGCCCATCATCACCTGCGTGGTCATTTTAATCTCCCGGCACAGCATACCCCAGTTCAGAGAGCTCCAGCGCTCTGTGGACAATCTGGTCCGGGTAATCCGCGAAAACATCAGCGGCGCCAGAGTCATCAAAGCTTTATCTAAAACCACTTATGAGCAAAACCGCTTTGATCAAGCCAACCGGGAAACAGTGAATCAGGAAACCCGCGCCTCCGCCACCATGGCTGTCACCAGCCCGATCATGGATTTTTCCTTAAATATCGGCCTGACGCTGGTCATCCTGATCGGCGCCTTCCGGGTTAACCGCGGGGCTACACAACCGGGCGTGATTATTGCCTTTCTTAGTTACTTTACGATTATCCTCAATGCCATGATCTCAGTCACTCGCATGTTTGTCATGTTTACCCGCGGCAGCGCCTCAGCAGAACGGATCGCCCAGGTTCTGAATTGTCCCGCTGACCTCCAGACTTTACCCCTGAGTGCGGGTGGGGCCAGATCAGCTGAAACTCCTCCCTTAATTTGCTTTAACCAGGTCGACTTTGCCTATCCCGGGCAAAAGGCTTTACTGGAGCAACTCAGTTTTTCGCTTGAGGAAGGTCAGACCCTGGGTATTATTGGCCCTACTGGTAGTGGCAAGAGCACCCTGATCAAGTTATTACTGCGCCTTTATGATGTCAGTCACGGCCAGATATTGCTGGACGGGCAGGACCTGCGCAGTTTGGACCGCTCTGCTTTACGCCAAAACTTTGGCGTAGTCTTTCAGAATGATTTCATTATGTCTGATACCATCAAAGCCAACCTGCTTTTTGCCCGGACGATACCGGACGAGCAACTGCAGCAGGCCGCTCAGATTGCGCAGGCTGGGGATTTTATTGACACCTTGCCGAATAAGGCTAACTACCAACTGGCAGCTAATGGCAGCAATCTGAGCGGCGGCCAGCGACAGCGTATTCTGCTGGCCCGGGCTCTGGCCGGGCAGCCCCGTATTCTGGTACTGGACGATGCGACCAGCGCGCTGGACTACGAGACGGATGCCCGATTCCGTCAGGCCCTGGGTCGTCAAACCAAGCCACAGAGCAAAATCATTGTAGCGCAGCGAGTCAGTTCGCTGCTGCAGGCAGACCAGATTATGGTCATGGAAGAGGGCCGGATAGTCGGTCTGGGCTCCCATGAGATGCTGTTGAAGACATGTCCGTCTTATCGTCAGATCTGCCAGATTCAGCTGGGGGATGATAATATTGCGTAAGTCGACCAGTCAAGGCGGCAAAGGGCCGCAACCGCACCCTTCTTCAGCCCCCCTGCCCTCCAGGCGGCAGACGCTGCTTCGTCTTTGGCGCTACATCCGGCAATATCGCTGGCAAGTCACCGCCGCGCTTTTACTCTCATTGGGCAGTAATCTGCTGGCCTTGCTTGGGCCGGTATTATCCGGGCGCGCTATTGATGCCCTCAGCGGAGGGGTCGGAAAAGTTAATTTCCCGGTCGTTTACGTTAATATCCTCTTAATGTTGAGTTTTTTTGCCATTTCCTCCTTATTGAACTATCTGCTCAGCAGATTGATGATACATCTTAGTCAAGGCGTCACCTATCAGCTGCGTAAAGATGCCTTCAATCACATGCTGCAGTTACCCCTGGATTTTTTTGACCGGCACCAGGCAGGGGACATTGTCAGCTGTCTGCAATATGATATAGATACCGTCAATGCGTCGCTATCCACCGATCTCCTTCAACTCATTACCAGCCTTATTACGGTACTGGGCTCCTTAGCCATGATGCTTTATTTATCTCCGCTCTTGTTACTGGTTTTTGCCGTCACGGTTCCGGCCGCGATTTTACTGACGCGTTATATTACGCACAAAGTCAGGCCTCTGTTCCGCGCCCGTTCCGTCAAACTGGGGCAGCTAAACGGTTACGTGGAAGAATTGATTACCGGACAGAAAACAATCCAGGTCTATGACCGGCAACAGCAGATGCTGGCGCAGTTTGAGGTTAAAAATCAGGATGCGGTAAACGCTTATTATAAAGCTGAGTATTATGGCAGTATTACGGGGCCTTGCGTAAACTTTATTAACAATCTGTCTCTGGCTCTGGTCAGTGTCTTTGGCGCGGTATTGTACCTCTGGGGTCAGCTGAGTCTGGGTAAGTTATCCGCCTTTGTCCTCTATTCCAGAAAATTCTCCGGACCCATTAACGAAGCCGCCAATATCTTCAGCGAGCTGCAATCGTCTCTGGCCGCCGCTGACCGGGTGTTCCGGCTGCTGGATCAAAAGGCTGAACCGGCTGATGCACCCGGCGCACTCACGCTGGAAAAGGCTACAGGCTTGATTAAACTGGATCATGTCAGCTTTAGCTACGTCACGGGGCAGCCGGTTATTCATGATTTGTCCATTCAGGTCAGGCCAGGCCAAACCCTCGCTATTGTGGGGCCGACGGGCGCGGGTAAAACCACGCTGGTCAACTTGCTCATGCGCTTTTATGATCCGCAGGCAGGCTTTATCAGTCTGGATGGTCATGATATCCGGCAACTGACCCGCCGCAGTCTCCGGCGCTCATTTAGTATGGTCCTGCAAAACACCTGGCTGTTTCAGGGAAGCATTTTTGATAATCTTGCCTATGGAAACGCGGAGGTTACACTGGCGGATGTTCAACGGGCCGCGCAGGCAGTTCACCTGGATGAATTTATCCAAAAACTGCCCGGAGCTTATGCAATGGTTCTGGATGACAACGCCAGCAACCTTTCTCAAGGGCAAAAACAGCTGCTGACAATAGCCCGGGCCATGCTGCTGGACGCCCCGGTTTTAATTCTGGATGAAGCGACCTCCAATGTGGATACGCAAACCGAGCAACTGATCTATCAGGCAATGGAAAAACTAATGTCCGGCCGCACGTCCATCGTAATTGCGCATCGCCTGTCTACCATTGAACGAGCGGATCAAATCATTGTCATTCAGGATGGACAGATCATTGAACAGGGTAAACACCGCGAGCTGCTGGCCCAGGGTGGCTTTTATGCCAGGCTTTATCAGTCTCAGTTCAGGTAGCAGGCTGCCAGGGCTCATTCAGCCACCCAGCGGCTTAATGCCAGAGCCGCCTTGTATATGGGATAGCCGCTGTGCTGCGTGTGGGGCATAATCCGCAAGCGAACCCTGGACATATCAAATTGTTGAATCGCCATGGTTTTCAGTAACAGCTGGGTCTGTTCAAATCGTCCGGGCAGGTCCTGTTCCGCCAGGATAAAGAGCAATTTACTCTGGCGGGCAAACTTCGCCCGCTGATCAACATAATACAGCGGAGCCGCCTCATCCACCCGGATCAGCCTGGTGTCAAGCCCCCGCTCGCGCAAAACATTATAGTGAACCGTTGGCTGGCCGCCGTCAAACATCCAGCCAGCGATATCCTCAGGCTTAATTTGATAACGAGCCAGATAACGCTGATCAAAATATAGCATCATACTTAAGTATGCGCCGGCCGAGGTACCGCCCACTAAAAACAGACTATCAGGGTAATGATGCTGGATAAACGTCTTTATATAAGCCGTGGCCGCCGCGGCGTCGGTGATAAAATCCGGGAATTTTGCCTCCGGGTACAGGCGATAGGAAGCGGTCGCAACCGCGATACCCTGGCCGATAAGTGTGTTTAAAGTTTCAGCGTCAAAACCACGCTCTCCTTCCTCCAGACCACCACCATGGAAATGAAGCAGGAAGGACCTGGGCTTTGACGCTTCTGGTATAAAGAGGTCCAGATGACTGGTTTGCGGTAACTCCGGGTTGTAGATAAGGTTTAACAATTTCCTCATGGTAAGCCTCCCTTTAACTTAGCTTGTACAGGTAAGCGCGACCCTCTTTACCAACCAGTCGAATCACCCGCAAATCTCGTAAAACCGCCAATGACAGACTGCTTTGATAAGCAGACAGCCGGGTTTGCTGCCTGAACGTTTTAGCCGTAAACGGACTGGGCAGGGACTGCGGCAGCAATGCCTTATAATCAGCAGTTTGAGCTAAAGACAATTCAGCCATAATGTTTTGTGGTACCCGGTCATAGCGCGAAGATCCTCTTTTGCCGTTCTTAGCCCAGCCGTCCTTATGGCGATATTCAATAAGGTCCAGACCAATTAAATTAAGTCTGAAATTGGGATGAGCCAGATAAGGCCGTATTTGATATAATTCAGGCAGTACATCCCACCACCGACCCTGCTTAGGTGACTTCCTGGCCTGGCTGATAGTCCCATCCAGGGGATCTATCCAGCAGATTCGTTTAATAAAGGCGATAGGATACACGATCGTTACCGTTCTGTCGGGCAGCCAGGTTTTGAGTTTGTCTCTGAGTCGGCTGAAATCTCTGGTTTGGATTTCATACAGCTCGTCCCTATCATTTAGGATATCGGCGTAAAATGGTCCGCAGGCTCGTTCATGGCAGCTGAAATCCGGTTCCAGATAGTATTTGATAATGCGATGCAAGGTTTTTTCACCGAGTCGGCCAATGCCTTGATAACCGGTCAGCTCAGTATGCTCCTGATTAGCTTTAGCGCTGGCATTCATTAAGCGACGTTTAGCTATAGTTGCATTTTCTGTATTTGCATTTTCTGTATTTGTGTTTACTGCCTGATGCACCAGATTACCCCGCCTGTTCAACCAGTCTTAGGGTCTGAAGTCATGATCCTAAGCCGGTCCGTAAACAAAAAGGCCCTGAAACCTGAAGTTTCAGAGCCTTTTGGCGCCTCCTGTAGGACTCGAACCTACGACACTGCGGTTAACAGCCGCATGCTCTACCAACTGAGCTAAGAAGGCATATAGAAGATCCGGCGGAGACCTATCTTCCCGGGCCGTTACCAGCCAAGTATTGTCAGCACAGGAGAGCTTAACTGCTGTGTTCGGAATGGGAACAGGTGTGGCCTCTCCGTTATATCCACCGGAATGGTTGAGA
>JAQWFM010000064.1 GCA_028704415.1 Oscillospiraceae bacterium | reverse complement strand
AGTCTAAACTCCTTTCTGATGCGGCTGCCGGCAAGAAAAAGTGTACTACAAAGTTCTAAAAACTTTATAGAAGAACTGAATGCCAGTTCAACTGCCTTATACTGGAATTTAGGTTTTCACTTAAATATGTAGCTTAAGCATAAGGTCAGAGGCTAACTTGATCTTTACACCTCGGAAAGGCAATGCTAAGATGAGACAAAGCTGTGACGGAGAGAGTATCTGCCTGACTCAGGGGTAAAGAGAAGGAAATCAGCGGCTGTAAGTTTCCCACCCCGGCTGGCAGTGAAGTTCATTCCTGAGCATCATACCTGAGCTTGACCCTTGAGTTTGAGGTAGGGTATGACGGCTGCGAACCGTTATTCGTTCGAGTGTTGCAGTATCTGCTGCAGAATTCGGGTGGTACCGCGGATCATAAATCCGTCCCGTTATGGGACGGATTTTTTTTATGACATGTCTGGAGGTTAATCATGTCTGATACATTAAAGGAAATGCAGGCGGCGTTGCAGCAAATACAGCTGGACTTTGAGGCTGAGGCCAAACAAGCCGGTTTGGATACGCTGGCGTTAGAAAATCTGAGAGTCGCTTATTTAGGTAAAAAAGGCAGCTTAACGCTATTACTGCGTGGGATGGGCAAATTGGATGCAGTTCAGAGACCTTTGATGGGACAGGCTGCTAATGACGTCCGACAAAAGCTGGAAGCAGAATTGAGCGGCTACATCACACAGGCGAAACAGGCTGAACAGGAAACCCGTTTGGAAGCGGAGGCAATTGATGTCACCCTGCCCGGTCAGGTGACTCATTTGGGCTGCCGGCATCCGCTGACCCAGGTGATTGATCAGATTACCCGGATTTTTACCGGTATGGGCTATGCGGTGGCTGCGGGGCCGGAGGTCGAGTACACGCGCTACAATTTTGATTTGTTGCATATTCCGGAAGGCCATCCTTCCAGAGATGTTACTGACACTTTTTATATAACGGATGATATCATTCTGCGCACGCAAACCTCACCGGTTCAGGTTCGGGTCATGCGGCAGCAGCAGCCACCGATAAAAATAATCTGCCCGGGGATGGTCTACCGGCCGGATACACCGGATGCCACCCACTCTCCGGTTTTTCATCAGATCGAAGGTTTAGCGGTTGACCGAGGCATAACCATGGGAGATTTAGTCGGCACCCTGCAACTTTATGCCCGGCAATTGTTTGGACCGGATACAAAAATCAGGCTGCGCCCGCACCATTTTCCTTTTACCGAGCCCAGTTGTGAGGTGGATGTCAGCTGCTGGAACTGCGGCGGCGCGGGTTGCCCTACCTGTAAAGGCGAAGGTTATGTGGAAATCCTGGGAGCGGGCATGGTCCATCCCTGGGTTTTGGAACAAAACGGTATAGATCCCCGTGAGTATAGCGGCTTTGCTTTTGGTATTGGCGTGGAACGTACGGCTATGGCGCGCTATAAAATTGATGATATCAGGAACTTGTACAGCAATAATTTGCAATTCCTGGAACAGTTCAAATAAGTATTGAGGTGAAAAAATGAAAGCATCAATTGAATGGCTAAATGAATTCACACCCATTAAGATCGACGCGCGGGATCTGGGGGAGCGTATGACCATATCCGGTTCTAAAGTCGAAGCTATCGACCATCCCGGTGAAGCTATCAGCCTGGTAGTGACCGGAAAGATTATAGCGCTGGAGCCGCATCAAAATTCCGATCATCTGCTGGTTTGTCAGGTGGATATAGGCCAGCCGGAGCCGTTACAAATTGTCACCGGCGCGCCCAACACTAAACTGGGTACGGTTGTACCGGTTGCCCTGCACGGTGCCACCCTGGCCCACGGGGTAAAAATCAAAAAAGGTAAACTCAGGGGCGTGGCTTCCAATGGCATGATGTGCTCTGTGCAGGAGCTTGGCTTTACGCCTCAGGAGTTTCCGGATGCGGCTGAAAACGGCCTCTACATTTTGCCGGAAAACACGCCGGTAGGCGTCGATATTCATAGTGTGTTAGGCCTGGATGACACCATTATTGACTTTGAAATAACCAGTAACCGGCCGGATTGTTTTTCTGTGGAAGGCTTGGGCCGGGAAGCAGCCCTGACATTACAGCAAACTTTTACTCCGGTGACCCCGCAGGTAGTAGGGCGGCTGGCGGATAAAAGCAGTGAGCTGCTGCAGGTTGTCAACGACTGCCCTGAGCTGTGCGCGGTCTACTACGGCCGGGTTGTTATGCAGGTGACCATCAAACCGTCACCTTTCTGGATGCAGCGGCGCCTGAGAGCCTGCGGCATCAGACCAATTAATAATATTGTAGATATCACCAATTATGTCATGCAGGAATTAGGTCAGCCCATGCATGCGTTTGACCTGGAGGATATCAGAGACGGGGAAATCCACATCCGTAAGGCTGAGCCCGGGGAGACCCTGGTAACGCTGGATGAGGTTAAACGACCGCTGGATGATAAGATGCTGGTCATAGCCGACACTAATCAGGCACTGGCTGTGGCCGGAGTCATGGGTGGTGCCCTGTCCGGCATCCATCCGGACACGCAGACCATTGTATTTGAAGCGGCTTGCTTTGACGCGGCCAGTGTGCGGAGAACGTCGTCCCGACTGGGTTTACGGACAGAAGCTTCAGCTCATTTCGAGAAAGGTCTGGATTGGCACAACACCTTGCGCGCATTGAACCGGGCCTGTGAGTTGGTAGAGCAACTGGGCTGTGGCGAGGTGAGTGCGGACTGGACTGAAGCTAAAGGCTTATTAACCGAGCCCACCGATATCGTGTGGTCGCCTGAATCTATTAATGCATTTTTGGGCACGCAAATTGAAGCCGGCTATATGTACGACATTTTAGCTAAGTTAGGCTGTGTTCATCTGACTGATCCGCAAAGCCGCCCGGCGCGTCTGACCCCGCCCAGCTTCAGACCAGACCTGAGCAGTGAAGCTGATCTGGCCGAAGAGGTTGCCCGATTTTATGGCTATAACAAGATTAAGCCAACGCTGCTCTCCGGTAAACAGACCACTCTGGGCGGACTGACGAGGGAACAGTCCCTGACTGAGACCATTAAAAATACCTGTATCGCATTAGGGTATTATGAAGCTATTACCTATACGTTTGAAAGTGCCCGGCAACTGGATCGCTTAGGTGTGGATCAAGACTCTCCGCTGCGGCGTCAGGTTTGGATCAGAAATGCCGGTGAAAATGTTGCGGTTATGCGCACCTCCTTACTGCCGTCGATGCTGCAGGTCCTGAACAATAACGCCAGCCGGGGGAGTTTGGAAGCCGCCCTGTTTGAAGTTGGCACCTGCTTTTTTGCCAATAATACTTTAGCCGGAGAGTTGCCGGATGAAAAACCGGTGCTTATTGCCGCCCGCTACAATTTGGCGGAAAAAAGTGACTCCGGTCAGGCTTTTTATCAGCTAAAGGGCTTGCTTGAAGAAGTGTTTACGGCGTTGGGTTTGGGTGAGCCTATCCTGACCAGTCAGCATAGCCGCACGCCTTATCATCCGTATCGGTATGCGGAGGTAGCCTTCAAACAAGCGCAGGAAACTACAGCGCCGGCACCGGTGCGGGTATGCGGCAGCTTAGCCTATTTGCATCCTGAAACCGCCAGGGAATTCGATGTGCCTGAACAGACCGCGGTTTTGCAATTACAGCTGCCCATCATTTTGGCCCATGCCACCCAACTGCGGAGACAAAAACCGTTGCCTAAGTTCCCGGCCGTGTTAAGAGATATTGCGGTTGTGGTAAATAAGGCTGTTGAAGCCGGCAGTTTGCTGGCAGCGATCCGGCAAGCCGGAGCGCCGATCCTGAGTTCGGCCCGGGTATTTGACGTCTATACCGGTAAACCAATACCGACCGGCCAGAAATCTATCGCGTTTGAGCTGGCTTTCCGGCAGGCGGATAGAACCTTAACTGAAAATGAAGTCAATGAAAAAATGAAGCACATTTTCGCAATCCTGAAGGACAGATTTGACGCCAAGCTGCGCTGATATCTCCCCCAAAGCATAAGCAGCCTGCAGTAGGAAAACAGCAGATTCGGTTTTTGACTGAATCTGCTGTTTTTGTCTGATTACGCCAAGCAGCGGGTCAAGCAGAATGAGTATGCTTCAGAAGGAGGTGATAACATGGCTTTGACGCTTGAGGCGGCTATCATCTGGCCGGTGTCGCTGGTAATCTTAACCACTGCTTTACTGACCGCACCGGGTGTCTACGGTAAGATAACCCGCCATAACCAAACTTTAGCCGAACAGGCTTTGCGCCGGCGGCGTCACGAGCAGCTTTATGAACGTGAGCGGAATGCGGCCGGGCAAACCTCTAATTTGCTGACCAACCCGCAAAAGGCTTTAGCTCTAGGGGTCCTTTGGCAGGATTTAAAGCAAGCCCGCCAGTTAACCGTTACTGAAGAAAGTGAGGCAACCCATGCAAATTATGAATGATCGCGGGTCCTTAACCCTCTTTGTGACGCTGCTTTTGTCTGCCGTGTTGCTCTTTGAAAACCTGTTTTTGATATCCGCAAAAGAGCGAGAGCTGGAATGGCAGTTAAGCCAGCTGACTGATCAAACCGGAGACTGGATTTTAGCTGCATATGACAGGGACCTGCTAGACCAATGGGGACTGTATGCTTACTCAACCGCGCAGGCTAATGCCCTTGAAACCAGTGATCTGAGCAGCGCATTGACTGAGATCCAGGAGCGCTTCACTATGAACATTCAGTTTCAGCAAAATCTGGCGTCAACAGATATCCTGAAATCCCAGATCCTCAACTATATCACTCCCTTGTATCCCCGGCTGATCAGCGAGATAAAAGCCAGGCTTAATGCCGGATCGGATGAGGCTGAACTCGCGACCGCTCAGACAGGCTTGTCGGAGTTGCTGGCAAGTTCTGACAGCATCAGTCAGGCGGCTGCGGCTTTAGCTGAACTTAAGGATGAGTGGGGCCAGCATAGCAAAGCAGCGGGGGCAGCGCCGGATCAGCAAACCCAGGGATTGACGCCTGACCAGGCATTTCTTAGCACAGATTTGCTTAATTTGTTGCTTCAGCAGGAAGCTTTAGCCGGCAATGCTGATTCACTGCCAGTTTTGTGGCAGGAAGGAACCATTGAACAAGGCCTGGATAAAGTCTTGCAAAGCCTGAGTACAACTGAAGCGCTGCTGCAAAAGGCGCAGCGGGTAAGCCAATACGCTTTTCCCATCCAGCTTTACAGCTTACTGCAAAGTACCAGTCAGCTTAATGCTACTGCCGCTTCAGCCAATACTTCAACCGAGTCCGATTCCCTGAGCTTAAGAGGGCAGGACCTGAATAAAATAGCTGTTCAGTACCCCCTGGAGCTTGAATATTTATGCAGCGGGATTGAGCAGACCTCAGCTCGTAAAGCCGCAGCAAACCTGCAGGTGTATTCGGTCAGGTTATGCTTGAATACCTTTAGTCTGCTCAAAAATGAGTCAGAAATGACTAAGCTGGAACGCCTGGCTGAAGTGGCTCGCGTGATGATTCTGATTGTCAGCCTTGGTGAAGTGCAGGTGCCAGCTGCTGCCATAAAATGGCTGTTAGTCCTGCTTAAAGCTAATCTTCAGGCCTATGCGGACTGGCAGGATTTAGTCAGGGGAGAAACGGTCAGACTGATGCAATACCAGCCGGAACAGGAGCTGGCCGCAGACTACAGGCTACACTTACTGCCCTTTCTCTTAATTCAGTCTGAGACAGAGCTTTTGACAAGATTGTATACAGTGATCAATCGGCGCTGTCCCGGAGAGTGGTTCAGCCAGGTTGCAGTTACCCTGGACTACCAAACGCCTTATGGCCTGCGTAAAGGCCTGCGACAGTCCTTTACGTATGTTTCGCCTGTTGAAACGCCGTAACCCTTACCGGGGGAGCGTCCAGGGGAGGTCAGTCAATATGACAATAAGAAACGATAATGGTAGTGTTACTCTAGAAGCCGCTCTTATCTTACCCTTCAGCCTTTGGCTTATCCTGCTGCTCACTGCCTGGCAATATCTCAGCGCAACTGAAATCCTGCTGATGAACAGCATGGAATTGCTGGCCGATGAAATCAGTTTAGCCAGCAGCACCTTTACCTCGGCTGAAGCTGCCTGGGACCAACTTGAGCTATATCAGCTGCAGGGGCAGGAACAGGAATTGCTTGATATAGGTTTGGAGCTCATCAGTGAGGAATTACTCAGCAGCAGGCTTTACTATTATTACCATGCCTTACGGCAAACCGCTGCTTTTCCTCAGGATTATCTGGTGAGTTTGGAGCTTGACCTGGATAAATCTCAGGAAGATACTCACTCGGTCTGGTGGATCAGCCTCAATTACAAGCTGGATGCGGTGGTGGGATCAGTCTCACGCCACCGGCGGTGGCCGGTAGGAATCTGGAAGCCCGCGGCCAGGTCGCCTGCTGAGGAGGAAGCAGAGCAGGAAGCGGCTGATGAATCAATCTGGGCGGCTGATAATTTTACCCGGGGTAAGTATTTCAGGGATAAATACCAGGCCAATCTACCGGAATTTTATCCGGTCATAGCCCGGTATGAAGCCGGGACCGTGACGGCCATCAAGAGTCTGGATCTCAATCGCGCGACTTATCAGTCATCGCTGGCCCTGGAAAGTCAATTAGCCTATATGCTGCAGACTCTCAGCGATTTTACAGGTAGTGATCAGCCTACTGGCCTAAGCGGAAAACCCTCCATCGGGGAAGCAGATATTCGGCAAAAAAAGTTGCTGCTGATTGTGCCGGAAAATCATGCTGCCTGGCAAAGCGCACCATTACAGCGCTTCAGTAATCAGGCTGCGGCAGCGGGTGTGATCGTAATTATCAAAAAGGATGGCCAGAGCAAAACGGTTGATGAAACGACAAATTAAGCCCCGGCAGGTCAGAAACTGTGCAGCTTCAACAGGAATGCTTGATAAGGATTAATCCATAGAGTATCATTATGGGCGTATGTAGCGGTCTGCCTGCAGTACCTGAGGAGGATATAGGATGAGCGACAAATTGCGTGATGGTGAAACAGATTATCTGTTTCAAGCGATTCTCAGCTTAAAAAGCCTGGATGAATGTTATGCCTTCTTTGAGGATGTCTGCACAGTCAGTGAATTAAAAGCCATGTCCCAGCGCATGGCCGTAGCAAAACTGCTTTATCAGGAAAAGACCTATGCTGAAATCAGTCAACTAACCGGGGCCAGTACCGCTACCATCAGCCGGGTCAACCGTTGCTTTGCTTATGGACAGGACGGCTACAAAATTGCTCTGAAAAATTTGTCAGAGCCACATGAGGGACCGCAGGACTGACAGCTTGATTTATTTAACGTGCTTAGTTTTCTGATTTACAATCTGATTAATTTTATAAGGTGTATTGATATATGGGACTATTTCAAAAAATGTTCGGGTCGTACAGCGACCGTGAAGTCAAGCGTCTGCAGCCAGTTGTAGACGCTGTCTTCGCTTTGGAAGAAGCTTATGCGTCGCTTAGTGAACATGAACTGCAGCATAAGACTGTGGAATTCCGTGACCGCATAGCTGACGGAGAGTCACTGGATGATTTGCTCCCTGAAGCATTTGCCGTAGTCCGTGAAGCGGCCTGGCGCGTTTTGGATATGAAGCATTACCGGGTTCAGGTAATTGGCGGGATTGTCCTGCACCAGGGCAGAATTGCGGAGATGAAGACGGGCGAAGGTAAAACCCTGGTGGCAACCTTACCTGTTTATCTGAACGCACTGACCGGCAAAGGGGTTCATGTTATTACGGTTAACGACTATCTGGCCAAACGTGACAGTGAGTGGATGGGGAAGATCTACCGCTATCTGGGTCTCAGTGTTGGTCTGATTGTTCACGGGCTTAATCGCCAGCAGCGTCAGCTGGCTTATCAAAGCGATATAGTCTATGGCACCAATAATGAATTTGGCTTTGATTATCTGCGGGACAATATGGTGACCTACAAGACTGATCTGGTTCAAAGATCCCTTAACTTTGCTATCGTGGATGAGGTTGACAGTATCCTGATTGATGAGGCCCGCACGCCGTTAATTATTTCCGGTCAGGGTGATGAATCGACGGAAATGTATCAAAAAGCGGATAACTTTGTCCGTTTACTGAAACCATATGTAATTGCGGAACAGGATACCAAAATTGAAGTCGCAGATTATGCTGGTGATGCCGACTACATTGTGGATGAAAAAGCTAAGTCAGCAACCTTAACTGAAGGCGGTGTTGCTAAAGCAGAGCGCTATTTCAGGGTGGAAAATTTAGCGGATGAAGAAAACTATGAACTTCAGCACTATGTCAATAATGCCATCAAAGCGCATGGCGTCATGCACAGAGACGACCAGTATGTGATCAAAGATGGTGAGATTGTTATTGTTGATGAGTTTACCGGCCGCCTGATGTTTGGCCGCCGATACAGTGATGGCCTGCATCAGGCTATTGAGGCAAAAGAGGGTGTGCACGTTAAACGTGAAAGTAAAACCCTGGCAACCATAACCTTTCAAAACTATTTCCGCATGTATAAAAAACTATCCGGTATGACCGGCACCGCGGCTACGGAGGAGGATGAATTCCGCACCATTTACAGTCTGGATGTTGTTAGCATTCCAACCAACCGTCCGATCGTCCGGGAGGATTTGCCAGACGCAGTTTATAAAACTGAAAACGGTAAATATAAGGCTTTAATGAAAGAAGTTCTGGCGGCCAATGAAAAAGGACAGCCGTTACTGATCGGCACAGTTTCCGTAGACAAGTCTGAAAAGTTATCCCAGATGTTTAAACGATATAATATCAGACACAACGTTTTAAATGCCAAACATCATGAAAGAGAAGCTGAAATTGTCGCGCAGGCAGGCCGCTATGGTGCGGTAACGATTGCCACTAATATGGCTGGCCGTGGCACGGATATCCTGCTGGGCGGCAATCCGGAGTTTTTGGCCAAGCAAGAACTGCGGAAATTAGGCTATAGTGAAGAGCTAATTGATGAAGCGACTGCGCATAATGATACGGAAGATGAAGTTATCCTTGAAGCCAGACAACGCTTTGCCACCCTGGAAGCGGAGCTGAAGCTGGCAACCCAGGCTGATAAGGAGAAGGTCATCGCTGCCGGCGGTCTGTATATCATAGGTACAGAGCGTCATGAATCCAGACGGATAGATAATCAGCTCCGAGGTCGTTCCGGCCGTCAGGGAGACCCTGGTAAAAGCAAATTTTACCTCTCCCTGGAAGATGATTTGCTGCGCCTTTTTGGAGGTGAACGGCTGCAGCATATGTTCGAAACGCTGGGCGTGGATGAAGATATGCAGCTGGAGAACCGGATGCTTTCCAATGCCATAGAGAGCGCGCAAAAGAAGGTTGAAGGCCGTAACTTTTCTATCCGTAAAAATGTTCTGGAGTATGATGATGTCTTAAATCAGCAGCGGGAGATGATTTACTCCCAGCGTCGTCAGGTTCTGGAAGGCGCTGACTTGCAGGAACATTACCGCAAAATGATCAGTGAAGTAGCAGAACGGATTATGCTGGATTACTGCGCTTCCTCTGATGATCCTCACGATTGGGATTTCATAGCCCTCATTAATAAACTGGCGGATGTCTTTGGCCCGCTGCCGATTATCCTGGAATTAAATGAAAAAAAGCAAGATATAGGGCGGACAGCGGAAGATATCCTCGGCGACTTAAGCGAACAAGCTCTGGCCCGTTATACCGCCAGAGAGGAAGAATTGGGTTCTCGGGAATTCATGCGTGAAGCGGAGCGGGTTATTTTACTCCGCGTGGTTGATCAGCGCTGGATGGACCACATCGATGCCATGGATGAACTGCGAAACTCTATTGGTATGCGAGGCTATGCCCAGCATGATCCCGTCATTGAGTACAAGCGTGAGGGGATGAGTATGTTTGAGGAGATGAACGATAACATACAAGAGGGTGCGGTCAGGCTGATTATGCGCGCCAGATTCATGACCAATCGGCCCCTGAAACGTGAAGAACAAGCCAAATCCAGTTATGAAAATGACCCGGCGGCAGATGAAGCGCGGCAACAGGCTGAGCGCAGGCGGGCTGCCATGGCGCGAATGGCAGTTAATGCCAGACAGGGACGGTCTCCCGGCGCGATAGCCGCCAGGCAGGAAAGAGCCAGGTTACAGCAGCAAAATAAAACTGCTGCCAGCGGTGCTGCCGGAAATCAGCCGGATGAACCGAACGCCCCAATTAAGCGTGAAAGTATGAAGGTGGGCCGCAATGACCCCTGCCCCTGCGGCAGCGGCAAAAAATATAAGAATTGCCACGGGAAAAATGCTGACTGAATGATAGCTTTTACCTAAACCGCTTCGCCCTGACGAAGCGGTTACTATTTAATGATAATGCTTCTTACTACTATAAATATGACTTACTAACTTGATTAAGGCCGCAACTCATGCTACAATTTTATACGTAAGCTAATGATATAACTGACTTTATTAGTAAGCGCTTATGTCATGAATTCGTATGAAAGCTTACAAATTTATGACGAGAGGTAATTGGATATGGCAAGAGACATCAAAGAACTCAAAGGGACCAAGACTGAAAAGAATTTGCAGGAGGCTTATGCCGGAGAATCTCAGGCTACCAATAAGTACTCATATTATGCAAGCCAGGCCAGAAAAGAAGGTTATGAGCAAATTGGCGATATTTTCATGGAGACATCTCACAATGAACGTGAGCATGCCAAACAGTGGTTCAAATATTTACATGAAGGTGAGATCCCGGTAACCACGGTTAACCTTACCGATGCCGCGGCCGGTGAGCACTACGAGTGGACTGACATGTACGCCCGTATGGCGGCAGAAGCCAGAGAAGAAGGCTTTACGCAGATTGCAGCTAAATTTGAGATGGTCGCCGCCATTGAAAATGGTCATGAACAGCGCTATCTGAAACTGTTGCAAAACATTAATGAGGGTATTGTATTCAGCCGTGACGGGGATACCGTCTGGCAGTGCAAAGAGTGCGGCCATGTTGTCGTGGGCAAGAACCCGCCTAAAATCTGCCCGGTTTGCGGCCATGCACAGGCTTTCTTTGCCATGCGTGTGATCAATTACTGAGTTGTTACCCCTTAATAGCAGGAGCTCCGGTCTGACCGGGGCTTCTGTTATTTCTATCCAGTCTATAACCAAATTGCTTGGCTGGACTATTGTATAATATAGTATATCTTGATAGTGAGGTGAACAGATGCCAGAACAAGATGCCATTCCCGCAGATTCTGCCAGAATTTTGCCCCCGCCGCTGAAGGGCAGAGGCGAACGATGGGATCAGTACCACCGGCGGGTCTTGATCTATCAATGCAGGGAATGTGGCTTTACCGTAGAGCACGTCCAACTTCCGGCTGATTATATCTGTCCTTTCTGTGAAGCTGACCGACAACAGTTTCATTCAATTGACCCGACTGATTTTCCAACTGAATATATTAATGAAAGATGGTCAGAATAAGATTTGCTCTGGCTATCACTCCATTGCAAAGGGGACTGACCCTGCTGGATCAACGGCTGTAACAGAGCAGCCATCTGCCGAAACCTCTGAGACGGTCTGATTGCTGCCGGAGCGGGGTGCTTTAAGCGTGTTTTGAGCCTGAGTTTGGGCAGATTCGGGGAGATAACGGATTTTGGTAAAGAGACACGGTCGGCCAGGCCGCGCAACCCTTACAAGCAGCAGGAGAACGATCTGGAGCGGCCGGCAGGTAAAGGGCCGATAGTCTGGACAGGTGGGCGCGTACAAGCACGATCCCGTGAGCAATGGGCACAAAAGCAAGACGTGCCAAAGAAAGAGAACGGGACTGAGTTTTGACCCGGTGCAAGCGTATTTCTTTGGCGATGGAAGATGGATCCTTAGCCATGGTCTGAGCTATGCCTCGCAGGGTACTGCCCTGTTCAATGCCTCCTTGGATGGATCGTCTGTCTTCCAGTGTCAGGTGTTTGAATTTGACTTTTGCTGGTTTCATCATGATCAGCTTTTTGTGATGGCAGCGATTGGATCCTCTCTACTGTAAGACTGATTGCCTCTTTCTGCTGGGGGGTGCAAACTTAACTGCCAATTTGTAAAACAATGAAAAAATTGGAAGAAAGTCTTGCAAACAGACGCTAAGGCTTAATTTTCAACTGAAAAATGAGCTAAAAGTCCTGGAACTAACGCCAAGACATGCCAGTTTCTGCTATACTCCCGAGTTTGACAGTAAAAGAGATAAAAAGGCCTCCAAAGCCCCTGAACCAGGGCGTCTTGGAGGTTTTGCATAAGATGAAGTTGTGCACAATTTTTAGTGCTTTTTAGTCTCCCTCAAAATAGATCGCATCAGTTTTAAAGAAACGATCTCATAGTCTGTGTTGAAGCCAAAGGCTTCGTGGAGTGCGTCCGTCAGGTCTGAGCGGCGGTAAGCCGGGATATAACCTTCACCGCGAGCTTCTATGAAAGCCATCGACCGTAAGGTTTTGACGATCTCCTCGGCAGTAAATGCTTCGTGCAGTTTCTGTTCCAGAACGCGGAACAGGA
>JAQWFM010000063.1 GCA_028704415.1 Oscillospiraceae bacterium | reverse complement strand
CGGACACCGGTTCCGGCGTTACCGGATTGGCAGCCCCGGGCAGGTCCGCTACGGGCAGGTCCACTACGGGCAGGTCCGCTACGGGCAGGTCCGCGACCGGCAAGTCTGCGACCGGCAAGTCAGGATCAGCCGTGTCAGCCCCGGGCGCATAACTGGCGGCGGGCTTAGCAGCGGCCGGATTAACTGTGCCCGGTTGCGGCAGGGCTGGCGCCAGCTTATGACGCTGAACCGCGGCCGGCGCGGCTGGTACCGGGTCAGGCGGGGTTACGTCTGCCGCCAGCGGCTCAGTTGCCCCGGATTCGGCGCTGACGGGCTCATCAAAGAACCCTTCAAATAGCGAAACCGCGGGTTCCCGGGGCGGCAGCTGCGCGGCGTTTTGGCCCGCGCTCTGCTTAACCGCGGCTTCCATGGCCTGCAGCCGCTGTGCCGCCTCCGCTTCAGAAGGCTCCGCCAGGGGTGAAGCTAAGGCGGAGGCCGGAGAATCGGCCTGCGCCGCGGGGGTCCGGCCGGGACCTGCCGGTCGAGCCGGCTGTGTGGGGGGAGCCCCAGGCGCGGTCACTTTGACCTCAGGCAGAGCCTTGGCCTCAGACGCTGCCATGTCAGCTGCCTCCGCCGGGGTTGCCCCCGTTTCATCGGCTTCATCCGTATCGTTGAAATCCGCAAACAGCGACTCAAACTGAATGGGATCAAAATGAGGCTGGCTGGTCAGCGCCGGGGCGGCGGGCTGGGCCGGCGCGGCTTCTACCTGCGGCCGTTTAATCTCCGGCTGCTGCAACGGGTTGACCAGGCGCCCGACAACGCGGCTGACCGGGGGATGGACCGGGCCTGCCGCTGCCGGGACCTCCGCTGCTGTCTCCGGCAGACCTTTGGCCGCTACCCCTGAATCCGCCGCATTGCTGCTGCTGCTGCGCCGGGGCTGGCCGGCAGATTTAGCCAGAGGAGCCGTTGGGGCAGGGACGGGGGCCGCCTGAGGCTGAGCGCCGGATGGTTCCGCCGCCTGAGGCTGAGCCAGAAAACCCGGCACTGATCTGGCTTTACCCAGCGTGCCCTCATCGTTAAAAAACTTCAGATCCTGTTTCCACAACTGTTGCTGCTGTACCTGCTGTTCAAGCCTGGCGGCAAGCTTGCTGCGGTCAATTGCCGGGGCCTTACCCCCAGACGGCTCCAGATGCTGCGGCCGCAGCCGGGGCAGAGGGGCGGTTACCCTGCGGCCGGGGCCGGGCATAGCCGGCCGCTGTGCCGCTGCGGGGGCGTTATGGCCCTGCGGCGCCGCCACAGAAATATCCAGGCCAATCTCTTCCCCAAAGTCCAGCTGATTAAGTCGTTTAGGCGGCAGGGATACAGTTGGGGCGGCAGCCTGCGACAAACGCGGCTGGCCTCCGTTTTCAGGCTGCGGCCGGGCAGAAACAGGGCGGGGCCGGAGGCCGGCGGACAGATCAATTGTGATTTTACTGCGGCGCGGTTTCAAGTCTTGCGGTTCAGCGCGCCGTTTGATGACAACCTTTTTTTCTCCGGTCTGAGGATCCGTAACCCAATAACGTTCCTCATAATGATAGTAGTCCTCAGCGTCCTTAACCGGCAGGGTTGCCGCCGCCGACCGGGACGGGCGGGCGGGAGCCTGAGTCTGAGCCGGCTGTGCAGCCGGCTGGCTCAGGCCTGGTTTAACGTTTGGGCTGCGCGCGGGCGCGGCGTCCGACGACTGCGGCAGGCGGCGGACCCCTGGCCGGCCCGGAGCTGATTTACTGCCGGCCCGGCGGCGGACCGCGGGGGGATTTGACCGCGGCGGCTGCCCGGCAGAGCCTGGTTTGATATCTTTTTTCATATGGTAATGGCGGCTGTCCGGCCGTGTGCCTGAGACAGCATACCTCCTGATCTCCTTTTGCTGTCAGCCGCCGTCTTGCTGCTGGCAAGGCGGCGCAAGCCGTCCTGGGCCTGGCTGACTTCGCGCTTTAGTCCTTCTATTATACACGCAGGAAGCTTTTTCTGAGCAACGGGCAGGCAAAAGCGCCTGACGGGCCGCGCGAACCAGGATAAATCTGACGCGCAGGGGGGGAAAAGCCGTTCCCGCCTGACGGGCCGCGCCCGGGGAGATAAATAATCCGGAGGACTTGATTTGCAAAATAACTGTTGCATATAAGTCAGTTACCTGACCACCCCTGTGCTAGACTGACTTTAAATACGGGACCGCCCTCCAGAAAGAGAAATCCGCGGCTTATTCCAAACCGCGACCGGCCCGCTAACGGAGCAGATATGAAAAAAACAACCTCACAGACTTTGGTCATCTTCGGCGGCAGCGGTGACCTGACTTTTCGCAAGCTGCTGCCGGCGGTGTATAACCTGTATGCCTCGGGCAAATTTGAGCAGGATCTGCGGGTGGTAGCCGTGGGCCGTCGGGACATGGACAGTCAGGCATATCAGGATTTGGCGGTTAAATGGATCCGGGAGCAAAGCCGGTTCAAAATAGATGAAGCCCTGCTGCGGCAGGTGGCCGGGCAAATCAGCTATTACCGCCTTGATCTGCAGGCTGCGGCTGACTATCAGGGGCTGGCGCAGCTGTTACAGCAAAAACACGCTGGCAGTCGCCTGATCTTTTATTATGCCGTGTCCCCTTCGCTGTTTGCAGCCATTACTAAAGGTGTGCTCTCGGCCGGCCTGCGGGAGGCCAGTGTGATCCTTGAAAAACCCTTTGGTTCAGACCTGGACAATGCCAGGCAGCTGAACGGGGTGCTGGAGGCTGCTTTTGGCCAGGCGGGAGTTTATCATATTGACCATTACCTGGGCAAGGAGATGGTGCGCAATATCCTTTCGATTCGCTTTCACAATGCCATCTTTTCAGGGATCTGGAATTATCAGCATATTGATAATATCCAGATTACGGCAGCTGAGGAGGACGGCGTCGGAACCCGCGGCGGTTATTATGATCAGAGCGGGGCTTTTAGGGATATGGTCCAGAATCATCTGTTTCAGGTTTTGTCTGTCCTGGCGCTGGATGAGCCGGGAGACATGGTCAACGGCGGTCTGCAGAAAGCGCAGCTGCAGGTGCTGAAGTCGCTGCACCCAGTCGATCCCTGGGAGATCAGCCACTACCTGGTGATGGGCCAGTATGAGGGTTATCGGTCGGAAGCTAAAGTCAGGCCGGACAGCAAAACGGCTACTTACGCGGCGCTGAAGGTCCTGCTGGATACACCGCGCTGGCAGGGTGTGCCGTTTTATATCCGCACCGGTAAAAAGCTGGACCGCCGGGAAACAGAGATTATCATTGAGTTTAAGCGAACCGGCCCGGACGACCTGCCCGACTTACTGGTCATCAAAGTCCAGCCGGACGAGGGGATTTACCTGCGGTTTAACGTCAAAACTCCGGGCGAACAGGGCTCGCTGCTGCCCGTACATATGGATTATTGCCAGAGCTGTAATTTGCGCAATTATCAAAATACCCCGGAAGCTTATGAACGCCTGCTGAAAGCCTGCATACAGGGCGATCACAGTATGTTTTCCCAGTGGGATCAAATTGAAGCCAGCTGGCAATTCGCCAATCAGATCCTGCAAGCCTGGACCGAGGCCGGGCAGCCCCTGGCGACTTACACTCCCGGCAGCGCCGGACCAGAAGAAGCTAAGCGGCTGCTGGCCCCGGAGCAGCGCGAGTGGCTGCATGTGGATGTTTCGCTTGATTCATAGTCCGGTTAAGTTGTGTCAGACCACCGCCTCAGGCTGCCTGGACCGCAGGCAAAAAGACGCAGGAGCGTTGCTGAATGAAAATATATGATATATCCCGTCCCTTGAATCAGGACACCGCCGTGTATAAAAATATCCCGGGAAAACGCTTTCGCCTGACTGCGATAGCTCGTCATAACCCGGACGGCTATCACGAGTCAGAGATGAAAAGCAATCTGCATACGGGCACCCATGCGGATGCGCCGCTGCATATGCTGCCGGATGGCGCTCCGCTAAAGGCGGTGCCGCTGGATCATTTTATCGGCCCTTGCCGGGTGCTTGACCTGACTCAGGTCAAAGCCGCGGTGCATGAGGCGGATCTGGTCCCATTTGCCCCGCAGCCGGGGGAGATTCTGCTGCTTAAAACCAGCAACTCCTATGACTCAGGCTTTAATCCGGAATTTGTCTATGTAGAAGAAGACGCGGCCCATTATTTAGTCAGCTGCGGGGTCAAAACCATCGGCATTGACGCCATGAGTGTGGAGCGCGGCAAAAAAGGCCATGAAACCCACCATATCCTGCTGGGGCGGGGCGTCAGCATCATTGAGGACGTCAGACTGGCAGACGTGCCCGGCGGCAGCTACTTTGCCAGCTTGCTGCCGCTCAGTATCCCTGAGGCAGAAGCCGCGCCGATGCGCGCGGTATTGCTGGACTTTAACACCGACAGGATGGAGATAGAATCATGAGTGAAACAGTGAAGAGTGATATTGGGGTAATCGGCCTGGCCGTGATGGGTGAAAATCTGGCCTTAAATCTGGCCGGGCATGGATTCAGGGTCAGCGTCTACAACCGCACCACGGATAAAGTGACGGCTTTCATGGCCGGCCGCGCCCGGGGGCTGCCTTTTACCGGTTGCCTGTCGGTACGGGAGTTTGTTGACAGTTTGACCCAGCCGCGCAAAATCCTGATGATGGTCAAAGCCGGCCGGCCGGTGGATCTGCTGATGGACCAGCTGTTGCCCTTTCTGCAGCCGGGGGATATCTTAATTGACGGTGGCAACTCCCACTATCCGGATACCCAAAGACGCTTGGAGCGGGCGGAGGCCAACGGTTTGCTATATGTTGGCATGGGGGTGTCCGGCGGCGAAGAAGGCGCGTTGAACGGGCCTTCACTGATGCCGGGCGGTTCCGCGGATGCCTGGCCGGAGCTGGCCCCGTTGCTGCAGGCCATCGCCGCCAAGGCGCCGGATGGCAGCCCCTGCTGCGACTGGGTAGGCGAAGGCGGTTCCGGCCATTTTGTCAAAATGGTGCACAACGGTATTGAGTACGGCGACATGCAGCTGATTGCGGAAAGTTACGATTTGCTGCGGCATTATCTGGCGCTGGAGCCGGAAGAAATTGCCCAGGTACTAAATGACTGGAATCAAGGGGAGCTTAACTCTTACCTGATTGAGATCAGTGCCCGGATCATGCAGACCCGGGATCAGGACGGCAGTTTGCTGTTGGATAAGATCCTGGATAAAGCCGGACAAAAGGGAACCGGTAAATGGACCTCTGCGGAAGCCCTGGAACAAAGTGTCCCGCTGACCCTGATTGCGGAAGCGGTTTTTGCCCGTTTCCTGTCTGCGGAAAAAGATGAACGCCTGAAAGCTGCGCAATTGCTGCGCGGGCCTGAAGGCGGTTTTCAGGGCACGGCAGCTGAACGTCAGGCTTTTATCAGCGACCTGGAACAGGCCCTCTATGCGTCCAAGCTGATCTCCTATACCCAGGGCTATGTTTTGCTGCGGGAAGCCGCGCGGCAGTTTGGCTGGAAGCTTAATTACGGCGGGATTGCGCTGATGTGGCGCGGCGGCTGTATAATCCGCAGCGCGTTTTTAGACCAGATTAAAGCCGCCTATGACCGCCAGCCGGAGCTGGAAAACCTGCTTTTTGATGCGTTCTTTGGGCAAAAAGTGGCAGCCTCACAGCAGGCCTGGCGGCGGGTCCTGGCGGCGGCGGTGACCAGCGGGCTGCCGCTGCCGGCCATGCAGGCGGCGCTAAGTTATTATGACGGGTACCGCCGGGCTGCGTCCCCGGCTAATCTCATTCAGGCCCAGCGGGACTTCTTTGGCGCCCACACGTATGAACGGGTGGATCAGCCGCGCGGCGTCTTTTTTCACACGGACTGGACTGGCCTGGGCGGCGACGCGGTAGCCGGTACCTACAATGCCTGATCATGCCTGAACCCAGGCTCAGGACCGGTTCTGCACCCGGCCCGGCGGCGGCGCGCTCCTTTGGGAACGCAGCCGTGCGGGTGACAGGCGATTGCGGCTGGCCGAGGGACGCTTGGTAACGCTTTGTTTAATTGACAGGCAGCAGCCGGTATGCTTTAATAAGCAATAAGTTTGACAATCAAAATAATTGAAGATCAAAACGACCCGCTGAGTGAAGAGCAGGCCGCCGGCTGGCTTCAAAGGAGCGCGACTTAAGTGATAAATCTGTATAAAGAGTACCTGGATGAAACCATGGATGCTAATGGCGTCCCCCTGCGGTTTAAGATTAAGCCGGTGAGTGGCTTCAACTTTGCCTATGATTGCATTGACCGGCTGGCACAGGCGGAGCCCCGGCGGCGGGCTATGTACTGGTGCAATCCCGCCGGAGAGCAGCACACCTTTTCCTTTGCGGACCTGAGTGAGCAAAGCGACCGCGCGGCCGCCTGGTTTCAAAGTCTGGGCATTAAAAAAGGTGACCGGGTGATGCTGATTTTAAAACGGCATTACCAGTTTTGGTTTGCCATCCTGGGCCTGCATAAAATCGGGGCCATCGCTGTCCCCGCCACCAATCAGCTCAAAGCCTTTGACATCCGCTACCGCTTTGACCTGGCAGGAATCAGCGCCATCATCGCCACCATGGAGGACGGCGTGGGCGGGCAGGTGGATCAGGCTGCGGCAGGCTATGCGGATTTACGGGTCAAAATTGCTGTCAACGGCCGCCGCCGCGGCTGGCTGGACTTTGACCGGGGCCTGGCGCAGGCTGGCCTGCCGTTTAACCGGCCGGTCGGCTCAGCCTATCCGTGTGATGATGACACCATGCTGATATATTTCACCAGCGGTACCACCGGACTGGCCAAGATGGTGGCACACAATTTTCGCTATCCGCTGGCCCATATTGTGACCGCGCGTTACTGGCAAAAGGTCAACCCGGAAGGCTTGCACCTGACTGTTTCCGAGACCGGCTGGGCTAAATCCATGTGGGGCAAACTGTATGGCCAGTGGCTGATGGAAGCTGGCATTTACGTTTATGACTTTGACCGCTTTGATCCGGCTGACTTACTGCAGCATATGGCCGCAGCCCGCATCACCACCTTCTGCGCCCCGCCCACCATCTACCGCTTTTTAATCCATGAGCAGCCGGAGAGTTATGATCTGAGTTCCCTGGAGCATTGCACAGTGGCCGGAGAAGCCCTGCATCCGGAAGTCTTTTCCCAGTGGAAGCAGGCCACCGGTCTGGATATGAAAGAAGGCTTTGGCCAGACGGAGACCACCCTGACCATCGCTACGTTTTGGTGGATGGACAGTCGTCCCGGGGCGATGGGTCAGCCTTCCCCGCTGTATAAGGTGCGCCTGCTGGATCCGGACGGCCAGCCTGTGAAGACGGGGGAAGCAGGCGAGATCTGCCTGCTGGCGCCGGAAAACGGCGGCCCGGAAGAACGGGTGGGCATGTTCAAGGGGTACTACAATGACCCGCAGCTGACGGCAGAGTTCTGGCATGACGGGATTTATCACACCCATGACCTGGCCCGGCAGGATGAGGCCGGCTACGTTTGGTATATTGGCCGGACCGACGACATGATCAAGAGCTCCGGCTACAAGATCAGCCCCTTTGAAGTGGAAAGTATTCTGATGGAACATGATGCCGTCCTGGAATGCGCCGTGACCGGCGCGCCGGACCCGATCCGTGGTCAGGTGATCAAAGCTTCGATTGTGCTGGCCCGAGGCTTTACGGCGAGTGACGAGCTGGCCCGGGACATCAAGACCTTTGTCAAGCAGACCACGGCGCCGTATAAATATCCCCGGGAAATCGAGTTTGTAGAAGAACTGCCCAAGACCATCAGTGGCAAAGTCCGCCGCAACGTCATCCGGGGCGAAGCCCAGCGCTGAACCGGACCGGACCCTGAACCAGGCCAAATTTGACCGGACCGGTGCGCCCGGTTGTAAAAAAGCGGGGAGCTTGCTCAGGCAGCTCCCCGCTTTTTATATTTGTGCACCGGACCCCGGGGCCGGCAGCTCTGCCGCCACCGGCGTTCAGCTTACGCCGTCATGGCTTTTTTCAGAAAACTGACCGCCTCGGCTATATCTTTAGCTGGCTGATTGCCTACCTCCCGCTCAATGGTCAGAAAACCGTGATAACCGGCCGCGTCCAGCGCGGCCAGATACCGGGGCCAGTCCACTTCGCCTTGCCCCAAAGGCAGCTCTTCAAAATACTGATCCGCGGTAATGATGGGATCATCGCCGGGCTTGCCCAGATAAATGACCTCAGGATCAGATTCTCTGAGCTTGCGGCCATCTTTGGCGTGGGTATGGACAATGTAGTCTTTCAGCACAGCCACTCCCTTGACCGGGTCATCGCCTGTCACCATGACCAGATTGGCCGGATCATAATTGACGCCCACAAAGCGGGTGTCCAGACTGTCCAAAAATGATTTGAGCGTGGCGGCCGTCTCCGGACCGGTTTCAACCGCAAAGTGTACCCCCAGCGCTTCCGCCCGGCGGCCCAGCTGTTCACAGGCTTCATGATAGATCTTAAAGCGGGGATGATCATGATCCTCCGGGATAACGCCAATGTGGGTGGTAACGACCGGGCAGCCCAGATCTGCGGCCAGCTCTAAAATTTTAAAGCTGCGGCTGATTTGTGCCGGATTGCGCTGAGGGTCAGAAAAGCCCCCAATGTCACCGCAAAGCGCGGCGATAGTTAAATTTAACTGAGCACAGCGGTTGATAAAATGTTGCCGCTGGCTGGCTCCGCAGTTTTCAGGCGCCATCTCACCGGAAATAGCGTAAACCTGCAGTCCTTCCGCGCCGACCGCGCAGGCCTGTTCCAGGGCTTGTTCCAAGGGCAGCCGGAAAGAATCCAGCATAACGCCAATGGGGAAAACTTTAGATAAACTCATGGCAAAAAACCTCCTGGTTAAGCCTGTGATCAGACTCAATCGCCAATAGCAGCGCGTCCGGGCCGCTATTTCTGCCTTTATCCTAACGAGCAACTGAAGGCCTTGTCAATGCCTGACCGCCAAAACAAATTACAGGCACAGGCAGGCCGGCTGCGGCTGCAATTTCAGTTGCATTCAGGAGGGATAAAGGTATAATTAAGCTGTACGTGTGAGCGTAATTAATTCAAGTTGGCTCCGTCGCGGGGGCCTTTATTAGGAGGACTACTATGGCAATCAAAGTAGGTATTAACGGATTCGGGCGTATCGGACGTCTGGTGTTCAGAGCCTTGTGTGATCAGGGCCTGCTGGGCAAGGACATCCAGGTTGTGGCAGTGACGGATATTACCACTGACGCCGCTTATTTTGCATATCAATTAAAGTATGACACCACCCAGGGCTTATTCCAGCATGAGGTCAGCTCCAAAAAGAGCGCTCCTGATCTGGCTGATGATGACATCATTGTCGTGGACGGCAATGAGATCAAGTGCGTTATGGCTACCCGGACCCCGGATCAGCTGCCCTGGAAAGAGCTGGGCGTTGATTATGTGGTTGAGTCCACCGGCCTGTTTACCCAAAAGGAAAAGGCTGAAGGCCATCTGGCGGCCGGCGCCAAAAAGGTCATCATCTCTGCTCCGGCCAAGGGCGGCGTAAAGACCATTGTTATGGGCGTTAACCAGAATGAGTACAACCCTGCGGAGCACAACGTTATTTCCAACGCTTCCTGCACCACCAACTGCCTGGCTCCGGTGGTTTACGTCATCCTTAAAGAGGGCGTGGGCATTGAGACCGGTCTGATGACCACCATCCATGCTTATACCGCTACCCAAAAGACCGTTGACGGTCCTTCCAAAAAGGACTGGAGAGGCGGCCGCGCTGCTGCGGTTAACGTCATTCCTTCCACCACCGGTGCCGCTAAGGCCGTTGGTGAAGTGCTGCCGGTAACCAAGGGCAAGCTGACCGGCATGAGCTTCCGCGTACCTGTTCCTACCGGTTCAGTTGTTGACCTGACCTTCCGTTCTGAGCGTGAGACCTCTATTGATGAGATCGACGGCCTGATGAAGAAAGCCAGTGAGACCTACCTGAAGGGTGTGCTGCAGTATTGTGATGAGGAAATCGTTTCTTCGGACATCATCCACAATAACCACAGCTCCATCTATGATTCTCTGGCCACCAAGCAGAACAACCTGCCGGGTGAAAAGCGTTTCTTCAAGGTTGTATCCTGGTACGACAATGAGTGGGGCTATTCCAACCGTGTGGTGGATCTGCTGCGCTATGTGGCTGGCAAGGACAACGCGTAACCAGACCTGTCTGGGTTCTGGGGGGCCAGCCGGCTTGAGCTGCTGCGGCCTTAAACCAGAGCTGACCTAGGCTGTTTGATGTGATTAAAGCTGTTCTGTATCCGGACCTCTCGTCCGGCTGCGGGGCAGCTTTTATTTAGCGGCAGCAGGCTTAGGGCCCAAGCCCGGAGCTCATTTTAAGCGCGGCGCGCCCCCGCCGGCCCTGACCGGCGCGCGTACGTCTTTACTGCCCTGCCGGCTCGGGATCCGGTACCAGGGTGTATGGCAGGAGCGGTGTGACTCCTGTATAATAATAAGCAGCAGATCACCATACAAAGGCTGGCGCCACCGGTGCCTGCCGACATCGTGATCAGGCGGAACATTCAGGACCGTTTCCCTTTGAGGAAACAGAGGAAAGGAGCCGCTCTATGGAGATCAACATTACAGGAAAAGGCTTGAAGGTCAGTGATCAGACCAAGGAGAAAGTCCTGCGCAAACTGAAAAAGTTTGACCGGTATTTTGGCGACAGCGCCCACGCGTCGGTTAAGCTGAGACCTGAAGGCGAACAGATTTGTGTGGAAATAACCATGAAGCTGAATAATCGTTATCTCAGAGCCGAGACCATGGCGGAGGATGTATTAACCGCAACTGATGATGCGGTTGAAGTCCTGGAGCGTCAGGTCCGTAAACATAAAACCCGGCTGGCTAAAGACATTCATGACTACGCCTACCTGCAGGAGTCGCTTAAATATGAGCCGGAGGAACCTGAGGAGGATGAGGATGAATTTGGCATCCTGCGCCGCAAACAATTTGAATTGACCCCCATGACGGAGGAGGAGGCCTGCCTGCAGATGGATATGCTGGGACACAGCTTCCACTTGTTCCTCTCAGCGGATACCGGTAAGGTTTGCGTGGTTTACAAGCGCCGGGATCATAACTACGGTATTATAGAGCCGGTTTACTAATCCGGTATGGGAGCGCAAAGCCCAAGCCTGAACTGACAGGCCGCGTTTAATTAAGCCGAGCGGCCCTCCGGGCAATCCGGGGGGCCGCTTTCGTTGCATCGCTGTTCCGGGTGCGGCGGAGTGCCCCGGGCCCGGAGCGCAGGTGCCCGGCGTCAGTTATGGCTTCCCGGGACGCCCGGATAAGCCCGCCGGGAACTCCGGCGGCAACCAAATCAAACTAAGCAGCAGCTCAAAAGGAGAGGATCAGCATGAGTCAGGAACCGACAGCAGACGCACAGTCAGCCCCGTTATGGGCGGCTGCCGCAACCGGCGACAAGCAGGCGCACAGGAGCCTGTTGCCGTCAGATTTACTGGAAGGGCTTAACCCCCAGCAAAAGGAAGCGGTGATGCATGACAGCGGCCCCTTACTGATTTTGGCCGGCGCGGGCTCTGGCAAAACCCGGGTGATCACCAATCGCCTGGCATATCTGATCCAGGTCAGGCGGGTTTCCCCCTATGCCATTCTGGCCATCACGTTTACCAATAAAGCTGCCAATGAAATGAAGGAGCGGGCTGCGGCGCTGGTAGGGGATACGGCGCGCAGGATGTGGATCGGGACGTTCCATGCGATGTTTGCCCGTATCCTTCGCCAGCACGCAGACTTGCTGGGCTACTCTAAACACTACGCCATTGTGGACTCGGATGATCAGACCGCGGCCATCAAGACCTGCATGAAAGAGCTGAATATTGATGAAAAAAGTTTCAGCCCCAATAGTGTCAAGGCGGCGATTTCAACGGCTAAAAATGCCTTGCGCGACCCGGAGGCTTACGTCCGCGCCGCAGGCCATGATTACCGCGCCGCCACGATAGCCAGGGTTTATCAGGCTTACCAGCGGCGGCTGCGGGCAAATGACGCCATGGATTTTGATGATATCCTGTATAACACGGTTACGCTGTTTGCGGAACATAAAGACGTGTTGGCGCAGTACCAGCAGCGCTTCCGCTACATCATGGTAGATGAGTACCAGGACACCAACGGGGCTCAGTATCAGATTGTCAGATTTCTGGCGGCTGTGCATCACAATTTGTGCGTGGTGGGAGATGATGATCAGTCCATCTATTCGTTTCGCGGCGCGGATATTCAGAATATCCTGGATTTTGAAAAGGACTACCCGGATGCGCGGGTGATTAAGCTGGAGCAAAACTACCGCTCCACCAAAATGGTCCTGGGCGCGGCTAACGCGGTGATTAAGCATAACCAGGACCGCAAAGCGAAGCATTTGTGGACGGCGCAGGACCAGGGGGAGGCGATTACGCTTTTTCACGCGGCGGATCACATGGAGGAGGCACGGTACATCGCGGAGGAAATCAGCCGGCGGGTCAAAAAGAAGGACTGCGGCTTTGGCGATTTTGCGGTACTTTACCGGGCCAATGCCTTGTCGCGCAGTATTGAAAGCGGCCTGCGAGAATATGGTATTCCCTACCGCATTTACGGCGGCCTGCGTTTTTATGACCGCAAAGAGATTAAGGATGTCCTGGCATATCTGCGGCTGGTCGCTCTCCCCAAGGATGACTTGTCCTTTGAGCGGGTCATCAACACCCCGCGCCGGGGTATTGGTGAGGTGACGCTCAGCCATCGCAGAGAATTAGCTCTGAGCCAGGGCATGAGCCTGCTGGATGTAGCAGCTGAAGCGGATCACTACAGTGAGCTGGGCCGGGTCGCGG
>JAQWFM010000131.1 GCA_028704415.1 Oscillospiraceae bacterium | reverse complement strand
ACAAGGACGTCAAGGGCAATAACCGCGTCAATGGCCTGTGCTTCCCGAACAACAAGGGGGACAGCTGGGACAGGCCGATTCTGTGTGATGAAAAGGTATTCCAGTTCGGCGACGCCATCGCCATTGTGTGCGCCGACACGGAAGCCAACGCCCAGGCGGCGGTGGAAAAGGTCAAGGTTGAGTTGGAAGTGCTGCCGGCCTATATGAGCGCGCCGGCCGCTATGGAACCTGACGCCATTGAAATTCACCCCGGCACACCGAACGTCTACTACAAACAGAGGAATGAAAAGGGTGAAGACACCGGGCCGATTATGGAAAAAGCTGATGTTGTGGTGTCTATTGAAGATTGTTTTGTGGGGCGTCAACCGCACCTGCCCATTGAGCCTGATGTGGCGATGGCCTATTATGACGAAGAGAAACGGTTGCATATTATATCCAAGAGTATCGGCGTCGATATACACGCAGCCATGATCAGCACGGGCCTCGGCCTGGAACCCGGCAAGGATCTGTTCCTGGCCCAGTTCCCCGGCATTGGCGCCACATTCGGTTACAAGTTCAGCCCGACTATTGAGGCCCTGGTGGGTGTAGCGACTATGGCCACCGGTCAGCCCTGCTTCCTGAACTTCGATTACTTCCAGCAGATAACTTACACCGGTAAGCGCTCACCTTTCTTTATGGACCTGAAATACGGGGCCAGAAAAGATGGTAAAATCATGGCTATGGAAGGCAACTTTGCTGTGGATCACGGGCCTTACTCGGAATTCGGTGACCTGCTCACAGTGCGCGGCGTTCAGTACAACGGCGCCGGCTACGGCATTCCCAATATCCGCAGCACCGGCTACACCGTCTGCACCAACCACGGCTGGGGTTCAGCCTTCCGTGGCTACGGTTCGCCCCAGGCCTTATTCTCCTCAGAGGTGCTGATGGATATCCTGGCAGAAAAATTGAATATGGACCCGCTGGAGCTGCGCTATATTAACGCTTATCGTCCCGGCGACACCAACCCCAGCGGTCAGGTACCTGAAGTATTTTCCATGGTGGACTTGATCGACAGCATCCGGCCCAGTTACAAGGTGGCTCTGGAAGAAGCCAAAAAACACTCTACACCTGAGAAAAAGCGCGGCGTAGGGGTTGCAGTCGGCGTTTATGGCTGCGGTCTGGACGGCGTGGACGGCGGCGAGGTATGGGTGGAACTGGTGGGCGATGGCAAGGTCAAGGTCAGCACCAACTGGGGAGAACACGGACAGGGAGCCGACATGGGCTTGCTGGGCACTTCCCACGAAGCCTTGCGGCCGCTGGGCATCAAGCCTGAGAATATCAAGCTGGTGATGAACGATATGTTTGTAGCCCCTGCCGGTGGTCCCGCCGGCGGCAGCCGCTCCCAGTTTGTAGTCGGCAACAGCGCAGTAAATGGCTGCCAGCAGCTGGTGGACGCCCTGCGCAAAGATGATGGCACCTACATGACTTATGATGAAGCGGTAGCTAAAAATATCCCGCTCAAGTATGTGGGCCAGTGGAGCACTGCCTCAGCTAACGCCGCGGCTTGTGATGAAAAAGGTCAGGGCCGGCCCTTCCTCTCCTATATGTACGGCGTTTTCCTGGCGGAAGTGGAGGTTGACACCAAGACAGGTAAGACCAGTGTGGTAAAAATGACCCTGGCGGCTGACCCGGGCAGGATAGGCAATAAGGCTGTAGTGGATGGTCAGATTTACGGCGGTTTGGCTCAGGGCATCGGCCTGGCGCTGACCGAAGATTTTGAAGACCTGAAAAAGCACACTACGATAGCTGCCTGCGGCATTCCTTATCCCAAAGATGTCCCGGATAACCTGGAGATCATCTATGTGGACCACCCGCGTGAGCTGGGCCCCCACGGCGCTTCCGGCGTAGGCGAACTGCCTCTTACTGCGCCTCATGCCGCCATTATTAACGCTATCTACAACGCCTGCGGCGTACGCATCTTACAGCTGCCGGCACTGCCGGAAAAAGTGCTGGCAGGTCTCCAGGGCCGCGAAATCCCGATGGTAAAACGGCCGATTAAAGACCCGGCATTTTAAGGGCAGCAAAAATAGATATTGAATCGATCATGATTTGAAGGTATTGATTTTCCCTGAAACGAACTATATTTTATAGTTCGTTTCGGGTTTTCCTTTAGTACTTGCCTGGAACGATGTATGTTAACCCAATAAGCTTAACGGGAATGGTGGGATGAAATGGATCATCAGCGGCTGCTTGATTTGGAAGAAAAATGTATACAGGACTTTCCCCCGGCCTGCGTAGCAACCTGTCCCGTTCACGTGGACGCGAGAAGCTTTGCGGCGGCCATAAACTCCGGCGACTTTACCAGGGCAATGGAGATTTATAGTAAAACCGTGCCCTTTCCGGGCATTATAGGCCGGGTCTGTGAGCATCCCTGCCAGGCTGCCTGCAAGCGGCGGGAGGCGGGAGAAGCCATATCCCTGGCGGCGCTGGAAAAGTATTGCGTGCAAATGAGCCCCACTTCGCGCGCCAAAATATCTGTTAGACCCAAAAAGGATCAAAGAGTTGCTGTGGTGGGGGCGGGTCTGAGCGGTCTCACCGCCGCCTTTGACCTGGCCGTAAGGGGTTATGACGTGGTCCTGTTCGAAGCAAAAGACCGCCTGGGAGGCAGCCTTAGAGATTTTGCTGAGGAAGTCTTGCCCCGGGCTGTGATCGCTGAAGATACAGCTGTACTCGCCGATCTGGGTGTTGAGTTGAAGCTTGACGCCGCTGTAGGTAAAACATTCTCCTTGACAGATCTGCGCGGCGATTTCGCCGCCGTCTACCTGGGGCTGGGAAAAAATCCACAGGACACGTTGGGCCTGGAACTGGACCCGGAGGGGCGGATTAACATAAATCCGGATACTTATGGCACAAACCTGGCCGGTGTTTTTGCCGCCGGCAGTATGTTTACCGGCCGGGATTATTTGCCTATAGCCTCTCTGGCCGGTGGCAGGCGGGCGGCAATTTCTATTGACCGCTACCTGCAAGGAGTATCCCTTACAGCTATGCGCGAGAATGAAGGGCCTTACCAGACGCGCCTGTACACCAGCTTGGAGGGGATTGAGCCCGTTCCCG
>JAQWFM010000062.1 GCA_028704415.1 Oscillospiraceae bacterium | reverse complement strand
ACCGCTTCCTGGCGCCGGAATTTCCTTAGGGTCACCGGGGCCAGGGTCATGTTGCCCAGCACGGTGTAGTTGGGAAAGAGATTAAAATGCTGAAATACCATGCCGATATTAGCCCGGAAACGGTTGACTTCCTTAATCGAGGCAATGTCTTCGCCTAAGACTTTTATGGTGCCGCCCTGGATATTTTCCAGCCGGTTGAGACAGCGCAGAAAGGTGGATTTGCCGGAGCCGGAGGGCCCGATCAGGCAGACCACTTCGCCTTCCTCAACCGTGACGGACATGTCCCGCAGGACCTCCAGATCACCAAACAGTTTGCGGATGTGCATGGCTTCAATGATGGCTGACATAAGAGACCCTCCTTTCAGCGCTTGTCATAACTCAGCTTGCGCTCAACCCGCTTGGACAGGTAGGTGAGCAGGGCAATGACGATGAGGTAGATGATAGCCGCATATGAGTACAGCTCAAAAGCGTTGTAGTTGCGGGCAATAATGACCTTGGCGGTCATGGTGAGCTCATTGACGCTGATGGCCGACAAGATAGCGGTATCCTTCAGGCTGCTGATGAACTGGTTCATTAAGGAAGGAATCATGATTTTGAAAGCCTGAGGCAGGATGATCTTATACATGGCCTGAAAATAAGACAGGCCCAGGCTGCGGGCGGCTTCCGTCTGACCAAAGTCAATGGCCTGAATGCCGGCCCGGAAAATCTCCGCCATATAAGCCGAGGCATTGATCGCCAGAATAATAATGGCGCTGGGCAGCAGGTCCAATGAATTTTTGATGACCCCAAAATACATAAATAAGGCCAGGATCATCAGCGGAATGCCACGTACAACCGTGATATAAAACCCGGCGATTTTTTCCAGGACAAAAATGCCGCTGATGGAAAAGGCACACAGGATAATGCCGATTATGATGGCCAGCGCTATACCAGCAACGGCAATGATAAGGGTGAGTTTCAGGCCGCCCAGCAGTGCCGGCAAGTATTTTCCAAAATCGGAAAAGTAGTCAAGCATGGCGAATACTCCTTTTAAATAGGGGAAGCGCCTGGTTGCACTTCCCCCATGCCACAGCTGTGATATTGCCAGGCCAGGATTAGTCAGAGATATATTCTGCGATGATCTGGTCGTAGGTACCGTTGGCGCGGATGGCGGCTAAGCCCTCATTAAACATCGCCAGCAGCGTGGCGTTTTTGCCTTTGGCTACAGCAAAGCCGTTTTGCGGCACCTCACCGATCGCGTCAATAGCTACCTTGAGGTCAGCCTGTTCACCAATGGTGATCTGATAGCTGATAACCGGATAGTCCTCAATGAGGAAGTCAGCCTGGCCGTTAGCCACAGCCAGCATCATACTGGCTGAGTCAGGATAAACGGTGACGGTAAAGCCGTAGGTATCCGCGTTGTCCTGGCTCCAGGTCATACCGGTGGTGCCCTCCTTGCAGGCGGCCACCTTGCCGTCCAGATCCTCAAAAGAAGTGATATCTGTGTTGTCCTTATTTACCACCAGCGCGCTGCCTGAAGCGTAGTAGCCATCAGAAAAGTCTACCTTTTCTTTGCGCTCGTCGGTAATGTTCATGCCCGCAATGGAGCCATCAATGGTGCCGGACAGCAAGGCGGGAATGATAGCTGAAAAGTCCATGGGAGTCAGCTCATACGTAAAGCCTTCATACTTAGCAATAGCATCCAGGAGCTCAACATCAATACCGTAGTAATCTCCCATATTGTTGGCCGTGGTTACGACTGTTCCGGGAGCGGTTTTGCCGGTTTCAAGCTGGATGGAGAACGGCGCGTAGGCTGCGTCACAGGCAATTTTGTAAACCGTGCCGTCATAGTCCTGGTTGGCGGATGCTGCTGCGGTGGTCTGGCTTGAGTCAGCGGTGGTGGTCCCGGCTGCGGCAGTCGTTTCAACCGCTGTGGTTGCGGCTTCAGTCGTGGCCGCGGTAGTGGCCGCGGCGGTGGTGCCGGCCGTCGTGGTTGCGGCAGTGGTAGCAGCGGTTGAAGAACTGCAACCTGCCAGCATAGAGACGATCAGCGTCGGAGCCAGCATCAGGCTCAACAGTTTACGTGCATTTTTCATAATACTCCCCCTGTGGATCTCAATGTGGATGTCAATATGAACTTGTAAGTGGTTGGGCCCATTATAGGCGCTACAGTTGAAACCTGTCAACGCCAAAATGAAAGATTGATGTGCTTAAAATGCAAAATATCGTTCATAACGCTATGAAACGCAGGATAGGTGGTAAATAATGAAATAAAATGTGCTTGAAAATTCAATATTGCTGAAAAATTAGGCTGCAGCACAGATCACAAGACCCACGCGCAGTTTGCCGCACAGTACCGGGGCGGACAAAAGGTTTTGCCCTGGGCTGCAGTTTGACGGCTACCTGGTTTCATATCAGGGCGCTGACAGGTAAAATAGACTGGATTTAGTCCTGTGTCAGAAACCTGCCGGCAGTCATTTGGCGGCAGACACCAGGACAGGCAAAGCTAAGGAGTAAAAAATGATTATCAGCCAGGCATCAAAAGACCGCGCCCGCACCTTGCTGGGGCAAATGACTTTACAGGAAAAGGCCGGACAACTCAATCAACGCCTGATGGGCTTCAAGTGCTATGAATGGACAGCCAGCGGTTTTACCCTGACGCAGGACTTTAAGCAGGAGGTCAGCCGCTGTGGCGGTCTGGGCGTGCTCTATGGCTTATTCAGAGCGGATCCCTGGTCGGGCCGGGGCTTTGCGAATGGCTTATATGGGGCAAAAGCCATGCAGGCCTATAACCTCACCCAGCGCTATGTTATAGAACATTCCCGCTTGCATATCCCCATGCTGCTGAGTAGCGAGAGCCCTCACGGCCACCAGGCGCCGGGCGGCTATTTGCTGCCGGTTAACCTGGCGGTAGGGGCTACGTTTAATCCTGACCTGTTCCGGCAAGCCGGCCGGATTGTCGGGCGGCAGCTGGCGCGGCAGGGGGTGGATCTGGCCCTGATTTCCATGCTGGATATCCTCCGGGATCCGCGCTGGGGCCGCAGTGAGGAGTGCTTTGGTGAAGACCCTTATATGGCTTCGCTGTTTGCCGCCGCTATTACTGAAGCAGTGGAGTCAGAGCGGGTAGGGGTGGTGGCCAAGCATTTTTGCGCTCAGGGAGAGACCACCGGCGGGATCAACGGTTCCGCGGCCCGGATCGGCGACCGGGAGCTGCATGAAATTCATCTGCCCGCGGCGGCCGGCTGCTGCCGGCAGCAGGTGACCGGGATCATGGCGGCTTATAATGAAATTGACGGGGTTTACTGTCACGCCAATCCGGAGCTGCTCACCTGCATCCTGCGGAAGGAACTGGGCTTTGACGGCCTGGTCATGGCTGACGGTGAGGCCATTGACCGCCTGGATAGTATAACGGGGGATGGTGTCCGCTCTGCGGCCCTGGCCTTGAACGCCGGTGTCACTGTGGGCTTATGGGATCAGGCTTATACCCATTTGGAGGAAGCGGTGAACCGGGGATTGATAAATCCTGCTACGCTGGATGCGGCAGTGCTGCGCGTCCTGAGCCTCAAGTATGAACTGGGCCTCTTTGACCGGCCTTACCTGGATGCTCAGGGGCAACGGACCGCCGGCTTTACCGCGGCCGCAGATGCTTTCCGGCCCTTTGACCCGACGGCCTGTCCTGAAAGTAAAGCTTTATCTGATCAGGTCCCGGTACTGCTGAAAAATCAGGCCCATATCCTGCCGTTGTCGCCGCTGACCCGGCAAAATATCGCGGTCATCGGCCCGAATGGGGATGACATTTACCGGCAGATTGGCGATTACTCCCCGGAGCTTATGCCCGGCAGCTATTGCACCTTGTTTCAGGGGCTGAAACAGGTTTTTCGGCAGGCCGGGGTTAAATTTTGCAGCGGTCAGTCCCAAACTGACGCCGTGGCGCTGGCTCAGGCCAGTGATCTGCTGATCCTGGCCCTGGGCGGCTCTTCCAGCCGGTTTGAGGGGGCGGAATTTGATACAAATGGGGCGGCTCAGGGTGCGGGCAGCGTCATGATGGACTGCGGCGAAGGGATGGATTCCAGCAGCTTACGGTTACCGGGCCGGCAGGAAACGTTGTTTCAGGCCTTGCGTCAGCTCAACAAACCGATTATTACCGTCATGATTGCCGGACGGCCCTACTGCCTGGAGGATATTGCCGCAGGCTCCGACGCTTTGCTCTATGCGTTTTACCCCGGCCCCTGGGGTGGCTTGTCCATCGCTCAGATCATAGCTGGCCTGGTGCAGCCCTCCGGCAGGCTGCCGGTGTCTTTGCCCCGCTCGGTCGGGATGTTGCCGGTTTACTACAACCAAAAACCGTCCGGCCGGGTGATGACCTATCAGGACACAACCCCGGGTCCGCTGTTTGCGTTTGGCTCAGGCCAGGGCTATTCAGAGCTGCAATACCGGGATTTCAGGTTGCGGCAAAGTCCGACCGGCGCCTGCTACCTGGAAGGCGTGGTCATAAATCAAGGCAAATATAGGGATTGCGCGGTTTTGCAGGGCTACCGCCGCTGCCTGACCGCCGGGTTTGCCGCCCGGACCAGCGAGCTGATAGCCTGTGAAAAGGTTTGGCTTGAGGCGGGGCAAAGTCTCCCGGTCCGTCTGGATCTGGGCACCCGGGTCAATCTGGTATATAGCCTTCGCCGCCGGTATGAACACGCGGAGGGCCGCTATCAATTAAGTCTGATGGATCAGGGCCGGCTGCTGTGGCGCGGTGAGCTGCAGCTGGACGCCCGGCAGCTGCCCTGACGGCAGACTCGTATCAGTAAGCCTGAGCTGCCGAACCGCGCGCTTACCCGCACGGCAGTTTACGGCAGCAGAATTGCCAGGCTAAGGCAGCTGTGCCAAATCACTAATCAGCAGAAGCTTTAGCCTGGCGCAAATTGTAGCTGTTGCTATGGTGATATGTTCCAAATAAAACATTAAATTTCAAGGACGATTGAAAAATATTCTATGTAAAATGCTTCAGGACTATCCTATATTGTATATATCGCCAATAACACAGGTGACATAGATCAATACGGGAGGAAATATCTATGAAGCACAAAATTGCAGCAATGGCTATGGCCGGTTTGCTGACCTTCTCATTAGCAGCCTGCAGCAGCGGCAGCAGCACGCAGACCACCGCGGGCAACACCACTACCACCGCAGCAGCGACCACAGGTGAGGACACCACGTCAGCCGCCGCTACCGAAGGTGAAGCGACTACGGCCGCGACCACAACCGCGGAAACCAGCGGTGAAGTCGCCAACAAGGATAAGCCACTGGTGTGGTTTAACCGCCAGCCGTCCAACAGCTCTACCGGTGAGCTGGATACAGAGGCTCTGAATTACAATGCCAACACCTATTATGTCGGTTTTGACGCTAATCAGGGCGCTGAAGTTCAGGGCACCATGATCAAGGAATACATTGAAAAGAATATTGATACCATCGACCGCAACGGTGACGGCATTATCGGTTATGTGCTGGCCATTGGTGACATCGGCCACAACGACTCCATTGCCCGTACCAGAGGCGTGCGCAAAGCCCTGGGTACCGGTGTGGAAAAAGACGGCGCCATTAACAGCGATCCTATCGGCACCAACACGGACGGCTCCTCCAGCATTGTGCAGGACGGCACGCTGGAAGTAAACGGTAAAACCTATATTGTCCGGGAACTGGCTTCGCAGGAAATGAAGAACTCCGCCGGCGCAACCTGGGACGCGGCGACAGCCGGTAACAACATTGGCACCTGGTCATCATCTTTCGGCGACCAGATCGATGTAGTTGCTTCGAACAATGACGGCATGGGCATGTCCATGTTTAACGCCTGGTCAAAAGAGAATGAAGTACCCACCTTTGGTTATGACGCTAACAGTGACGCAGTGGCCGCTATTGCAGAAGGCTACGGCGGAACCATCAGCCAGCATGCAGATGTGCAGGCTTACCTGACCCTGCGCGTGCTGCGCAATGCGCTGGACGGCGTGGATATTGATACCGGTATCGGCACCCCGGATGCGGCGGGTAACGTCCTCTCCAGTGATGTCTATACCTATAATGCCGACGAACGTTCCTACTATGCTTTAAACGTCGCGGTTACCGCAGACAATTATCAGGATTTCACCGATTCGACCAAAGTTTACGAACCGGTCTCCAATCAGCTGGATGCAACGACGTCCCCGACCAAAAAGGTTTGGCTGGATATCTACAATGCGGCGGATAACTTCCTGAGCTCTACCTATCAGCCCTTGCTGCAAAAGTATGATGATCTGCTCAACCTGGATGTTGAGTATATCGGCGGCGACGGCCAGACTGAATCCAACATTACCAACCGTCTGGGCAACCCCAGCGAGTATGACGCTTTTGCGATCAATATGGTAAAAACAGACAACGCGGCTTCTTACACCTCCATTCTGGATCAGTAAGTTTGCCTGACCGGGCCGGGCTGCGGCAGGGGATAATCCCCCGGTTCGGGCCCACCGCCCAAAGCTTCTGATTCAAAGTACAGCACGCGGGGAAGGGGGAGAAGTAATTCTCCCTTTTCCTCTCTATTGTTACCAGCGGGGAGTAAAAAAGATGGCAGATAAGCAGGACGACATTGTCTTATCTATCCGGGGACTGAGCAAGTCCTTCGGACGCAACCGGGTTTTGGACCACGTTAACCTGGACTTGCAGCGCGGTACCGTAATGGGCCTGATGGGTGAAAACGGAGCCGGTAAGTCCACCATGATGAAATGCTTGTTTGGGACTTATCAAAAAGATGAAGGTGAGATCTTTCTGGACGGTAAAGAAGTGAGCTTTTCCGGACCTAAGGATGCTCTTGAAAATGGTATAGCCATGGTTCACCAGGAACTCAATCAGTGCCTGGAACGGGATGTGGTTGATAATTTGTTTTTAGGCCGCTATCCCTATAACGCCCTGGGTGTGGTGGATGAAGGCCGGATGAAAAAGGAAGCCTCTGACTTGTTCCGTAAACTGGGCATGACCGTTAACCTGACCCAGCCCATGCGGACCATGTCAGTTTCGCAGCGGCAAATGTGTGAAATTGCCAAGGCTATTTCGTATAAATCCAGAGTCATTGTTTTGGATGAACCGACCTCTTCGCTGACGGTACAAGAAGTTGAAAAGCTCTTTGACATGATGCGGATGCTGAAAGCGCAGGGTATTTCCTTAATTTATATATCGCATAAAATGGATGAAATATTCTCCATCTGTGATGATGTTGCCGTTCTCCGGGACGGGCATCTGGTGATGAGCAAACATGTGGCGGATACTAGTATGAATGAGCTGATTTCCGCCATGGTCGGCCGGTCTCTGGAGAACCGGTTTCCGCCGGTGGATAATCAGCCGGGCGATGTGATTTTGTCGGTCCAGCATTTGTCAACTAAATTTGAGCCCCATTTGCAGGACATCACCTTTGATGTGCGTAAGGGCGAGATTTTTGGCCTGTATGGGCTGGTGGGCGCTGGGCGGACTGAATTGCTTGAAACCATGTTTGGGGTGAGAACCAGGGCTGCCGGGCGCGTCTACTTTAAAAAACAGCTGATGAACTTTAACAGCGCCAGGGAAGCCATGGACCATGGCTTTGCCCTGATAACTGAGGAACGCAAGGCCAATGGTCTGTTTTTAAAGAGCGACCTTATTTTTAATACCACCATAACTAATCTGGACCAATATAAATCCGGGGCCGCTTTGTCAGAGACCAAAATGACTAAGGCGACCTCTGATGAAATCAGGATCATGCGGACCAAATGTACCGGCCCCAAGGACATGATAACCAGCCTCTCAGGCGGTAATCAGCAAAAGGTCATTTTTGGCAAATGGCTGGAACGGGCCCCGCAGGTTTTTATGATGGATGAGCCTACCCGCGGTATCGATGTCGGTGCCAAGTATGAAATCTATGAGCTGATCATCCGGATGGCTAAACAAGGCAAAACTATTTTGGTCGTGTCATCTGAAATGCCGGAAATCCTGGGTATCACTAACCGCATCGGCGTGATGTCCAACGGCCGGCTGTCAGGCATTGTAAAAACTAAAGAGACCAATCAGGAAGAGCTGCTTAAGCTCAGCGCCAGATACCTGTAGAGAGGGAGATGTAAAGAAATGGGGAAAGCAATCAGCGGCATCCTGACCGTGGAACAGGAAAAAAAGCTGCGTCAGCCAATTAGTGATTATGTTGGTGCCATTCAAAAACAGATTGACAGTTTAAGGGTGGCGGGAACGGATCAGGTGCTGGCTATTCAGAGCAATCTGGACAGCCTGAAACGGGACCGGACCATATCTAAAGAAGAAAAGAAGAACGAAATAGCGGAAGCTCATGCCGAGCTGGAGAAAGCTAAAGCTGTGGAAACGCAGCATAAGAGCGAGGTGGACAGCCTGATTAAACAGGCCGTGGCTTATCTTAATGCCCACTTTGACCAAGATTACTATCAGGCCGTCAAGACCAGTTGTATCCAGGAAAAAGCGGCAGCAAAAATCAAATATAAGCAAAAAGTGGACCAGCTGGAACAGGAGCACCGCCAGACTCTGGCTGAATTAAGCGATCACCAGGAGCGCAAGGATGAGAATTATGTCCACAAAAACAGGCTTTTTGACGCTAAATTGCAGTTAGATAAAGACTTACAGCAGATCAAAGAGCGTCGGCACGCGGCGTTTGCCTATAAGTATCATTTGATTGACCTGCTGCGGCTGTCCCGCTTTACGGTGGGAGAAAACTATGCTCAAAAGGTGGAAAATTATAAATATACCTTTAACCGCAGAGATTTCTTTTTACGTAACGGCCTCTATATTGCCATTTTAATTATTTTCATTGCGCTCTGTATCATTACCCCTATTTTGAAAGGCTCTTCGCTGCTGACCTACAATAATGTGCTGAATGTTTTGCAACAGGCCAGTCCGCGCTTGTTCCTGGCTTTGGGCGTGGCCGGACTGATCCTGCTGGCCGGTACGGATTTGTCAATTGGGCGCATGGTCGGCATGGGCATGACCACGGCCACGATCATCATGCACCGGGGCATCAATACCGGCGGCGTGTTTGGTCATGTGTTTGACCTGACGGGTATACCGGTAGCAGGGCGAGTTATTTTAGCCTTGCTGGCCTGTATTATCCTCAGCACCGTCTTTACTACCATTGCGGGATTTTTTACCGCTAAATTTAAAATGCATCCGTTTATTTCCACCATGGCTAACATGCTGGTTATTTTTGGCCTGGTGACCTATGCCACCAAGGGCGTCTCCTTTGGCGCGATTGAGTCAGCCATCCCCAGTATGGTGATTCCGAAAATTAACGGTTTCCCCACCATCATTTTGTGGGCGCTGGCCGCCGTGATTATTGTCTGGTTTATCTGGAACAAAACCACCTTTGGCAAAAATCTCTATGCGGTGGGCGGCAACCCTGAAGCGGCGGCCGTATCCGGTATTTCCGTGTTTGCGGTTACCGTCGGAGCGTTTATCCTGGCCGGCATCCTGTATGGCTTTGGCTCCTGGCTGGAGACCTTGCGTATGGTTGGATCAGGTTCAGCGGCTTACGGCCAGGGCTGGGAAATGGATGCCATCGCGGCTTGCGTGGTCGGCGGGGTATCGTTTACCGGCGGTATCGGCAAGATATCCGGGGTTGTTGTGGGCGTGTTTATCTTTACCGCGCTGACCTACTCTCTGACCATTCTGGGTATTGACACCAATCTTCAGTTTGTCTTTTCGGGTATCATCATTTTGGTAGCCGTGACGCTGGATTGCCTTAAGTATGTCCAAAAGACCTGATTTCAGCGGATCATTTCCTTTCTGCTCCGGTCTGACCGGGATTTTGCAATACCAGCTGCCGCCAGCTTGCGGTGGCTGGTATTGCTTGTCTTTTCCCCCAGTCTAAATGACCGCTCTGTAAAGTTATTGTTATAATAGCCTGATAAGATCCCATATGAGCAGGGATTAAGCAGGCAAAATGGAGAGACGGATGGAGACCTACACAGTACTGCTAGTAGATGATGAAGAAGCGGTTATTCAGACCATCATGAGTAAAATACAATGGCAAGAGCTGGGATTCAGCATTGTTGGCTATGCTAATAACGGCGCCAAGGCTTTGGAAATTGTTAAGGAGGCACAGCCGGATGTCATCATGACAGACATTCGCATGCCTTATATGGATGGGATGGAACTGGCGGATCAGGTGCGCAGGTTATACCCGGACACCAAGATTCTCTTTTTTACGGGCTTTGATGAATTTGAATACGCAAAAGAAGCGGTCCATCTGGAGGCGGAGGAATACATTCTGAAGCCGGTTAACGCGGTGGAGCTGACCCGGATTTTTACCCGGGTTAAAACCAAACTGGATCAGGAAATCAGCGCCAAACGTAATATTGAGACCCTGCGCTATGCCTATCAGGCCTCGCTGCCCCAGCTGCAGGCTAACTTTTTTGTCACCCTGATTGAAGGCCGCATCCATCCGGAGGACCTGGACCGGCAGATGGCAGAGTACCAGATCAGGCTCAGCGGACCTTACCTGTGCTGTCTGGTGGTACACACGTCCTCAAGTTACATCCCCAAAGACATGACGCCGGCTTTATTGGCCACATTTGTGCAAAAACAGGCCGAAGAGCAATTGGCCGGGGACTGGCAGGCGCAGGTCTTTACCTATTTGGAAAACACGATCATGATTGCTCAGCTGCAGCGGGAACATGATATTTCGGAGCTGACGGATCAAAGTGACCGTTTTTGCCATTATGTGCAGCGCATCAGCGGCGCGGTGGTGACCATCGGCCTGGGCGAAGTCTGCCACAGCTGGCAGGAGCTGGCCCAGTCTTACAAAAGCGCGCGTCTGGCGGTGACCAGCCGGGTGATATATGGGCGTTCCCGTTCCATTAATCTGCAGGAAATGGAGCCGCAGGAGCAGTCCCAGTTTGTCTCGGCCAATGAGTCTGAGCTGCCGCAGCTGATCAAAATTATCCGGATCGGGACCGAAGCGGAGCTGACACTGGCTGTAGACGCCTATATGCAGACCGTTTTTTATCCTGAAACCTCCTTACGGCATCACCAGATTTATACCATGGAACTCCTGTGCGGCCTGTACCGCTTTGCCCAGACTAACGACCTGGAACCGGATGCTTTTTCCGGAGATCTCCGCACGCTCAGTGACCGGCTGCTGGAGCTGGAAACGGAGGACCTGCGCGCCTGGCTGCTGAAGATCTGCCAGTCTTTCCGGCTGCAGCTCATCAACGCCCGCTGCCGGTCTTCGCAGACCTATGTCAGCCGGGCCCGGGACTTTGTCGCCCAGCATTATATGGATGAAAGTCTGTCTTTGGATATGGTTTGTGAAGCTCTGGGCGTCTCTAATTCCTATTTCTCTACGATTTTTAAAAAAGAAACCGGCAATTCCTTTATTGGCTATTTAACCGAATTCCGCATGCAGCACGCCGCCAGGCTGCTGGCGGAAACCGCGGAAAAGAGCTATATCATTGCCCGCCAGGTAGGCTATACCGATCCCAATTACTTTAGCTATGTGTTTAAGCGGCAGTTTGGGGTGGCGCCTTCGCGCTACCGGACGGAGGCAGGTGCGCATTGAAACATCGGTTGCTGACTTCGCTCAGGAAAATAGCCCCCCGGGTGATTCAAACCACCCTGATGCTGGCTTTTTCGCTCATTGCCATATCGCTGATGTTTGTGATGGGTATTGTGATGTACCTGCGTTTCTACGCCAGTTCCAGACAAGATATTGTCAGCAGCACGCAAAAACTGTTGGAGCAAAGCGGGGAAAACCTGGAGGACTACCTGGTCAGTATGCGGCAGATTTCCGATGCGGTTTACTACAATGTGGTTAAGGAGTATGACCTGACCGATCAGGAACAAAATCTGCAGACCGGGATGAATTTAATCTATGAGGCCAATAACGAGCGCCTGCGCGGCATTGCGCTGTATAACAGCTCCGGCAGTCTGCTGACGGCAGAACCAGTCGCGTCACAAAAAGAAGACCCCAATGTAACCCGCCAGGATTGGTATGAGCAGGCGGTCGGGGAGATGGAAAACATGCATTTTTCCACGCCGCATATCCAGAATCTGTTTGATGACGGCACGCTGCGCTACTACTGGGTCATCTCACTGAGCCGGGTGGTGGAGGTGACAGAGGATGGGGTGCCGCAGACGGGCGTTTTGTTAGTGGACATGGATTATGCCAGTATTTCCCGTATGATGAAACAAATCAACGAAACCAGCAACGGGCAATACTACTATCTATGCGATGAAAGCGGCCAGATCATTTATCATAGCCGTCAGGTTCAGATCAGCCGGGGTCTGTATCAGGAATCCAATCTGGAAGTGGCGACGTATAAGGATGGCATTTATGACGATCTGCTGAACGGTGTCCGGCGCAAGGTGATTGTCAATACCATCAGTTATACCGGTTGGAAGTTAATTGGTGTGATCCCTCAACAGGCGTTTACCCAGGGGATGGGCAGCATCCGGTACTTTTTTGCAATTCTGATTTTGTTGATGGCCATGATGCTGGTGATTATCAACCGCTTAGTCTCTCTGCGGATCTCCCGGCCTATCCTGAAATTAAATGATTCGGTCCTGGCCTATGAGGCCGGTCAAAAACCCCAGATTTTTATCAGCGGTTCGCCGGAAATTCGCCATTTGGGCCGCTCTATTGAGGCCTCTTATGAACAGATTGACGCGCTGATGAAAAAGATCGTTCAGGAGCAGACTGACCGGAGAAAATCAGAACTGGATGCCTTGCAAAGTCAAATCAATCCCCACTTTTTATATAACGCACTGGACTCGATCGTCTGGATGGTTGAAGGCGGCCGGAATGATGAAGCTGTCTTTATGATTTCCGAGCTGGCCCGGTTTTTTCGCATCAGCTTGTCTAAAGGTAAAACCATTATCAGGGTGAGGGACGAATTGCAGCATGCCAAAAGCTATATGCATATCCAAAAAATCCGCTATAAAAATGCTTTCAGCGTCAGCTTTGACATTGATCCGGAGATTGAAGACTACTGTACGGTCAAGCTGATTCTGCAGCCTATTTTGGAAAATGCTATCAACTATGGGGTCGGGG